>NZ_JBFEFT010000009.1:0-112147 GCF_047229225.1 Bacillus sp. 179-C3.3 HS | reverse complement strand
ACGCACCAAAAACATTTGGTAGCATGTCAGCCTAATAAGGGTGTTTTATTTGTGTCTCATTCTGCTATGTCAGTCTACCCGGTTGGTCTTTTTTATTTGGTATCACCATGCTCGACGTAGGTTTCAAGGGCTGGATGGTATTCTTTTTCATAATGAAGATTGGGGCATGCTTTAATAATTTTGCCTTGCAAGGCCTTGGACTTTGAGACTTCTAACACTGTATTACACTTCGGGCATCGCTCGGAAAATAATGAAGGCCATCGCTTCATCCATCACCACTCCAGTTAAAGTCTTTATAACCGATTGTATTAATAAGGATTATAGAGGATCAAATAAATGAGGTCAATGATGATTTGGCTCTTTTTAACAAAAAATCTGCATATTGGAGGAGGTTGAGTTTCTTCATTCATGTCGGTTTAACTGGATAAAATTACTTGCTTGCGAGTTATGAAAGGCTATGCTAATATATGTGAAGAAAAAATATAGACTTGTATAACCTCAATAATATGGTTTGAGGGTTTCTACCAGGATCCGATAAATCCTGATTACAAAAGCGCGCTTTCTCTTTTTTGTAATCAGGGTTTTTTTGTTTGTCTACACCCTGATTCTAAAGTGAAAGCTAAGATAGAAAGAAGGGATGTTTGACATGAACTGGAGAGTATATTTATTAGCCGTTTCTACTTTTGCGGTTGGATTAGTTGAGCTTGTGGTCGGCGGAATTTTGCCAAGTATTGCGGAGGATCTGAATGTATCTCTTGCGACTGCTGGACAGCTTATCACAGTGTTTGCCCTTGTATATGCCATATCAGCACCGGTCCTGCTCACTGTGACAGCCAAAATTGAACGAAAACGACTGTATTTAATTGCGTTATTCGTGTTTACATTAGGAAATGTATTCACTTATTTTAGCCCAACCTTTGCACTTGTGATGATTGCGAGGGTGTTCATTGCGATGAGTACAGCACTTGTGGTCGTCTTGTCGCTGACCATTACGGCCAAATTGGTAGAGCCGGCACATCGTGCGAAAGCGTTAGGGCTGATATTTATTGGGATTAGCTCATCACTTGTTCTTGGTGTGCCAATTGGAATCTTTATTACCGAGAGCTTTGGCTGGAGAGTGATGTTCTTAGGCATTAGTTTCTTAGCGGCCATTTCCATGGTGTTGATCTATTTCCTACTGGAAAAAATGCCTGTTGAGAAAGTCACGCCTTTACGAGAGCAGATTCGTTCGTTAGGGCATCCGAAAATCTATAGTGCCCACTTGATTAGTTTGTTTATGCTTGCAGGTCATTATATGCTGTATTCATATTTTACCCCGTTCCTGATGGAAGTCCTGCATATGACACCGTTTTGGATTAGTATTTGTTATTTGGTATTCGGCCTTGCGTCGATTGCTGGCAACGGATTTGGCGGCTGGCTAAGCGATAAATTGGGATCAGGGAAAGCTATTTTATTTGTCACAATGTCATTTGCGATCGTCATGTTTATTATTCCTTATACAGCCGGCGTGTTTGCGCTGTTTATGGTCATGGTCGTCTTATGGGGAGCGCTTAGCTGGGCACTGACGCCTGCTTTGCAAAGCTACTTGATTCAAACAGACCCAGTGACGTCTGATATTCAACAAAGTTTAAACACATCTGCTTTGCAAATTGGTATTTCGATCGGTTCCGCAGTTGGTGGTGTCATGTTTACAATGACCGGTTCATCTGTGGACTTGGCTAAATTTGGTGCAGTGTTTGTGCTGATTGCCTTTAGTTGTGCGGTGATTTCGTTGAAGAGACCACCTATCTATATGGAAAATGAGAATCATGCTGAGTAGCTGCCTTTGATGAGGCAGCTTTTTTTATATCCATTTATGACTACTTCACAATCCTAGTTGATCTAATAAGAAAAACGATGGCGACGTTCATGATTTTCAAGGGGATGACCGTCAACCCTAGTGGCCAGATTTACTGTGAGAAAGCTATAAGTCATTCGCCTGCCTTGGACATCCAGCTCCGTATGATGTTTCCCAAGATCACCTATCATTTTGTTAAATCGAATCATGACTTCAATCAAAGGTACTGCTTGTTTGTAATTGATTTCTTTGTTTGTTCGTTCTTACTTCACAAATTCTCTCTGTACTCAGCTTGTTTGTCATCCGGCTTGTCAGTAATCTGAAAAGAGTGAGAGGTATTAGGAGGAATGAGTGTGAAGAAAAAGAAGCGTTCAGTAGGTGCAGCTTCCTTTTATCAAGTAGCGTGGAGATGGCATTTTTATGCGGGATTGATTTTTATGCCTATTCTCGTATTGCTTGCTGTAACGGGAGCTATCTATTTGTTTAAACCACAAATTGAAGAATCAATGTACCATAAGCTATATCATGTAAAAGCTGAAGGGGAAAAGATAGCTCCTACAAAGCAGATCGAAGCTGTAAAGGAGGCCTATCCGAATGCAGAGCCAACGAGATATCGACCGGGGGAAGGAAGGGAGCGTTCAGCTGAAGTCGGGTTTAATCAAGGAGAGGAGACATATACAGCCTATGTGAATCCCTATACAGGACAAGTGTTAGGTCAAATGAAGGATGAAACCAAGTTGATGAACCGTGTTGAGGAAATACATGGCGAGCTGATGGCAGGGACGATCGGTGATCGGATCGTTGAGCTGACGGCCTGCTGGGGTATTGTACTCATCGTGACGGGCATTTATTTGTGGTGGCCAAGAATGCCAAAGCGTTTCAGTGGTGTAATCTTTCCGCGTTTAACCAAAGGGAAAAGACAGCTCATGCGTGATTTACATGTTGTTCCAGCCTTTTGGATATCGGCAGGGATGTTATTTCTGATCTTAACAGGGCTGCCATGGTCCGGGCTATGGGGAAATGAGTTTCAGAAACTTGCTACAAATACAGGTGAAGGATATCCGCCATCTATTTGGGTGGGAGATAAGCCAACATCGCAAGTGAAAACAGAAGAGATAGCTGACGTACCTTGGGCAGCTGAGAAGATGGATGTCCCAATGTCTGACCAGTCCTCCTTTTTAAAGCTATCCATGGATGATGTTGTACACATTGCGAATGAGCAGAAGGTACATGCAGGCTATCAAGTGTATATTCCGCAAACGGCAGATGGTGTTTATACACTGTCGGTCTTTCCACCAAAGGCAAAGGATGAAGCGACCGTCCATCTCGATCAATACACGGGAGCGGTGCTAGCAGATTATCGATATGACCAGTACGGCTGGCTGGGAAAAGCCATTGCTCTAGGCATTACATTACATAAAGGAACAGAGTTCGGACTAGCGAATCAGTTGGCTGGTTTACTCGTATGTGTAGGGATTGTCGGGATTGTGGTTAGTGGATTTTTGCTATGGTTGAATCGAAAGCCTAGTGGTTCGCTAGGTGCACCGAAAGCGCCAGTAAAAGGGAGATTAAAGTGGTTCATCTTGCTTCTTGTAGGGTTAGGGATTATTTTCCCACTTGTTGGTCTATCACTGATCGTTGTGCTGCTGATTGATCGATTGATTATTCAGAGAATACCGAGACTGAAACAATTTTTAGGTGCATAAGATAAGGGGGAATAGGAATATGAAAAAAGGTTGGATGCTGGGTTTCCTCTTGATGTTCCTCGCGGCTTGCCAGCTTGATCCGAATACAGAGGAGCTTTATGAAAAACCAACATTAATTCATGTAAACATAGATACACCAAGTCAAATAACGAGCCAAAAAAAGCAAACATTTCGTATTCTCATCAAAGAAAATGATAAACCAATTCGTACACCAGCAGATGTCAAAATAAGTGTATGGAAATATGGAGAAGCTCCCCCTCAGACACGAGTAAAAGCAAAATGGAAGGAAGAAGGTGTGTATACAGCAAGTCACATATTCCCTGAGGATGGTCTGTATGATATAAGGGTGGATGCGAAAACCGAATATCAGCACATCATGCCAACAAAACGAATTGCTGTTGGTCATCTGACGGAAGAGGAGAAGGAAATCTATCAAAACAAACAGAAAAAAGTGAATCAAAGACAATCTCATCATTAATAGGTTTTTGTTAATCAAAGAAGAGTATTCACCAATCTTGATGAAAGCCGGCAAGCTCTTGGTGGTGCTCTTATGTCAGTGATGGCAAATCGAGTCTGTCAGTTAATAGATGAGAACGGAATCGACCTTTTTATCATAAGCGATAGCAAATAAAAGGGAACGATGCTGTGATATATCGTGTATTCTGGTAGAAAAGTTCTCATGCTTATCGGTTCGGATGTCCTGTTCTTTTTGACACATCGCCTTTTTCTTTTGACTCCACTCTTGATTATTAGTAACATTTTATTTATCCGTTAAAAGTGGAGGTTTAGATGGAAACGAAAGAACAGGTTGTACTACAGGCGATTCAAGATCTTATTATGCACAGGGAAAAAAGACGTCACGATCCGACAGACCCACTGATTACCACGACTGATACACTCAATCAAGATTGGACACTCACCCAATTACACATTTTATCCATGATTCAAGCCAACCCGAACGAATCAAATAATACATTTCTTTCACAACAACTGAAATTGTCAAAGCCAGCCATTACAAAGGCGGTCAAGAAACTCATTGAAAAGGAAATGGTCCACTATCGCCATCGTCAGGGGGATAAAAAATCCGTTTACTATTCATTGACAGAGGAAGGCACAAAATTGGCAATCTTGTATGATGAACTCCATGAAAAGGCTGTCACATCTTACATAGAATTTCTTAGCCAATTCCATGAAGATGAATTACAAGTTATTGAACGATTTTTGAAGGCTTGGAAGGAAAAAATATAGCGATAATACACACCGAAACCATCACATGAACTAGATGCTTTCGGTTTTTTTATGGTAACATTAACATATATTTACTTTACTTCTGTGGTGAGGAGGGCTGTGAGTGCAAAGAGAGTTAGAAAACATTAGAAAATATGTTTTTATGATGCCGTTTGTTGGGTTATTTGTTAGTTTGATATTGTTTGTTTATTTTTTTGGGGTGGTTGGAGTTGAAGAACCCATTTGGCTAGGCGCCTTGTATTGTGCGCTTCCCTTTTTGATAAACATGATCATTTATTTCCCTTTATGTCTTTATTATAAGTCGAGTATCAGTAAGGATGAATGCTCAGGTCAAAGAAATGGGAAAGAGGCATGATGGCGTCACATCAGCCTTACTAAAACAGCATGAGATTCAGGTTGAGTAGGAGGAGTAAGGTTGAAGAAATGGCTTGTTGGTTTTGTCATGTTGACATTGGTTGTGATTGGCATTTATTTTTTCCTTTATGCAAGAACATTAGCTTTTCTTGATGTGATCTCTCTAGAGCGGGACAAAGTATCAGCGGTCGACATCATGTATAAAGATCAAAAAGTGTTGATAGAAAATAAAGAGGATATACGTCAATTCGTTGATGAGCTGACGGAGATCAAGTTGAAAAAGGCAGAGGGAAATCAGGATGTATCCAAAACATCTTTGGTAGAGTCTTATCAGATCAGGTTGTTTGAAGGTGGGAAAGAAGCTCACGGTCTTACTTTTTTTGACCAAGATGTGATACTGATAGACTCGAAAGATGAGTCACGTGTATATCGCATCGTTGGTACCAATCCGATTGATATTGAAGAATGGATTCAATAAATGAAGTGAATGATGGACAAAAGACGAACCGCTTGATATGGGTCTTTTGTCTTTTTTATCGTGAAAATGGGCTGAGGGAATCGTCTATATGTGCGTGATAGACCTTCCGTTTTATGGAATTATCCCGCTGACATTGCCATTAGGCACCTATTTCCTGTATGATAAAGAATGGTATGTTTTCATTAATTTTAAGAGGTGTTTATATATATGGAAAAACAATATCGTGTATTACTTTACTATCAGTATGTCCCCATTGAGGACCCGGAGACATTTACGGCAGAACATCTAGCATTCTGTAAAGAGCTTGGTCTATTAGGACGTATTCTTGTATCGTCAGAAGGCTTAAACGGAACGGTTTCTGGAACCATTGAGCAGACGGACAAGTACATGCAAGCGTTAAAAGAAGATCCGCGCTTTGCATCTATGCCGATCAAAATTGACGAAGCAGATGGTCATGCGTTTAAGAAAATGCATGTACGTCATCGCAAAGAATTGGTCAATTTAAGCCTTGAGGATGATGTGAATCCGTTAGAATTAACGGGTAAACACCTGAGCCCTGTCGAATTTTATGAGCAAATGCAATCACCAGATACTGTCGTGATTGATGCGCGAAATGATTATGAATATGATGTAGGTCATTTCAGAGGTGCGGTGCGCCCTGATATCGAGACATTCCGTGAATTACCTGAGTGGATTCGTGAAAACAAGGAGATCCTTGAAGGGAAAAAGATCCTCACATATTGTACAGGTGGTGTGCGTTGTGAGAAATTCTCAGGCTGGTTAAAGCGTGAAGGATTTGAAGACGTTTCTCAGCTTGACGGCGGGATTGTCACTTATGGGAAAGACCCTGAAGTCCAAGGAAAACTTTGGGACGGTCAGTGCTATGTATTTGATAATCGTTTAACAGTGCCAGTCAATCAAACAGAGCATGTGGTTGTAGGGAAAGACTTCTTCACTGGTGAGCCATGTGAGCGTTATATCAATTGTGCAAACCCTGCTTGTAACCGCAAAATGATTGCAACGGAAGAAAGCGAGCATAAATACATGCGTAGCTGTAGTCATGAATGTCGTACAAGTGAACGTAATCTTTATGTCAAACAGCATAATCTTTCTGAAGAAGAGGTTCAAGCAAGATTAGCTGTGATTGAAAATGAACAAGCGATTCCACAAGGATAAAAGCGATTCTCTTTCAATCGTAAAGAATAAAGAGCTGCCTGAACCATTCGGGCAGCTCTTTTATTTTGGTGAGATTGGTATGACGAGACGTTTTAGCCACTGGGTGACGCCGTGTAACGTAGATGCTGTGATGAGGGAGATGAGAATATATCTCCATAACTGATGCAAGCCTTGTCCACTTAGCCAAAAAACGATCCCTAGGAAAAAAAGGGTCAGCATGAGTAAAGATAAAAATGAAACGGACCAGAAAAAAGCCTTCATATGACCGTCACCTCCTCGGTGTATTGTATGCACAATGCTGGTAGAACAGACCATCACGGAGGAAATAGAAATAGGAGAAATCCATAGCAAAAGTCACATAAAAACCACCAATTGATTGACAGTTGTGTTAAGATGAGAGCATATTTTGCGAGAAATATGTGGTCATCCGGAGGTGTTTGGAGATGCAGATTCAAAAGGTACTAAACAACAACGTCATCAGTGTGATAGATGAACAGGGGAAGGAAATCGTCGTGATGGGCAGAGGGATCGCTTTTCAAAGACGCCCTGGAGATCCGGTGGATGAGGCTCTGATTGATAAGGTCTTTCGCCTTGAGGATCACTCGGTTCATGAGCGGATGAAAATGCTGCTTCAAGAGGTTCCGTATGATGTCGTCAAGGTGACAGAGGAAATGATTCAATATGCCTATCAAACACTGAATCGGAAATTAAATGAAAGTCTGCACGTGTCACTGGCAGATCATATTCACTATGCCATTGAACGGTTAAAGAAAAATCACCTGATAGAAAACTCGCTGATTTGGGAGATTAAACGCCTATACAAAGCTGAGTTTCTCGTTGCCAAGGAATGTCTTGTGATGATTGAGGAGCGGCTTCATATTCAACTTCCGGAGGATGAAGCGGGCTTTATTGCCATGCATATCATCAATGCAGAGCTCAATGAGGACATGAATACAACCGTCAGTATCACAAAGGAAGTCAACGCCATTTTGACCATTGTAAAATACCATCTCAATATCGAGTTTGATGAGGACTCTCTCAATTTCTATCGTTTTCTCACGCATTTACGCTTTTTCGTACAGCGTTTGATCAATGAAACATTACTTGTGAGTGAGGATCAAGATTTATATCAACTCATCAAAGTGAAATATCCGAAAGCGTATGAATGTGCCAGAAAAATCGCGGAATATGTGTATCAAACGTATAAAAGAGATGTGACGTCAGAGGAAATGCTGTATCTGTCCATTCATTTGAATCGATTGATTAAAAGAGAAAATTAAAGTTAAATTTTAAAAGAAAGCGTTGACATAAAAAAATAAGAGTGGTACTCTTTGCACATAAACAAAAAAGAATACGTTTTCACAATGATCGTCTTAGAGGATTGTGACTGTTCGGCAGGCAAAACCTAAACGTTCACTGAAAAAGCGCAATGGCAAGTTGCGACTATTTTTGGTGCCCGTTTAGGTTTTTATTTTGCCTAAAAACGTATTTTTTTGAAAAAAAGGGGGTATTTGTATGAGTCATCGTCAATTAGCAGAAGACATTATGAAACATATTGGCACAGAGAAAAACGTTCATTCACTGGTACATTGCGCTACAAGACTTCGCTTTAAATTAAATGATAGGTCAAAAGCAGATAAAGCAGCCATTGAGAGATTAAATGGTGTTGTGACGGTCATGGAAAGTGGTGGGCAATTCCAAGTCGTCATTGGAAATACAGTTCCAGAGGTATATAGAGAGATTGGGGAGTTTACGAATCTCTTAGACGATTCGGTTTCTTCTTCTGCCCGTTCAAGTGATGAGAGTACGAGTCTTTTTGGAAAGTTCGTAGATATTGTGTCTGGTATTTTCACACCACTCTTAGGTGTAATGGCAGGAGCCGGTATTTTAAAAGGTCTTTTAGGCATTTGTATCAATGCGAAATGGTTAACTCCTGAAGATACGTCCTATCAGATTTTGTTTGCTGCATCAGACAGTTTATTTTACTTCCTGCCTTTACTACTCGCGTTCACTTCTGCGAGGAAGTTTAAGGCGAATCCATTTGTCGCTGTGACGATTGCTGGTGCACTCATTTACCCGACGATTCAAGAGCTGACAAAAGGCGGCGGGGATGTGACCTTCTTTGGTATTCCAGTTGTCTTAATGTCTTATACATCAACGGTCATTCCGATTATTTTGGCTGTGTTTGTCATGGGGTATATCGAGCGTTTCTTTAATAAAGTCATTCATGAAAGCGTCAAGAACTTTATTACACCGCTGATTTTACTGGTCACAGTTGTCCCGCTGACACTCATAGTGTTTGGACCTTTCGGTGTGTATGCAGGGAACGGCATAGCCGCCGTCTTACTCAAAGTATTCTCCTTTAGTCCTACACTTGCCGGTGCTTTAATTGCGATGGCATGGCAGGTGCTTGTGATCTTCGGGATTCATTGGGGGCTTGTGCCGGTCATTTTAAATAATATTGCAGTGCATGGAAAAGATCACATCAAACCAGCAACTGCACCAGCTGTTTTCTCTCAAGCAGGGGCTTCAATTGGTGTTATGTTAAAAACAAAGAATAAGAAGCTAAAGTCGTTGGCTGGGTCGACAGCCGTTTCTGCTGTGTTTGGTATTACTGAACCTGCCGTATACGGTGTCACACTTCGTTTGAAGAAACCTTTCATCGCGGCTGTTCTCTCTGCCGGAGTAGGTGGTGCGATTATTGGTTATTCACAAAGTGTAGCCATTGCATCAGGGTTACCTAGTTTGCTCACACTGCCGATCTTCTATGGTCAAGGGTTTACAGGATTCTTAATCGGGATTTCTGTCTCGTTTGTCCTCTCCATCGTCTTAACCTATTTGATAGGGTTTAAAGACCCAGTAGACGAGGAGGATGCACCTGTATCTAGCATGCCACCTAAGGCAGAGCATGAACATGCGGTCAAAGCCGTTCATGTGAAAAGTCCTTTAAAGGGTGAGGTGATTAAGCTGGAAGAGGTACAAGATAAAGCATTCTCATCTGGCGCACTCGGAAAAGGTGCCGCCATTATTCCAACAGAAGGGAAGTTATTTTCACCAGTATCAGGCGTTGTGACAACTGTTTTTCCAACAGGTCACGCATATGGTCTTACCTCTGAAAACGGAGCAGAAGTACTCATTCACATTGGACTTGATACGGTGCAATTAGGTGGTCAGCATTTTAATCCAAAGGTTGTACAGGGCCAAACCATTTCGGAGGGTGACCTCCTTGCTGAGTTTGATATTGAAGCAATTCAAGCTGCTGGCTTATCGGTGACGACGCCCGTCATAATCACCAATTCCAGTGAATTTAGCGATATCATTGAAATAGAGGAAAAACACATTACGCCAGGACAATCATTTTTACACTTAGTTTAAACAATAGGAGGAAGAAATCATGAAATATTCAACACTAGCTTCATTTCCAAAAGGCTTTTTCTGGGGCGGATCTACTTCCGCTTATCAAGTAGAAGGTGCGTGGAACGAGGATGGAAAGGGGCCTTCTGTGATTGATATGAGAGAAAGCTACCCAGAAGGAACAACTGACTTTAAGGTAGCAAGTGATCATTATCACCGCTATAAAGAAGATGTGAAACTGTTTGCAGAGATAGGGTTGAAGGCTTATCGCTTTTCAATTGCATGGACACGTATCATTCCAGATGGAGATGGCGAGATCAATCAAAAGGGGATTGAATTCTATCATTCTCTCATTGACGAATTACGCCGTTATGACATTGAACCGATTGTCACGATGTATCACTTTGATCTGCCGCATGCATTACAAGTCAAAGGGGGATGGTCAAATCGTGCGACTGTAGATGCGTTTGAACGATATGCAGAGGTTCTGTTTCAAGAGTATGGTCAGAAGGTGAAATACTGGTTGACCATTAATGAACAAAATATGATGATCTTACACGGATCAGCGTTAGGTACACTTGATCCCAATTTAGAAAATCCAAAAAAAGAACTGTATCAGCAAAACCACCATATGCTTGTGGCTCAGGCGAAAGCTATGACACTCTGCCATCGTTTGCTACCTGAAGCGAAAATTGGACCGGCGCCAAACATCGCCCTTATTTACCCGGCATCTCCAAAACCTGAGGATGTCCTTGCTGCGGCAAATTACAATGCGATCCGCAACTGGCTGTATCTTGATATGGCAGTATTCGGCCGTTATAACAACCTTGCATGGGCATACATGAAGGAAAAAGACATTCTCCCTGTCATTGAAGAGGGGGATATGGAGATATTGAAAAGTGCGAAGCCAGACTTCATTGCGTTTAACTACTACACATCTCAAACGGTTGAAGCGAGTAAAGGAGATGGCAATGATGAATTTGCCCGTGGCGGAGATCAGCATTTGAAATCTGGTGAAGATGGCGTCTACAAAGGCGGCAACAACCCATTCCTAAGTAAAAACGCGTTTGGCTGGGAGATTGACCCTGTCGGTTTCCGATCAACGATGCGTGAGATTTATGACCGTTATCAGCTACCTCTTATTATCACGGAAAACGGATTGGGTGCTTTCGACAAATTAGAAGAAGATGGATCGATTCAAGATGATTATCGAATTGACTATTTAGAAAAACATATTGAACAAATCAGATGGGCGATCACAGACGGTGTCGACGTATTCGGATACTGCCCGTGGTCAGCTATTGACTTATTTAGCACACACCAAGGATGTGCCAAACGCTATGGTTTCATCTACGTCAATCGCGACGAATTTGATCTGAAAGACCTCAACAGAATTCGGAAAAAAAGCTCTTACTGGTATGAATCATTAATTCAAGAAAATGGAGAGAACATCGGAAAGTCATGATATGAGAAGCCAATCACGAAACCAGTGATTGGCTTTTTAATTGGTGATCTTGGCCATTTAAACTATCTCAAATCCTAGCTTAAAAACAGTTTAATTATATGAAAAACAGATTCTACTAAAAGGCTTTATGTGATATTCTTCCAAGGTGTTGTAAAAGAAAAGGGGGTCTTTTCATGTTTAAAAAACAGATGAAATCCATTGTGGCTATTCTTTTGGCGGTCACATTGTGTTTGGCTGTGTTACCTGCAAACGAGGTAACAGCGGTCAATGAAGGAACAAACGTGAATGAAGCCATTGGGTTAACAAATGGTGAAGTCATTTCAGGTACTTTAAAGAATGAAAACGAGGAGTCGTGGTACCGAATCACGCCAACTTCACAAGAAGTTCAAAAGAATACACATATGAAAATTTCTGTGAAGAGTAAACAGATGTTGTCCGTATCGGTCTATCCAAGTAAAGAAAGAGCGGCTAAGGATGACACTTATTCAAGATATCTTGTGGATACAGCAAGCGGAGAGGCAGAAGTCAATTTCCCACATGCATGGTCAGGTCCTTATTATGTCAAAGTGCTTTATCTAGGATCAGAGGATGATAGCCAGGATGAGGAAGAAGATGCGGTTTATACGATTGGGTATAAAGGAGCCAACCTTCCGCCATCCGAACCGATCTTCCCTGAAGAAGATCCCTTTATCATCATTATTGGGGAAAAACATGGACGAGAAATTCTTCGATCAATTCGCACCATCGAAGACAAACGGTTCAATGAAACAGTAGAAGGTCAGAAGCTTGCGCGCCTTCTTCAAAAGACGAAACCATTTCTCAAATCCAAGCTGATCAAGAAAAAAACCGAGCAACAAAAGGTGTACAATCATCTCCTTACATTAAAACCACTGTTGAACGATATAGAGAAAAATGGTGCATTCAGTGGTCATATCGTCAAAGAGAAAGAACAAAAGGCGATCCGTGCTCTATTTGATATGCTAAAAGATGCAAGTCCAGCGTACTTAAAAAAGGAATTAGAAGCGATGGATCGAACAATTGGAATCGATCAGCTTGAAGGAAAATCAATCGGTTATGTACTGGAGAAGCAAAAGCTTGTACCAGAAGAAAAAGTTAAAACGAATAAAATCATCTTTAAATTAAAGGATGGCCAAACGCTCCAATCAGCGAAAAAGAAAATGAAGAGCTATGGAATCCAGGAAAATCGTGTGACTTCACAATCAGTCAGTCCATTATTTAAAGGCATGTATGTTTATGATGTGCCAGCAGGACAAGAAACGTCTGGTAAGACATTAAAAGTTGGGAAAAGCACAGTGAAAAACACGGCTAGAAAGCTAGCTAGCATGCCAAATGTCGACTTTGCTGAACCTGTGCAAACCTACCGAGCACTGGCGAATGACATTCAATATCCATACCAGTGGCCTCTGAAAAACAGTGGACAAAACAGTGGTAAAAAGGGTGCTGATGTCAAGTTTGAACAAATGAAGACACTGATCGGCACAAGCAAAATGAAGCAAACATTGATTGCTGTCGTTGATACTGGCGTCGACAGTCGCTTAAAAGATTTAAGTGGGACGGTTCGTACGGATTTAGGTGCCAATCTCATCGATCGAAATCAAGATGCCATTGATGATAACGGACATGGAACACATGTCGCTGGGATTATTGCGGCAAAAGCTGATAATCATTATTCGATGACAGGTCTAAATCAACATACAGGTATTATCCCAGTGAAAGTATTAGATACTTATGGATATGGTGACTCAGAGCACATTGCGCTTGGGATTAAACATGCAGTAGACAAAGGGGCAAAAGTCATTAACCTCAGTCTTGGTGGTGACTATAGTAGAGTCATTGAATATGCAATGAATTACGCTTCACAAAGGAATGTACTTGTGGTCGTAGCGAGCGGGAATGATGGCATTCCAGAAATGGGTTATCCAGCGTCCTCTCGATATGCAATGTCTGTTGGCGCAAGTAGTCGTGTAGATATGGCGGCTGAGTTCTCGAGCTTCGGTAAAGGACTAAGCATGTCTGCACCAGGTTCTGATATTCCAAGTTTGATGCCTGATGGAAATGTTTCATATCTCAGCGGGACTTCAATGGCCACGCCATATGTAGCAGCAGCGGCAGGTTTATTGTTGGCTAAAAACCCAACATTAAAGCCTAAGCAAGTGAGACACATTTTGGAAACAACAGCAGACGATATTTCATTCAAATCAGTAGATGGACTAGATCAGATTTACTATGATGAAAATGATGATCCAATTGTTGATCCAAAGGTTCCGGGCGTTGATTGGATGACAGGGCATGGCCGACTGAATACATTTGCTGCCCTAAGCGCTTTAGAGCTGAATGCGTCTGTTAATAAAGTAGAGGATCAGCATCAAAAAGTAACTGGGAAAGCAAAAGCAGGTGCGGTTGTCTCTGTCTATAGAGGAAAGACACTTCTTGGAAAAGGTACGGCAAGTAAAAAAGGAACCTATAGTATCAAAATCAAGCAACAGAATATAAATAAAGTGTTACGCATCAAGATTTCTAAAGGCAAGGCGGCTACATCACTTAAGACCGTAGTTAAAAAAGGGAAGGCACCAGCCAAGCCGAAGGTGGGCAAAGTGACAGTTAAAAGTAAGGCCATCAAAGGCACAGCAGCCCCAGGTCTGACCATCAAAGTGAAAAACAAATCAAAGAAAGTCATCAAAACAGTGAAAACGAATAGCAAAGGTGCATTTACAGCAAGCATCAAACCACAAAAAGCCAAAACAGTCTTGTATGTCACAGCTTCAGATGTGAGAAGAGAAAGTAAAGCTGTAAAAGTAGTTGTGAAAAAATAGTTTAAGAGCTTCCCTTTTAAAAAAGGGAAGTTTTTTTCATTTTACTGTAAACAACTCTGAACTCAAGCCTTGTTATCAAGTCATAGAAAAAAGGATGTCAACTTGTGACATCCTTTTCTTTTTGTTAGTAAACCTGCTGGGCGGCAACCGAAAGAGTCGATAAACAAACACTCATCAGCCGTTCTCCCAGATTCGATCGAACTTTTAACTTTAACACTTGAGCTTTGATATATAAGAATTTTGAATACTTGAGCTTTGCGCTTTGAACGTTCAGCTTTGAGCTTTTACTAAGGATCATCCTCAGATGATCGTCAGATTGGAGGGAATCACCTTTCCCTCGGAGGTGTTTAGTTTCATCGATTTTCGGCTTACTAACAAAAGCGTTTAGTCTACTTTTATTTTTGTAAGAGTATTGCTTTCTGACAATGAAAAATCAACTTCCATTTGAAAATCTTCAATTTCTTTAGAGAGCTGTTCAATTTTCACGCGAAGGTGAAGTGGATCAATGATCGTTGCTTCATTTTCAGTTAAGAAAGACTTCACGATCTCTTGGTTGGCAGCGGCTTGTAACTTTCCGTCTTTGCCAAACAGTGTTTCCAAATGTTTATCTAGTCTCTCTTTTACCTCTTCGTTTATTTGTTCTGTCCGTTCCACAAGCTCACTATAGATTTTCTTCAATTTTCGTAAGTAACGCATCTCATATTCTATGGACGATTTTCGTTCAATCGCCTCTGCTACTGTCATGCTTACACCTGCTACGTCAATGGTTGTGGTGGCATTCGAAACAACAATGGCTGATTTAATGGCATTCCGTCTTTTAATCAGTGCTTGGATCGATTGGTCATCTGCCTTTGCCTTTTTTTCAATGTCTTCTTGATTTTGAAAACCGTGCTGTATTTTTTTCCCGACCATCAATCCACCAAGTACGGCGTCATCAATGGTTCGATTGATTCGTTTATCAAGCATTTTTAATTCGCTTAATGCTCTAGTAATGGTCATTTCCATGTCAATTACAACTCCCCTCATCCGTTCTGAAAATCATAGATTCCTATCATATATCAAAGGATTTCCTTTTGCTAGTGATAACCTCTAATGTCAGGTTTTTCTTGCAAACAGAAAAACCCCGGCATTACATACCAGGTTTTTCACGTTTCTTCTGTACCCAAGCTGTTACATAATAGGCAACATAGCAAAGAATAATAAAAGGAATACCACAAATCAGTGCAATGCGCTGATTTGGGTCAAATGCAATGCCGACGACAGAGGCAAGGCATAGAATGAAGGCAGCAATCGGAACCACTGGATAGAGCGGGGTTCTAAAGGTTAAATCACTGAGCTGTCCGCCTTCTTGTAAAAACCTCTTTCGGAACATGAACTGTGAGGCAGCAATGCCCATCCAGACCACCACAACGGCTAGTCCAGAGATCGACACAAGCACAAGATACACGGTTGCTGGTGCGATCACACTCGATAGCAATGAAAGAATGCCGCCGACCATACTTAAGATGAGTGCATTTAATGGAATGCCGTTTGATGTGAGTTTTGCCAGTTTCTTTGGCAGCGTGCGTTCTTCAGAAAGTGACCAGAGCATGCGAGATGATGCATATAAGCCCGAATTAGCTGCTGATAATATGGCGGTCAAAATGACAAAGTTCATGAAATCTGCGGCATATGGAATGCCGATTCGGTCAAATACCACCACAAATGGACTTTTAATCACCCCTGCTTCTTCTACAGGAATCAGTCCAGCTAGTACAATGATGGTTCCCACAAAAAACAGGACGAGACGGAGCACGGTCGTACGAATAGCTCGTGGAATGGTTTCGTCTGGGTTGACACTTTCTCCTGCTGCAATCCCGATGAGCTCAGTACCTGAAAAGGCAAAATTGACAGCTAGCATGGTCATGAGAATGGGTAAAAAGCCATTTGGGAAAAGTCCGCCTTCTCCAGTGAAGTTTGAAAAGAACGGAGCGGCTTCACCACTTTGGAGTGGGATCAAGCCAAACATCGCAGCCCCGCCCAATATAATAAAGAGAATAATTGCCATGACTTTAATACTTGAGAACCAAAACTCTGATTCTGCGAAAAATTTGACTGTAAATGCATTGAGTAAAAAGATGAGGAGAGCAAAGACACCACTCCATATCCAAACAGATGTGTCCGGGAACCAGCGCTGCATTAAAAGGCCCGCCGCTGTGAATTCAGAGCCAAGTGCTACTGTCCACGTTAGCCAATAGAGCCATGCAACCGTATAGCCGGTACCTGGACCGATATATTTCGTTGCATAAGTATGAAAAGCCCCTGTGACTGGCATGGCCACAGATAACTCACCTAGACAGAGCATGACGAGATACACAATTAATGCCCCTACAAGATAGGCAAGAATGGTTCCAGCAGGTCCAGCTTGATTGATGGTATAACCGGAGCTTAAAAAGAGTCCTGTTCCAATAACACCGCCTAGAGAAAGCATGAACAGGTGGCGGCTCGTCATTTTTCGTTGATATTGTTGTGACTGATCATTTGCTTGTTCCATGTCTTCCCGCCCTTTTGTTTAGAAGTATGTGTGTTGAATCGTGACGTTACGACTTCGCCCATTGGAAGATGTCTGTCGTATCTTTTGGTGTTGTCCGGCAACAGCCTCCGATGAGCTGGGCGCCGTCTTTGTACCATTGATGCGCGCAATCGCCAAACGTATGATGAGAGGTATCTCCGCTCCATATTTTTTGTTCGGGATCATACAATTCACCTGAATTGGGATACACGACAATCGGTTTGCTTGTCCCCTCTTTCATCTCATGGATCAGAGAAGAAATAAATTGTGGTGGTGTACAATTCACACCAACAGCCGCGATCTGTTCATACGGCTCAAGAGCTTGTACACAATCTTTGATTCGATCCCCTTCACTGATATGGAGGTGATCTTTTGCGCTAAAAGAAATCCACGCATATATGCCGCTGAATTCCTCTTTCAGAAGTGTTGCGATGGCTTTTGCTTCAATGAGACAAGGGATCGTCTCACAAGCCAGTACATCTGCTCCAGCATCAATTAATGCTTGAATCCTTGGTCTGTGGAAATCAACAAGTGCCTGCTCTGTCAGACCGTAATTCCCCTTATATTCAGAACCGTCAGACAAATAAGCGCCGAATGGCCCCACAGATCCAGCGACAAAAGGTTTTGTCCTGCCTGGATGATTCGTCTCATCCTGCCAAAAGAGGTCACGTGCTTCTTTTGCTAACGAAACGGATCGCTTCATCAATTCAAACGCTTCTGCTTCTGTATAGCCTTTTTCAGTAAAGCCATCAATGGTTGATTGGTAGCTGGCTGTAGTGGCACAGTCTGCCCCAGCCTGGAAGTAATCGAAGTGTACTTGCTGAATCAGTTCAGGCTGTTCGATGAGTATTTTGGCTGACCATAGGCGGTCATTTAAATCACAGCCTTTTCGTTCAAGCTCCGTTGCCAGTGCGCCATCTAAAATCAATGGCTTGTGAGCCTGTAAGCGGCTTTGAATTGGGTTCATATAAATAGAACAGCCTCCTTTTTTGATCGGAAAAAATGGGTATGATATGAGGCAGTAGTTTAAATGACTAAAGTGTTTTTGTCAAGGAGAGCCAAAAACAGAAAATGACAAAAAACCCTGTAGGAATGCGGGTTTTGGTGTATAAAAATACAGTCGAAATAATAGAAAACCATGTCGTTGACAGCCTCTAAAAAGAAATATATATTATGGAAAGGTTCATCACAGAAAGGATCGTCAAAAGGCGTTGTTTTTTGATGTTTATTTTGTCCAAAGACTGTCTTCTTTCATCCAGAAAGAGGGTTTTTTGATTTTATAGGCTTGAAAAAGGAGGTAAGAAGAAATGAAGAAATGTGTAAAAGATATTGTCATGATCTTAATTGGTTCTTTTTTATTTGCAGCAGCTGTGAATCTGTTTGTTATTCCGCTTGAATTTGGGGAAGGCGGCGTAACGGGGCTGTCTATTATTTTCTATTATGTATTTGAGATTGCTCCGTGGCTAACAAACCTTGTGTTGAATGCCATCTTACTGTTGGTCGGTTATAAATACTTGGACAAGAAGACGACGATTTACACAGTGATTGCCGTTGCAAGTAACTCCTTATTTTTACACCTAACCACTACGTGGACGATTCAAATAGATGAAATGATCATTGGCGCCATTTTTGCGGGAGTGATCATAGGGCTGGGAATCGGACTTGTTTTAAGAGCAGGCGGAACAACAGCAGGTTCGGCCATTCTTGGGAGAATGGCGAACAAGTATTTAGACTGGAACGTCAGCTATGCCATCTTATTTTTTGATCTCATCGTTGTCTTTGCATCCTATTTCATTATTGGGGCAGAAAAATTAATGTTGACCATTGTGATGCTATATGTAGCTACGAAGGTGATGGATTTCGTCATTGAGGGACTAAACACGAAAAAAGCAGTCACGATTATTTCTTCATATAAAGATGATATCGCTGAAGAAATCAACCACACCCTTGATCGAGGTGTAACCGTTTTAAATGGACGAGGTCATTATTCAAAAGAATCAAAGGAAATTTTATATGCTGTCATTCAAAAGCAAGAGCTGATGCGGTTAAAGAAAATCATTAAGAAAATTGATCGGGATGCATTCGTTGTTGTCCATGACGTGCGCGATGTGTTTGGAGAAGGATTTGTGAATATCTAAAAAGTAAAAAAGACACCTCCAATATAATGTGGGGGTGTCTTTTCATATGTTGAGTGATCTTATGTATAAGGGACTATTTGTTCAAGGTATCATCTTTCTTCTCGTTACTTTTCAGAAAGAAAAAACGTATGCACTCAGCAATAGCTGCTCCGATGACAAACAGTATAATAGGTGTAGTTGTAAACGGCTGTTTGAAAATGAATAAATACACGATATAACATAAAGTGAATGTAATCACTAACGTGAGGTAATTGCTCAACACTCTATTCAAGATCATCAACTCCTCTTTTTTAAGGTCTGCAACTAGCCGGTATTGGTTGAGTTGTGAATAATTCCCCTCTTTCTTCCATTCCTATCACTTTTTTTCGAGTTGAGTTTTCGTAAAACTTAGTATGATTAAAATAAGGATAAGCATCGGTATTGAAAAATTTTTCGAATCCTCTTATTCATTCCATAAAATTGAACTTATACCTCTAAAAATGAAATAAACAGATATATTTCTAATATATAACGGTTGATCATAATTCATCTGAGTATAAACACTCTTAATGAAACGAGCATTGTAAAGAAGGGATCATTGGATTTCAACAGATATACCTCTTGTCACATTATACTATGTAATGTATAGTATATACTGTTAGGAGTTGTAAACATGAATGCACAACTAAAAAAAGGATTACTGGAATTCTGTGTACTGGCGGTATTAAAGAAAGGCGATTCCTATGGTTATCAAATCATTAAAGAGATGTCTCAGTGTATTGAGGTGTCAGAATCGACATTATATCCAATCTTAAAGCGGTTAGAACAAAACAATTATGTGGAGGCATACGCCCAAGAACATAACAGTCGATTAAGGAAGTATTATCGAATGACAAAGAGCGGAAATGACTATATGGCTCAATTTTTAGAGGAATGGGATCAAGTGATGGCGGTATATGAATTTATATCTGGAGGGCAAGGCAAATGAACAAAGGTGAATTTTTGAGGAGCTTAGAAAAGCATTTGCATCCTATTGGTGAACAAGAGAGTAGGAAGTATACGGAATACTACGATGAAATGATCGAAGATTACCAAGAAGATGGCTACAGTGAAAAGGAAGCTGTACATCAAGTAGGCGATCCTGCATTGATTGCACAAGGGATTGTGACAGAGTTAGGCGCGCGTCAGGTGGAGGTACCGACAGTTGGAGAAAAAGTGACACGCATCTCGATCCTTGTTTTAGGGTTTCCTTTATGGGGAAGCATTCTTGCGTCGGTCGTGCTGCTCATTTTCTCATTGTATTTGGTGATGTGGTGTATCCCACTTGTGACAGGCACATTGATGTTGTCTGGTCTACTTGGCGGGTTGTTAAGTGTGATCGGCTCACCTTTCATCTATCAAGATGGCCTGCATGTCGTCGTGACACAGCTTGGCATCGGTGTTTTCCTTTTAGGTATAGGGCTCCTAAGCGGAATCGCCACTGTTTTTTTAACAAAAGTATGTGTGAAAGTGACTGTTCAATCGAGTCACACATTCTTGGGAATGTTTAAAAAGAAGGTCGTGAGAATATGATAACAAAACAATTGAAAAAACGTTGCCTAACCTTAGGGATCATTTTCACTGTGGCTGGAATCATTCTGACTACAGTTGGCTTTGGTCTCTCCGGTTTTGATTACCGTGCCTATCAAACCAATGAAGAGAACAATGACATTTTCCGCACCATCCATTGGGATTCCAACGATTGACTCTATGAACCTGCTGCGGCAGGTCTTTTTTATTTCTCCCTCAGTTTTTCAAAAAAAGATGAGGGTTTGTCATGCAAAAGGATTGATCTTTCGGAACGGACTCTTTACATTAAATGAGAAGGAAAAAAAGATCATGACATGCAGTTTTTGCATGATACGTATAAACATATGGAGATAAAGGGGTGCTAACATGAAGCAGCAGGAAATCCACATTCGTGAGGCGGGAAGTCAGGATCATGACGCCATCAGGCAAGTGTTGATCAAATCATACGCACAGTTCGAACCTCAATTCACAGAAGAAGGCTGGCAAAATTATGCGGCGGCACTAAAAGGTGCAGTAGATAACCCGAACATGGAGCTCATGCTTGTGGCTGAGCTTGAAGAGAAGGTAGTCGGTACCCTCCAAATGTTCCGCTCATCTGAAAAAGCGTATGACAAGCCAGAGTTAGGCATTACATCACCCATTATCCGGTTTTTAGGAGTCGATCCAGATGTGAGGGGAAAAGGCATTGCGGAGTTATTGCTGCGGAAAAGTATTGAGTTGACACAAGCGTGGGGTGAGAATGTCCTGTATCTCCATACATCGGATAAAATGCAGGCCGCCATTCGATTATATGAAAGAATGGGATTTGAGCGTGCGCTGGATAAAGAATTTGTGAATCAGAACGGGACGCATGTAAAGAGCTATCAGTATGTGATGAAAAAAGAACAACCAGCTAGTTCTTAACATGCTACATAAAAAGGAAGATCACGTCCCCGTCGATGGATCTGCCTTTTTATGCGTTAAACCCATAATTGTAGGGCTAGATATGAAAACCCCCAAGCGATTAAACCGAACATGACAAAGAACTTTAATACATGTTCGTATAGGGTTAGTTTTCTTTCTCTCTTTGTTTTCATCATCTTCCAGTGAAGAGCATAGCCGCAAAAAACCAAGATGATTTGTGCAACTTCTGCTACGGTTTCGATCATCGTGATCCCGTTCATTTGTTATCACCCCATATAGTTCTTCCATAAGCAGTAGCAGAGCACCTTTATTTTCTCAAAGAAAATCAGTGTATACTGAATAAGTGAAAGCAGATGCAGAAGGAGATGTGAGATGTTGTTTCCGCTACATGTAGATTCTGGAGATAAAGTGATCGAGAGAAAAATCAAATACGATGAGAAGATCGTTGAACATACTTGTCAACTGTTAGATGTACAGGAGCAACAAGTCGTGTTGTTTCACAAAATTGAAGACACGTTTACGATGATGGCAGGAGATGGCACTGTTACGATTCCAAAAGGGAGCTATACGACCGCCTATTATTGGAAGGACCGGCCTTACAATGTCTATTTTTGGAGAGATGATCGAGGCAATGAACTTGGGTTCTATTTTAATATCGTCAGACAGACATGGTTTAAAGAGGGAGCGGTTATATTTGAAGATTTAGTGATTGATCTTCTTGTTCGTCCGAATGGTGATTTCTTTGTGTTGGATGAAGATGAATTACCGGAGAGTTTAGCTTCTTTTGAACATGGATCGGTCCATCAAGCATTAGGTGATATCATCCATTCGTTAGAGCGCATACTCTATGAAGTGAGGCTGGATGCCGAAAGGAAATATCAACACACGATGTTTGAGCCGATGTTGAAATAGAAAAAACGATTCCTGCATGGTGGGAATCGTTTTTTTCTGTTAGACCTTAATACGGTTTAATCGTTTTTGTAAGCTGGTTTTTGTTTTTGATGCTTTTAGTTTTTTTACAGCCTGTTGAGCTGATGCCTTCGTTTTCTTTGTGCGTTTGGCTTCGGCTTTTTTTACTTTTTGTTTGGCGTCTGTCACTTTTTTTTGATAGGCGACATGTTTTTTGACCTTGTCGAGTCGTTTTTGCAGGCTGCTTTTCTCTTTTCCTTTGCTGAGCTTATGGATGGCTGTTTGTGCACTTTTGATAGACCCTTGTGTTTTGTTTTTTTCGGCTGTTTTGACCTTAGCACGTGCTGAACGGATATCAATGTTGGCTTGTACCTTTTTGATCCGCTCCGTCAGTGCCATTTTTTGTTTATTGGCAGTGAGACGGCTCATTTTCGTTTTGGCTCGATTGACATCTGCTTGTGTCTTCGATGTTTCAGCTTTTTTCACAGCACTTGTTGCGGCCTTTAAAAAGGTGGATTGCGGAATATATTGTACTCGGCCATAGCCGAAATGCTGATCCTTCCCTTTAGCACCAAGGTCAACTGTATAGCTACGTAGTAACGTGCGAAGCTGTGCATTTGTTTTCTTCGGATGAAGCTGTTTTAAAAGAGCGAGCATCCCTGTGACATGCGGTGCGGCTTGGGATGTACCAGTTGCATACCAATATTCATTTTTCAAATAAGTGCTGATGACATCCTTGCCAGGTGCGGAAAATTCGATACCTTTCCCTGTATTCGAGAGGGAAGCAAGTGTGTCTTTTTCCGTTGTCGCGGAGACAGCAATGACGCTATCATATGCGGCAGGATAACCAATAGAGCCTCTTTTCCCATCATTTCCGCTTGCAGCGACCACGAGTAGTCCTTTTTTATATGCTGTATCTACAGCTGAACGAAGAATGGGAATGTGATCTTCAAAACCTAGACTCAGATTGATAATGTCCATCTTATTAGTGATGGCCCAATCGATGCCCCGAAGCAAACTGTATAAATCACCTTCTCCCTCTTTATCTAGTACTTTCACAGCGTACAGCTTCACGCCAGAAGCGACACCAACTGTGCCATAATCATTATTTAATGCAGCGATGGTGCCAGCCACATGCGTTCCGTGCCCTTTATCATCTTTGTAGGAGGATGTATAATCCACGAAGGATTTTCCACCAGCCACTTTTAAATCTTGATGAGGGAAAATCCCTGTATCAAGAATGGCCACTTTAACATTTTTCCCTGTGACTCTATCCTTCAGTGCTTGTTTTATGTTGAGCTTTTGCAGATTGTACGATTGCTGTACCAATGGATCTTGTGATGTAGATGGTTCATTCTCTGAAGAAGCCAGTTGTCCTTTTTTATTTTCTGCGACATAGGCGATGTTTGAATTGTTCTTCAGTGACATGACGATTTTTTCATCCACGGTTATTGCTACAGCGGGAAGATGTATGTATTGAGCGTTTACTTTTTCACTTTGATCAATGGCTGTTTGTTTTCCTTGTTGATTTTTATAGACGATGATAACATCCGTTTCTTTTGCGGGTGTAGATGCCTGTGAATGGAGTGGTAGAATCGTTGTCAGAGTTAGCATACAGGCAATGAGCATCAATAATTTCTTTTTCAAGATTTCGGCTCCTTCCATACGAGATGACCTTCATTTTTGACTCTATTATAACGGAGAATCTCTATTGGTTGTAGAAGATTCATGGGATCAGATAAAATTTTCATACGAGATTCTACATTTGAATTTAATAGAAATCTAGTAGACAATAGATGAAGTATATTAAGAGAAAGTAGGGCATGACGATGAACGTAAAAGAGTATATGACATACGATGCGACAGGATTGGCAGAGCTTGTTCGCAATAAACAAGTAACTCCAAAGGAGCTTGTAGATGCGGCATTTACTAGATTGGAAGAAGTGAATCCTACACTGAATGCTGTCATTCAGACAAGACACGACCAAGTGATGGAAAGCATGAAGTCATTAGACTCAAAGCAGCCGTTTGCTGGTGTACCGTTCGTGTTGAAAAATATATCACAAGGGCTACAAAATGAACCGTTGACAGCAGGTGCGATGTTGTTAAAAGATGTGAAGGCAAAAGAAGATTCCCACCTTGTCCGACGATTGAAACAGGCTGGGCTTCTTATGATCGGTCATACAAACACCCCGGAATTCGGTTTGAGAAATGTGACAGAACCAGATTTGTATGGACCAACCAGAAATCCATGGAACGAAGAGTATTCCCCAGGCGGTTCAAGTGGTGGTACAGCAGCGGCGATTGCAAGCGGCATTGTACCTGCTGGTGGTGCGAGTGATGGAGGTGGATCGATTCGAATTCCAGCATCATTTACTGGTTTATTTGGATTAAAACCAACAAGGGGCAGGACACCGGTAGGACCGGGTGCAGGAAGACAGTGGCAAGGAGCTTCTATTGATTTCACTTTGACAAAAACAGTGCGAGACAGTGCAGCACTACTTGATCTACTACAGGTGATTCAGCCGGAAGCGGCTTTTCAAACTCCGTTATATGATGGCAGTTATCTAGAGGATCTTAAAAAGCAAACATCCCGTATGCGGATCGCTTTTAGCGTAGAATCGCCAGTTGGTACAAAGGTCAGTGAGGAAGCGAAACAGGCTGTCCTTCAAACGGTGAAATGGTTAAGTGAAAACGGCCATCAAGTAGAGGAAGCAAAGCCAGACATTGATGGTATTCATTTGATGCAGCAATACTATGTCATGAACAGTGGAGAGATGTCGGCATTATTTACATCGTTGGCACGTTCATTTGGGCGACCTGTAAAACCAGAGGAAACAGATATTGTTGCGTGGGTGCTGGCGGAAGCCGGGAAAAATGTGACCGCTGCTGCCTATACAGAGAGTCTAGATGCATGGGACATGGCAGCTGCACAAATGGCCGCATTCCACCAAACGTACGATCTCTATGTAACACCTGCGACGGCCAATTCAGCGCCAAGAATTGGTGAGCTGATGCATACTAATCAGGAAAAATCTGACCTTTTACGTGTTTCGTCTTTATCAATGCAGGCACAGCAGGAACTCATTTATGACATGTTCCTAAAAAGTCTTACCTACACACCATTTACACAGCTTGCCAATCTAACAGGACAGCCATCCATGAGTGTACCGGTTCACCTGACTCAAGAAGGCATGCCTTTAGGGGTACAAGTGACAGCGCCTAAAGGAAAAGAAGACTGGCTGTTACGACTTGCAGCAGAAATGGAATCATCTACAATATGGCAAGGGATAAAACCGTTGTTAAAATAAATAAAAAGCTAATGGAGGGAAAGGATGTAATATGTGAGTACAAAAGAGAAAATTATTCAAACGACAGCCCTTCTTTTACGAAAACAGGGCTATCATGCAACAGGTTTGAATCAAATCATAAGGGAGAGCGGCACGCCCAAGGGTTCGCTTTATTATTACTTCCCAAATGGAAAAGAAGAACTAGCCATCGCGGCTGTAGAATATATTAGTCAAAAGGTCATCAATCGAATTGAGGAAAGTTTTTCCTATTCAGATGACCCATATCTAGCGGTTGATCGTTTTATGGCGTATCTGATTCAAGGTTTTAAGGAACAGGAAAGTGAAAGAGGGATCCCGATTGTCTTACTAGCCGCTGAGTCAAAGCCTGAACATATACAACTGCATGATACATGTAAGCAAGAAATGATCCGTTGGCAAAAGATTGTAAAAGAAAAGCTGATGAATAGCGGGTATGAAGAAACGAAAGCTGATGAGATCGCGTCGCTCATTCACTCCATGGTGATTGGCGGGTTATCCATGACGACTGCACTGAAACAGACAAAGCCTTTAGAATATGTCAAAGGGTATCTTAAACACATATTTGCGCGAGAATCGTAAAAATTCTCGCGTATTGGCTATCTATTATATCAATTGGTCTATATAATGGAGATAGTCAAATAGTCACGAGGAGTGATGGAATGTTGGAGCAACCGCAATCGTTCAAGCAATCCAAAGGGACCTCTTTTTATACCGATTCTAGTTCGGGAAGGTTGTATGGCTTGGAGAATCAGCTTGTTCATGTGCTGGCAGACGTAAGTCAAACGAATGAACTGTTTGAGCTTGTTTTAATCTCAGGTGGGAAAGGCGCTTATTTTCCGCTGCACTGTCATGAAGGATTATTTGAAACCATCTTTGTGCTAGAGGGTAAGCTTGAAGTCATACTGGACGGTAAGAAATATATGGTGACGGCCTGCGACTATATTCACATTCCGCCCAAAACCATTCATGGATACAGGATGCATAGCCACAAAACACGGTTTATCTCATTTACGTTAGGTGGACAAATGACAGCATTTTATCAAACGATTGGGAAGCAAGTCCAAATGGATGAATGGCCGTTTACAAATCAAGCATTTGATATAGAGTGTTTTCAACAAGCAGAACAAGAAAGTGATATCATGCTGATGCATGGCATAAGAGAGCTTTCTAAAACGACCAAACCCTCATTATTATTTCATAGTGAGTTGCCGCAAATGGTACAGCCTTACGTATTGGAGGCTGGTGAAGGAAAGCAATATATGATTGAGGGGCAGCTTCATGAGTTGATCGCGACAAAAGAGACAACCGGGGGCAGTTTCAGCCATTTAGTCATTGAAGGAACGAAGGGAAAAAGCTTCCCAACGCTTTACCATGAAATTCATACGAAAGCACTTTATTGTGTGGAAGGACAGATGACCCTTCATCTAGACGGAGAGGACATTTGCCTCATGCAAGGTGAGTTTGCCTATATTGCGCCAAATACCATACATTCTTATGAATTAATGTCTCATACAAATAAAATATTGATTTTGCTGCTTCCTGGAGATATTGAGAATGTGTATGATCAATTTGAAGAAGCACAAAGTCCAGGAATGTGTCCATATTTTATTCAAGAAGGTAACACGATGTTAGATCCTGAAGCATCAGCTCAGTATGATGTGTATTTTGTAGATAAAAAATGCTAGAAAGCCTGTCGAATCTTCGATGGGCTATTTTGTTTTTCCTCATTTTAGGCATGAATCATCCAATCAAGGTGAAGCTACGTAAAGATGATTCATATAAAGGAGGAAAAGCATTGAGAGCTGTCACCTATCAAGGGAAAAATCGAATTGCAGTAAAAAAAGTAGCTGCCCCAACGATTCAAGATCAAGAGGATGTCATTGTTCGGATTACGTCTACTGCGATTTGTGGGTCAGACTTACATTTGTATCAAGGGAATCTCCCGCTGCCCATTGGTTATGTCATTGGGCATGAACCGATGGGGGTGGTGGAGGAGACAGGACCGAACGTCACTGCTGTGAAAAAGGGTGATCGTGTCGTCATTCCATTTACCGTTGCTTGTGGGCAATGTCAATATTGTCATCACCATTTAGAAAGCCAGTGTGATCACTCGAACCCACATTACGATTCAGGCGGACTATTTGGATATAGTGAGAAATTCGGGAATTATCCTGGTGGACAAGCCGAATATTTACGCGTACCCTATGGAAACTATACGCCCTTTAAAATACCGGATGACTGCGAATTAGAGGATGAACAACTGCTGTTTTTATCAGATGTTTTACCGACTGCTTATTGGAGTGTGGAACATGCTGGTGTGAAAAAGGGTGACACGGTCATTGTGTTAGGCTGTGGGCCTGTTGGGTTAATGGCGCAGCAATTTGCATGGCAAAAAGGAGCGGAGCGAGTCATTGCTATCGATTATATTGATTACCGTCTGCGTCACGCAAAGCGGATGAGCGGCGTAGAAGTTTTTGATTTCACAGAAGATCCTGACATGGGAGAAACGTTAAAGGAGTTAACGAAGGGCGGGGCAGATGTCGTCATTGATTGTGTAGGAATGGACGGGAAAAAATCACCGCTTGAAAAAATTGAACAGAAGCTCAAGCTGCAAGGTGGGACGATTGGACCGATCCAAATCGCTACAAAAGCCGTGCGGAAATGCGGAACCGTCCAGCTGACAGGTGTGTATGGCGGGCTATACAATATGTTCCCTTTAGGTGCATTTTTCGCAAGAAACGTCACAATAAAAATGGGACAGGCTCCTGCAAGAGGGTACATGCCAACGTTATATCAAAAAGTGGCATCCGGTGAAATTGATCCTAAAGCAATCATTACCCACCAACTGCCATTAGATGATGCCGCACATGCTTACCAAATCTTCAATGATAAGCAGGACGATTGTATCAAGGTTATCTTAAAACCATAAAAAGAAGGCTTAGGGGATGCCTAAGCCTTGATTGTTTGCTCGTCCATCATTTTTTCAATGAGCTCAAAAAATGTTTTTTTATCTTCATCTGACAGGTGATTAAACAGTTGATTGACGAGTAATTGTCGGTTATCAATCATTTGTTTGGCAATCTGTTCACCTGCTTCTGATAGTGTAATCCATACTGTCCGGCGGTCATTGTTATTTCTAGAGCGAATAATGAGACCGTCATCTTCTAAGTGGTTGAGAGCGGTTGTGGTTGCAGAGGGAGATAATGACACTTCCTGCAAGATGTTTTTCACAGTGCATGATTGATGGCGGTAGATGATACGCAAAATAAACCCTTTGACATTCGTCACGTTTTTCGGAATATTCTCTTCATCAATTTGTTTCGTCGCTTTTAAATATTTCGTCAAAGCATGGTCTAACAAACTTGCTTCTAGCTCGAAATGTTGCATTCTCCATACCTCTTTTCCTATTGCATTTGATCGTTCGAATGATTAATAGGTCTATCTTATCATAACTATCCACATCATTTAAACCAAATTGGAGAGATCCTATAAAATTTCCTGTATTATCAATTAATTATAAGAATAATTCCAAAATGAAATGATTTTACTTTCGGTTATTTTTATTCTAGAATGTGAATGAGAATGAAACCAGTCGATCCAATGTAACGGAAATGGCTAGTGAAATCAAACGTTTGGAGATGAAGATATTGAATACATTGCAGGCATTACTAAACGACAGAATGGAACGCTCATCACAAATTGAGGCAGTAACTGGCGGGGGTGTGTCTTATACATTTGAGGAATATGCAAAGCGCATTGACCAGCTAGCTCATTATTTACATCGCAAAGGGATTCGAAAAGGTGATCGGGTTTGTTTTATTTGTCAAAACAATCATCACTACTCCACGATTATGTTAGCTGCTATCAAGGCAGGTGCTGTGGCAGTACCGCTTAGCTTGCAACTAACCTCATTTGAACTGGAAGGGATTTTGAAAAAGGCAGAACCGAAGGCGTTGTTTTTTGATCGTGAATTTCGAGACACGCTTGCAGCTGTGAATGTCTCTTTAGAAGATTGTTTAATGATTGAATCCGGAGCAAATGCAAAGACCACACAGCTGTTTGAAGATATTCTGGCTTCAAATGATGGCGGTGTTCTTGCAGAGGAAGTTGATGAGAGTGATCTAGCCATGATCTTGTTCACATCCGGTACAACGGGTAATCCAAAGGGGTGTATGGTTGGGCATGGTCGACTCTATCAATTTTTAACGAGACATGATAGACAAAGCTTTGATTTAAAAGGAAAACGGTATTTGGCAAGTCACCCTTTGTATCATATGAGTTCGATCAATCATCTGATCGCAAGTGCACTAGAAGGGTATACCCTTGTCTTTTTAAATGACGCAACACCAAAGCGAATCCTTGAAACAATTGAAAAAGAACACATTACATTTATGATGGCATTCCCGTCTGCTTATACGTACATGTTGGAAGAAATGAAACGCGGTTCGTATGATCTCTCGTCCTTTGAATTTGCCATTTCCGGTGGAACAAAGGTGCCAGTGCGTTTAATCAAAGAGTACCGCAAGGCGGGAATTCAGATGATGCATGGATACGGGAGTACAGAAGCTTGGGTTGTCAGTGCTTGGTATCCTCCAATGGGTGAGGATAAAATGGGATCTGCCGGGAAAGTCGATCCTGATGTGGAAGTGAAAATTGTGGACCCTGAGACGCATCAGCCTTTGCCCACTGGCGAAATCGGTGAAGTGGTGATGAGAAGCCCGTTTTATTTCCTAGGCTACTATATGCAACCAGAAGCGACTGAGAAAGTGTTAAAAGATGGCTGGTTCCATATGGGTGACGCCGGTTACATAGATGAGGATGGCTTCCTCTATATTACTGGTCGGTACAAAGACGTTATTTTGTACGGCGGAGATAATATTTATCCTGATCAAGTCGAAGAGGTCATTGACCAAATCCCAGGCGTCATTGAATCAGCCGTCATTGGTCTTCCAGACGAATTGTATGGTGAAGTGCCAAGTGCCTATATCGTGAAAGACGACTCCGTTGATCTGTGCGAACAAGATATCGAGAACTATTGCCGGAAACGTCTTGCAGACTACAAAGTCCCGTCCATACACTTTACGAAAGATTTACCAAAGAATAAACTCGGCAAGACGATGAAAAATAAATTACGTGAATTGGTTGTGAATGCGTAATGTCTATTCTGCTATAATGAATTTTGGATGATCTTTTGTTTTTCTAAGTTTTGGAGGTAAAGGGTTTGCGACATATTCTTCGTAAGAAACACATTCACGATTTGTTAGAACAAAGTAGGCAGCAGAAAGTAGAGAAAACACTGGGCGGGCTTGACCTAACGCTTCTTGGAATAGGGGCTGTAATCGGGACAGGTGTCATGGTTTTAACAGGTATTACAGCCGCTAAGGATGCGGGACCGGCTGTGATTTTCTCCTTTGCGATTGCCGCCATTGTATGCAGTTTGGCAGCACTTTGTTATGCGGAAATGGCATCAGCCGTTCCTGTATTCGGTAGTGCATACACTTATTCATATATCACGATGGGTGAGCTTGTGGGACATCTAATGGGATGGACCTTATTATCCGTTTATATGGTGACCGCTTCGGCTGTTTCGAGTGGCTGGTCTAGTTATTTCAATAGTTTGCTGGAGGGATTTGGTGTAGCAATTCCTCATGAATTTTTAGTAGGGCCTCAACAAGGAGGATTCATGAATCTTCCAGCCATTCTTGTTGCATTACTCATTACGTGGATTTTATCTAGAGGAACAAAGGAAAGTAAAAAATTCAATAATATGATGGTGTTTGTGAAACTTGGTATTATTGTGCTTTTCATTGGAGTCGGGGGCTTCTATGTCCAGCCAGACAATTGGCAGCCATTCATGCCATTTGGATTTGAAGGGGTGATCGCCGGTTCCGCTGCTGTCTTTTTTGCGTTTTTAGGGTTTGATGCAATTTCTGCTTCTGCGGAAGAGGTGAAAAACCCACAACGGAACCTACCAATTGGCATCCTTGGGTCATTACTCATTTGTACAATCATTTATATTGTCGTTTGTTTGGTCATGACAGGTATGGTGCATTATACAGAGCTGAATGTGACAGAAGCCATGTCCTATGTGCTCCAAAGAGTCCAGCAAAATAGTGTAGCTGGGATCATTTCTGTTGGTGCCGTCATTGGATTGATGGCGGTGGTTTTCGCTAATCATTATGCGGCAACACGAATCGCATATGCAATGGGGCGAGATGGTCTCTTGCCGAAAGTGTTTTCGAAAACAAATCGGAGCGATACGCCGGTAGCAAGTGTATGGATGATTGGTATAACGACAGCAATTATTGCAGGATTTTTTGATTTAAAGAATCTGTCCAATTTAGCGAACATCGGTGCATTACTGACATTTGCAATGGTGAGTTTATCTGTGCTTATTTTAAGAAAGACGCATCAGCAACTTGAAAGAGGATTTCGTGTTCCTTTTGTGCCGGTATTACCGCTCGTTTCGATGGGATGCTGTCTGTTCCTAATGCTTAATTTACCCGGTCAGACATGGCTATACTTCGGAATTTGGTTGTTCATTGGGCTGATCATGTATGCAGCTTATTCAAGCAAACACAGTAAAATAGCAAAGTCTTCATAAGAAAAGGTGCAAAATTGTGCCTTTTTTTTCTGTTTGGGATAAGCTAGATAGGAGATCATGTATGAAATGAGAGGAGGCTGAATTTGATGCTTAACGTGAGTCCTTATATTGTAGTGGATGATGTAAAAGAATCTCTTCAATATTATCAAGGCATATTTGGTGGAGAGATTCACATTTTAAATGAACAACAGCAACGTGTGTTGCATGCTGAACTGCATCTTGGAGAATCATTCCTTCATTTTTCAGATACGTATGGTAGAACACCAAAGAGTGAGAATCTTAGGCTGATGATGCAATTCGATCGTGAAGAAGAGCTGCAAGCGGTATATGAAGCACTTAAAGCAGATGGAGAAGTGCTCGTGGAATTACAAGACACATTCTTTGGCGCACTACACGGACAGGTCAAGGACCGGAAAAATGGTGTGATCTGGGTGCTGAATTATATGAAATAAGAAGAGACCTTCACCTGTGGTGGAGGTTTTTTTGGGAGCGTTTTTATTTTCTGAAAAATGGAAAATATGCTATGTTGGAAGAATAATAAATCATGGGGAAGGGTGGCAAAGGAATGGAACAAATTGAGTTTCAATATATCGAAACAAACGGTGTAAAGCTACATACAGCGATAGCTGGACCTAAGGATGGTCCGCTGTTAGTGTTGCTGCACGGATTTCCCGAGTTTTGGTACGGTTGGAAAAATCAAATCATTCCCCTTGCTGAAGCAGGCTATCGAGTCGTTGTTCCTGATCAAAGGGGGTACCATCTAAGTGATAAACCAGCAGGAATTGAATCATACGTATTGGATCAACTAAGAGATGATATTGTGGGATTGATTAAAGCGTTCAGTCCACATCGCAAAGCCATCATCGGTGGACATGATTGGGGCGGTGCTGTGGCATGGCATTTGGCATCCACACGTTCCCAATACGTAGAGAAATTAATCATTGTCAATATGCCACATCCACGAGTAATGATGAAGGTTCTCCCTTTTTACCCGCCACAGTGGAAGAAAAGCTCCTACATCGCTTTCTTTCAGCTTCCGAATGTACCAGAGGCGGCGCTTCAGGAAAACAACTTTCAAAGACTGGATGAAGCCATTGGATTGACAGCAAGACCGCATTTGTTCACAAAGGAGGATGTATCAAGCTATAAGCTTGCTTGGACACAGCCAGGAGCCATGACCTCGATGCTGAATTGGTATCGTGCTGTCAAAAAAGGGGGCTTTGAGAAGCCAATATCAAAACGTATACACGTCCCTGTCCGGATGATATGGGGAATGGAGGATCAGTTTTTGAGTAGAAAGTTGGCGAAGGAAACCATTAAAATTTGTCCAAACGGACAGCTCATCTTTGTAGATGATGCTTCGCATTGGATCAATCATGAGAAGCCAGAAGTCGTCAATCGGCTTATCCTCGAATTTTTGAGATAAAAGAAAAAGCTCTAATCAAAGGATTAGAGCTTTTAACAGTTAACCAAGTTGATTCTTATTGAGTGAAATCGGCTCGTCGTCCCAACATTCAATTTGTTCATTGTTTGGAACGACATTTTTATAAAAGACAGGATCTTTACCTTCTTTTTTCTGCCTTGTATAGTCCTTTAATGCTGCAAAGGCGACTTTGGACAACATAATAATGGCGATGAGGTTGACAATGACCATGAGCCCCATAAACAGATCGGCCAGACCCCATACAAGATCTACCTTTGCTACAGCGCCAAAAAGAACCATCCCAATCACGGCAACCCGATATACGTTGAGCCACGCTTTGTTTGACTTAAGGAATTCAATATTTGTCTCACCATAGTAATAGTTTCCAATCAATGTGCTAAAGGCAAATAAGAAAATCATAATTGCAAGGACGCCAGAGGCCCAAGGCCCAATATGCTGACTTAATGAAGCCTGTGTCAGTTCGATCCCTTGTAAATTGGTTGTCTTATACGCATCGGAGAACAGAACAATAAAGGCTGTACTTGTACAAATGATTAACGTATCTATTAATACACCAAATGCTTGGATTAAACCTTGTTTGACAGGGTGGCTTGTCACGGCAGCGGCTGCTGCGTTAGGTGCACTACCCATACCTGCTTCGTTTGAGAAGAGACCACGTTTAATCCCTTGTAATAAAGCGCCGCCTAGTGTACCGCCAGCGAATTGTTCAAAACCAAAAGCATGTTTTAGAATGGTTCCGATGACGGCAGGAAGTTCTGTAATATTTGTAATCATAATAAAGAAAGCAATTCCTATGTAAGCAACAGCAAGAAAAACGACAATATATTCAGACGCTTTTGCGATCGACCGAATCCCTGTGAAAATAATGCTTGCGAAAATGAGAGCCATAATGATCCCGACGGTTAAGCGATCAAATCCAAAGGAATTATTAAAAGCAACTGTAATTGTATTTGATTGAACAGCGTTAAAGACAATACCAAAAGAAATGGTAATGAGGATAGCAAATAATACCCCCATCCAACGCTTGTTAAGCCCTTTTTCCATGTAATAGGCAGGTCCACCACGGAATCCAGTTTTATCTTTTACCTTATACACCTGAGCCAATGTACTTTCAACAAAGCTTGATGCAGAACCAATGATGGCTACAATCCACATCCAAAAAATAGCACCAGGTCCACCAATCGCAATCGCGATCGCAATACCTGTGATATTCCCTGTTCCAACACGTGCTGCCATACTAATGGCAAATGCCTGAAAAGGTGATACGCCCTTTTTCTCTTTTCTTCCTTCTTTCAGAACAAGCACCATTTCTTTAATTAACCTAATTTGTAGGAAGCGTGTTCTATATGTGAAGTAGACCCCAACTCCAAGTAAAAGAGCAATCACGATATAAGTCCAAATAAAATCATTTGTTTGTGTTAAATAAGATAGCAAAGCTTTTTCGTTCATAACATCACCTCTTCGAATTCATCACTGTTCTTTTAAAAAATACTGAGATCCCACTCTTTGGCGAGCTTTTTCAGCATCATGACGCCTGTAATACTGTTGCCGCAATCGTCAATGGCAGGGCCATAAATGCCGATTCCACAGCCTGTCTGGAACGGGAATTCCCTTCTTGCGCTTGGCGGAACGCAAGCCATAATTCCTCCAGATACACCACTTTTGGCTGGGACACCTACAAATGCAGCAAAATTACCAGATGCATTATACATGCCGCATGTCAGCATTAAAGCTTTTGTTAGCCTAGCAATATCTTTTGGAATCACTTGAAGCTGTTTAAACGGATGATACCCATCACTTGAAATGATCAGGCCGATCAAGGCGATATCTTCTGTTGTGATCTCAATGGAACACTGCTTTAAATAGACCTCTAACGTTTCTTCAACATCTGACTCTAAGTAATTGGTTTCTTTTAAATAATAGGCCAGTGCGCGATTTCTATGAGCAGTCGCCCATTCTGATTGATACACCTCTTCATTCACTAAAGGGCGTTTACCTATTAAGTTTTCGATTAAATCGAAAATATATGCTAGCTTTTCTGTAGAAGTCTTACCGGGAAGAATGGAAGATATGGTAATAGCGCCAGCATTAATCATGGGATTAAAAGGTTTCCCTGGTTTGTGCATCTCAAGGCGGTAGATGGAATTAAATGCATCACCAGTTGGCTCTACATCTACCCGTTCCAAGACGTAAGGTACGCCTCTTCCTAAACAGGCAGCTATAAAGCTAATGACTTTTGAGATACTTTGCAGGGTAAAGGGAACATCCCAATCACCATATCGAACAGAAGATCCATCTGGGCCTATCACGCTAATACCAAATTGAGAGGAATTCACTTGACTAAGTGCTGGAATATAACCAGCAGTTTGACCGTTTTTGTAAAATGGACGAATGTCTTCAGCCCATTGATCAACAGAAGGCTGGCATTCGTGTTGTGTAGTATTAGAAAATGTTGTTTTCATACGATTCCTCCAATCAAAAATAAAAAAGTACCCTATTGAATTGGCGTATGACAAAAAATGCGATCAACTAGGCACGAAAACATGTTACACATCTTCAACGAACTTGTCATGCGCTGCTTGTACCACTCCTTTACACCTAAATGTACGTTCAATAGGGAGCTTTGACGGCGAAAAAACAGGGAGAAAATTTAGTGAATATTCAGAAAACGCTTACATATAGTTTCACTAAAATTGTTCATTCAATTTATATTGGAAACTACACAATCTGACGAAAATCTACAAAAAAACTTACAAATAAAAATCAAAAGGGGCTATTTTGTGTAATAGATGCCAGAAATTGTCGATTCTGTTTTAAAAAACAGCTAGCTGAAAGGTCACTTGACTGTCTCGGATAATAGTCATAAAAAGAGATATTGTAGAGCTGAGCCCAATTGAAAATATTTTTTTGTACATTGTGAAGAAAAGCGTCACCTTGTATACTGTGGCTATGAAAACAGGAAAGGGATGTCAGTCATTTGAGTCTAAACCAACTTGTAAAAAAGGACGCCTTCATTTTCATTTTTATGATTGTTATTGTCCCGCTTGCAGGAGAGCTGAAGTTTTATCCTGTGAATGAGACGTTTCGCATTAGTTTTGGCCCGCCTGCGTTTTTCTTTTGTTTGTTACTTTTAAGAAAATCAAGGCCACTGTTGCCAGGCTTTCTAACAGGAGCAGCCATTGTCATGTTTCGAGTGGGATTAGATGTCATTCAGCATAAGGCTGGTGTCTCTACTTCGTTTTATCATCATGTACCAAGCTTCTTTTTTTATTTTACGTATGCCTTCCTGTTTTTTATTGTTCGTACAGAGCGTTATAAGCATCGATCATTTTTTATCGGACTGATCTGTCTTATGATTGAATTAATAGCAGATTTTGTCGAGTTGTTTGCCCAATTTCTCATGTTTGATACAACCATGACGTTTTCAAAGCTAAGTGATATGATCTTAATTGCTTTTGCACACAGCTTTGTCGTGATTAGCTTTTTTAACATGATGAGGTTGTATGAGGCACAATCAAGAGAAAAGCAAATGCTCAAACAAAACGAGCATATGATGATGGTCATCTCCAATTTATATGAAGAAACTGTTCATCTTAAAAAGACATTAAAGCACACAGAACATATCACACAAGAATCATATCGCCTTTATCGTCTCTTACATGAACATGAGGCAGGGAAGAAAGTGAGTCAAGAGTTATTAAAGCTCGCAGGAGAAATTCATGAAGTGAAAAAGGACAATCAGCGTATTTATGCGGGACTTTCTAAGCTGATTTCAAAAGAAAATATGCAGGACTACATGAAAGCAGAAGAACTTGTGCACATTGTGATCCGCATACAAGAGAAATATGCACAATCTTTAGGGAAAAATATTATCTTTCAATCGGAAATACGCGGGATCCATTTGCATGATTATCACGTCTTTATTTTCTTATCTTTGATTAATAATTTAGTGGCCAATGCGGTGGAAGCGATAGAAGGTCAAGGGACGATTATGATCGTATTGAAAGGCATCCATGATAAAATAGAAGTTCGGATTGAAGATGACGGCCCAGGTATCCCTGATAAATTGAAAGAGGTTGTATTTGATCCTGGTTATACGTCAAAATTTGATGCACATGGCACACCGTCTACTGGGATTGGTTTATCTTATGTAAGAGAACTGGTTCAGACGCTTGGTGGCCAAATTCAGATCGAATCAAAAGAAACAAAAGGGACCGCTTTTCAGCTCGTCTTACCTATACAAAAATTAATACAGAGAGGGTGAGTGTATGCGGTTTTTTATTGCAGATGATGATCGTGCAATTCGCTCGATTTTAAGTCAAATCATTGAGGATGAGGATTTAGGAGAGGTCGTGGATGAAGCAGATGATGGTGACGTTTTAGAAGCACATTCATTAAACTTGAAAAAAGTAGACATCCTGTTAATTGACCTTTTAATGCCTGCAAGAGATGGTATTCAAACGATTCGTCATATTCAACATGAATTCAAAGGCAAAGTCATTATGATTTCTCAAGTAGAGGCGAAGGAGATGATGGCTGAAGCGTATGAACTGGGGATTGAATATTACATTCATAAGCCAGTCAATCGCATCGAGATCGTCAGTGTCATTCGAAAGGTCATCGAGCGGATCAAGCTTGAGAAATCGATTTACGATATTCAAGCCTCTCTACGACATGTTCTTCCGCTAGAGCCAGTGATTTCGAATGATGTGAATAGTGGATCGAAGCGAAGAACAATCAAAGAAGCAGGTGAGTTCCTGTTATCTGAATTAGGTATTGTTGGAGAGAGCGGCTCAAAGGATTTACTTGAGATTCTGAATTACTTACATGAGACCCAGACAGCCAATTCCCACGAAGTCAATTTTCCGCCATTAAAGCAGCTCTTTATCAAAACGGCGGAAAGAAAGCTACACAATGGAGCGACTGATGTGGAAGTGATGAGGGAAGTAAAGGCGGCAGAGCAGCGTATTAGACGAGCGATTCATCATTCTTTGAATCATTTCGCTTCACTAGGATTAACAGATTTTTCAAATCCTAAGTTTGAGCACTATGCTTCTAAGTTTTTTGATTTTACAGATGTGAGCCAGAGGATGAAGGAGATGCAGAAGACATCTTCATCAACAGGATCAACGGGCAGGGTCAATACGAAGAAATTCGTTCAAATTTTTTACTTTGAAGCAAAACAGCTATATGAAGGAATGAACTGAGTGAAATATGTTGGAGTGAATGGAGAATATAAACAGAAAGGCGTGTGCTAATCGCGCTCTAGCCTACGATCGACCATGCATGTCAGGTGATTCAACTATATTTCTGATCATTCCGACTATTCTTTTTTCTCGAAAATGAAACCCTCTTGTGCATTCGTTTGGTAAAATGGTGAGGTTAGACTAGAATGCCGGAGGTTTTATTTTGGGAAAAATTAAACGAAATGCGCTCTGCCCTTGCGGAAGCGGAAAAAAATATAAACATTGCTGTGGTCAAAAGTCAGGCGGAGAACAAACGTCTGAGCTTGTGTTTAAGGAAGCTGTACAAGTTCAAAAGGATTTAATGAATTATGCCTTCTCTAAGCATCAGAGAGCCATTAATCAATTCATTAATGAATTTTCTTTTCTTGCAGATATGGACAAAGAAACGCAACAAATCTCTGTCTTTCATTTGAGTGTATGGGGCATCTTCTTCCGTCCATTGACTGAGAAGGGTGAAACCATCTTTAGTGAGTTTCTGTCAAAGAAAGCAGAAGATATTACTCGTCCGAAAACAAAACAAGTGGTGCAATCTTGGACAGACATGGAGCCGTCTTTGCTCTTACTAAATGAAAAAACAAATGAATCTCTACATTTTGAAAATATGGTGACTGCTGAGAAGGTTGAAGTGGATGTGAAACCTGATCAAACTGTGTTACCTGAGGCGGGCAGTCTTGTTCTTGGTTTCCCTGTTCAGTTTGAGAAAAAAGCAGAGTTTTTCATTCAGTATACGATGTTTGCGAAGGAGTTTACAGATACTTTACTTCTTCAGATTCGTCCGCTTATTGAAGCATATGAGGCAAATGGAGGAGCGCGCAGTACATTCATGAGAGAATCATTCCCTGAAGTGCTCAAGCGCATGTTCGCGAAACAAGAAGTCGAAGAGTCAGAAGTGTCTCCTCAAAAAGAAAGTAGTACAAGTTTGTCAGCGGATCGGATGAGCTGGGCAAACGAAGCGCAACTCGAGACAGCGAAGCTGATTGAAGACGGAATGCAAGAGCATGGTGATCAAAGTCTAACAGATGGTGCGTTAACCGTTTGGAAAGCATACTGTGATCAAAAGTCACCTGTCATCCGTAAAGCTGCCTCGTTTGCTGCAGGCATTGAGTATTATATTCATTCGCTTGCAAGTGATGCACCGCTTTCTCAAGCACAAATCGCTAAAAAATATGGTATTAGTGCCTCTACTGTATCAAGCCGCTTTAAAGATATTGAAAAAGCCGTACAAGAAGAGCAAGAGGCGACTGTTTAACAACATGAAAAAGACGCGGTACCCTTCAAGGGCCGCGTCTTTTTATATGTCATTACCTAGTTTTGATAAAGCCACCCATATAATTTTCTGTGCGAAAATCGTTTAGATCGATCTTCCACTGATCATCTCCATGACGTTTCATTTTCACTTCAAACTCAACAGGGCTCGACATTGGAGGAAGCTTCTCGAACTCAGTTACGTACAGATCCAAGCTTTTTTTGTACAATTCTTTTTTAGAGCGAATTTTTCCGTTATAAAATTCTGTTCTTGCCTCGTCTAGTTTGTCTCCTAAGTTAGATGCATCAATGCCGGTTACTTTTGCAACGACTTTTGCTTCATCATCTGAGATCGTTTTGACAGTAGCTTCGACTTTGGCTTTATCTCTCATTGTGCTTTGCATGCGTTTATACATGGAGAGTATTTCTCTGTCGCTGATTTCATCTCCGTAAATACGTGCACTTCTCTTAAAGTCTTTAATAAACTTCTCATTATATTTATTCACAACATCTGATTGATTGTCGCCAGTTAAATCTGAAAATTGATTGTTCTTCTGGTCAAAAACAATGATATCGGTATATGCAGATAAAGCTTTTGCTGGGTCTTCTAGCTTCTTCGCTGTATCAAGTATTTTTTTTCCATCGAGATCAATTTCAATCGATTCGTCGTTTTTATTCAGGCTTTCTTGGTAGACAAGTTGATACTGTTTACCTTTGTCGACTAAGAAGTAAAGAGCACCTTTAGCAGACTTTCCTTTATTCAATGAGTCAAGATCTAGATAGTCTTTACTTTCATAAAATGACAAGTCAGATACTTTGGCGTCATCTTGATAAAGAGAAAAGTCAGAGTTATATAATGAAATGGCTTTGTCGCTCTTATTTGTGATCGTGAGGTTTACTTTTAATACCAATTCATTCTCTCGAAGGGTTGTTGATGAGCTATCTGGTAACGTATATTCGTAGCTATTTACTTTTACATCTACTGTTTTCGTTGATTTTTGGTCAGCATTCGTTGATTTTGATGAGCTCTGGCAAGCAGCAGAGATGATCATGACGAATGAAATCATCAGCAGTACACTTATTTTTTTAAGATTCACGTTAATGCTCCTTTGCTTTTCTTTCGTCAATCTATTCCCGTCATCTGTATGAGAAAAAAGAAACAGATATAAATGGTATATTCGGGAGTTACAGGGGAAAATATCCTAATGACGTTATGCACTACTTATTCTAACGAATTTTATTCGAAGATAGGAATAGGTTTTAGTTCCTATTTTTATCGATTTTTACACAAAAATCCTCGAAAACATGTAGTTGGTGAGCAATAAATACTAGTATATTCGAATGGTTTTGTTTATTCCTTCTATCTTTTAACTATTGATTATATAAAAGTCTTGAATTGATAGAAATAAGAAACATTTGTACGATTCAAAACAAAAGATTCATTTACAATGGATCATCGGAGAGCGGAATACTTGAATGTTGAAAAGGATCCATGGGAAAATAAGGATGATTAAGTAGAAAAGGGAGATGAGCTTTTGAAAAAGGTAACGCTTGGACGAACGGACTTACAGGTGAATCCGATAGGACTTGGAACGAATGCGGTAGGGGGACATAATTTATTCCCGAATTTGAGTGAAGATGCTGGAAGAGAGCTTGTGGAAACAGCTCTTGATCACGGTGTTAATTTCTTAGATTCTGCCTTTATTTATGGACTCGGTCGTTCGGAAGAATTAATCGGTGAGATCATCGCCAAAAGAGGCGGTAGAGAGAAGCTTGTCCTTGCCACAAAAGGGGCTCATAAGGAAGTAAACGGTCAAATCGAACTGGATAATAGCCGTGATTTCTTAAGACAAGAGGTAGAAAATAGTCTCAAGCGATTGAAGACGGATTATATTGATTTATATTATATGCACTTCCCAGATGGTCAAACGCCATTGGATGAAGTGGCGGGTACATTGAAAGAGTTAAAGGATGAAGGGAAAATTAGGGCAATTGGTGCATCGAATCTTGATTTTGAACAGCTTCAAACCTTTAACAAAGATGGATACTTAGATGTACTTCAATCAGAATATTCCTTGTTAAAACGTCAGGCGGAGCAAGATCTTCTCCCATATTGCGTAGAGCATCACATTTCATTTATCCCTTATTTCCCATTGGCATCAGGCTTGTTGACAGGCAAATTTACAAAAGATGCAACATTTGATGATATTCGAGCGAAAGATCCACTTTTCCAAGGTGATGCTTTTCTAGAGAATCTTGAAAAGGTAGAGAAATTGAAGGCGATCGCACAATCGAAACAAGCGGAAACCGCACACGTTGCACTTGCTTGGCTTCTCACAAGAGACGGCATTGATGCCATTATTCCAGGTGCGAAGCGAGCAGAGCAAGTCTTGCAAAACTTGAAAACAAATGATGTTCAATTAACAGAAGAGGAAATTCAGCATATTGATGATATCTTTTCTTAAATAAAAACTCAGGTGCGTGGTGGCACCTGAGTTTTTTATGCATGGGTGATGGGAATTTTAAAGATGATGCGGAGGTTTGGTGACCGATATGTAAAATCGAGCGTCCCCTCTGCTTGTTCAACGAGCTTGTGAATAATATAAGTTCCCATCCCTTGATGATCTCCGCCCTTTGTGGAACGCCCATATGTTTGAAATAAATGATCCAATACGTGTTTCTCCATCCCTTTTGTGCTGTTTTCACAATGGATTAAAAAGAGTCCGCTTCGAATAGAAGTTGTGATCGAAATCTTCCCCTCTACTCCTTTTTGCTTGGCTTCAATGGCTGCATCCAGTGCGTTGTCGAGTAAGTTGCCCGTAAAACTCACTTGATCCGCCTTGGAAAAAGGGAGCGAAGAAAATGGGGCTTGAAGATCTAATGAAAGATCAATCCCCTCCTTCTCAGCTCGCTGGAAAAAAGTATGTAAGGTGGAGGCCAAGTAAGCATTCTCTCCTTTGATCCAAGGGAAATGTTTGACGTATCGTTGAATCAAAGCTTTGATTTCATGCTCATCGTTGGATGTAGAAAAGGCGTTCAAATGTCTGGCTGTTTCATGGTGTTTGCTACGTAGCTCAAGTAACAGCTCATTTGTTTTCGATTCAGCCTTTGTGAGTTCTTGAACACGTCCGTTCAGCTGACGCTCAGTTTGCATCATGTGTAAAGAGAGGATATCAGCTGTGATGATAATGATGAAAGTCAAAAGACGAGCCTGCCAATTGGCTTCCGTCAGAAGCGGTAAGAGTCCAGCGCAAGTAACGAGTACGAAAACCCCTAAGATGATATATCCGCTCACACCGGGCAAAAACCGTTTGTAGACAATGAGCGTGTATAGACAAACGACACCAAAGGAGAGAACCCACAAAACCACTGAAGCAAAAGGTAAAAAGGATACAATGATCGATTGAACGGCGAAGACTAACCATATAAGCATATATAAACGGAATCCAAGATAGATCGCTTTCACATTCGTTCTCCTTAAAAGTAGTATTTCTTAAAGTACTCTAGTTGCTGTTTGGTCATCATGGCCTTTTTATCTGTTCCTTCGAAGGACACGATAAAGGAGTTTTTTGCATACGCTGAAAAGTTTTTAATGTAATGAATATTAATGATAAACGAGCGGTGTGAGCGGATAAAATCCTTCTCGGCTAAATCACCTTTTAACTCGGTTAATGTCTGATACGTCTGAATGTCTCCAGTTGTTGTCACAATGGTCGTTGACCTGCCTGTTCGTTCAACGAAAATCACATCTTTCTTCTGCAACACATGGATATCTGACTGCTGTTTAATAAGAAGCCGTCCATGAATGCTCTTCTCCTGCTTAGTGGATATGTATCGTTCAAAGGATGCAACGATTCGATCGGCATGATAGGGCTTCATAATATAGTCATGGACTTTCAAATCAAACGCATGGACAGCATATCCGCTATTTCCTGTCACGAACACAACATCAACCTTCAATGCGTGAGAATGAATCAAATCAGCTAACTCATAGCCCGACATCCCCGGCATTTCAATGTCTGCAAATAATAAATCAATATCTCCTTGTTTGACCATCTCGTATGCCTCCTCTGCCGACTGCGTGGCAAAGACGATGTCAACGGACTCAAATCGGCTGACAATGGCGTGTAACTTCTCTAAATCTACTCGGTAATCATCGACAAGACCTACTTTTATCATAAAAATCACCTATGACTGTTCGTATTATTTGTCTATTTTACCATTTGTTATTTAGAAAAAGGTCATTTCGAGACAGAAAAAGGACGTTTCGCGACATTTATATGTCAAACATGCATGATTTTCCCTATCATAGACTTAGATAGACGAAAGGGGCGAAAATAAATGATTACACTCAGCGATTGCAGTTGCTGGTTTACAGATAAGAAAAAAGTCGTAAAGGCTGTGAAACACATGTCGTTCTCCGTGAATGAAGGAGAAGTTGTTGGCATATTAGGAGAGAATGGGGCAGGGAAAACAACGTTACTTCGCACCATTGCGACCCTCTTGCAACCGAATCATGGAACAGTGAATGTGGCAGGATTTGATACAGTGAGAGATGCAACAGAGGTAAAGAAACGAATTGGTGTCTTATTTGGCGGGGAGACGGGGCTTTACGATCGTCTCACGGCACGAGAAAACCTTGAATACTTCGGTAAATTATATGGTTTAGACCAGCATGAAATAAAAGCAAGAATAGAAGATTTGGCTAAGCGCTTTGGAATGAGAGAATACATGGATCGCAAGGTGAAAGGTTTCTCACGAGGAATGAAACAAAAGGTGGCGATTGCCAGAACATTGATTCATGATCCTGATATTATCCTTTTCGACGAACCAACGACTGGCTTGGACATTACATCAAGTAATATTTTCAGAGATTTTATCAAACAGTTAAAGCAACAGAACAAAACCATCTTATTCTCAAGCCATATCATGGAAGAAGTGAGCTTGCTTTGTGACAGTGTGATGATGATTCATCAAGGTGAGCTTGTCTACAGAGGAACACTTCCAGAATTGTATCAGGAAGAACAGAGTGAAGACTTGAACTATATCTTTATGTCGAAGCTCGCAAGGGGGAATGTATAATGTGGAAAACGGTATTTAAAAAAGAAATGACGGATGCGTTAAGAGATCGAAAAACGCTGTTCTTAACGGTTCTCATCCCTCTTTTGACTATGCTGGGATTGGTGTTCTTTTATGAAAGCATGATTGCAGACCCAGGTGACGAAACGTATACGGTCGCTGTCAATGAAAAGCTACCATCTGACATGAATCAAATGATCAAAGAGGTCAAACATATACAACTTGAAACATTTGAAGATCCAGAGCAAGCGGTGAAAGATGGCGAGGCCAATGCCTATCTAGAACTGCCTAAAGATGTAGAACAAAAGCTTCAAGATCAAAAGTCATTTGTGATGAAAGTTCATGGGTACACTACAGACGATCAGTCTCTTGTGGCGGTTCAAATGCTTCAATCCCTATTGGAACAGTACCAAAACCAAGTCGTTGAAAAGCGTTTAGCAGACGATCAAGTGAGTCAATCACTCATTCACCCATTTGAGGTGCAGTCGATTGATGTAGAGGAAGGAGAAGACGTTGAAAGCGGTACGACAACGATGCTTTTATCGGTTCTACTCCCAATGATACTCATCACGTCTGTCATTTCAGGTGCTCTACCAGCGGCACTCGATATTATTGCAGGTGAGAAAGACCGCAATTCCATTGAAGCGTTATTCCTGACGCCAGCTAACAGGCTTCAGCTATTAATCGGCAAATGGCTCGCTGTCTCCATGTTTGGGATCATTAGCGGAATCGTTGCGATTGGTATGCTTCTTTTATCGACCCTGCTCTTTACAGAAAAACTAAAGCAAGCTTTAAACTTTGGGGATGAAGTATGGGCGATTGTTGGTGTCATGCTTGTCGCTTTGATCATCTTCTCATTTATGGTCTCGATCATGGAGTTGCTCATCAGTGTCGCGTCTGGTTCAGTTAAAGAAGCGCAATCATATATGTCTATGATCATTACACTAGGTGTCATTCCGATGTTCTTTACGATGAGAACGGGTGCTTCTCAGCTTGATACGTCTTACTTTGCTGTCCCATTCCTTAATATTCACGCACTATGCAAACAAATGATGTTTGGGATCATTGATCCGATGTCGATTGCACTCACACTAGGCTCTACTGCGCTCGTTGTGGTGATCTTATTTGTGGTCGTCAGAGTCATGTTTATGAAAGAAAAATGGATGCTTGCCAAATAAAGAAACGCCCTCTATGATCATAGAGGGCGTTTTCAGGTGAATGCCAATCACTGTATTTTTCAGTTTAAGAACCCGAATTGATCCAAGCCCTCTAAATAAAATTGAAAATACTCGTCATGAATATCATCTGGATATTCTGCTAACCCATTTTCAATAAGTGCACCTACAATTAAAGCATTTATATACCTATCAAGCTTTTCGCAACTAGCTCTTACTTTAAATTCTGAAATATATAACCCATCTTTACTTTCTAAAATGATATCAATTCTGCTACCTTCTTGTTCATCACGCAATAAGTGATTATACTCCCAATCTTCGACTCTTTTAGGGTTTAACGGATGAAGACGATTATAAAGTACTTCTTCACGGTGATCTTTTTTTTCCTCATTCGAAAACAATTGAATCAACATACTCGGATCATCAATGACAAAACATTTATATATCTTAGTATATTCAAAGTGATCATCATTTACTAAATCTAAAATCTTTGCTTTTGAAAATTCTCTAGCCTTAAATTTAGACGTTATCATCTCAACGACTCGTTCTTTAGTAAAAATCAATTGATCTTTTTTATATAAATACTGTTTATATAGCTTTTCGTAATTGTACATGATAATCCTCTCTTGGGCTTCCTTTTGAAATTATCTACTTCGATAATCGTTTGACCATTTCTAATAGGTCCAGTTGTTACACCTTTTGTCTGATGACTAAAAGTAGATCAAGTTCCTAGATTTACGATTCACTTAGTAAATACGCTGCTTTTACATAAGTAGTACAAGTATCAATCATAACAAAAAAACCCCGGGGAACGGGGTTTTTTCATTAGTTCTTGATGAACTTTTCAACCAATGTGCCTGTTTTATAATCGTTTAAATCAAGCTTCCATTGGTCAATATCATTTTTCTTCATGGTCACTTCTACTATTTCTTCAGAAGAAGATGGCCCTAATTTTTTGAACTCATCTGGGTAGACAGAGAGTAAGTATTTTTGTCCTTCATCGTATGAAGCTGAACGGTTTTTACTGTAGAATTCAGTAGCTCTATCTTTCAAGCGTTCCACAAGTGGACTTGCATCAATTGGTGTGAGGGTCACAGTGACGACTGCTTCATCACCACTAATTGATTTTGTTTTTGTTGATACTTTTGAGTTTTTAGCTAGTGTTTCTTTGACAGCTTTTAATAGTTTATCTAGGTCCTCATCTTTAGCAGAGCTTGATGAAATACCAGAAGAAGAAATATATCCTTGCTTAAATGATTTATCAAATTCGTTGATAACCGTTGATTTGTTATCGCCTGTTAGCTTTTCGAATTCATCGTTCTTTTGTCCGAAAATCATCACATCAATATAAGAAGAAAGAGCTTTAGCAGATGCTTGAAGTGTCTCTGCCTTTTTCATTAAGTCTTTTCCTTTAATGTCGAATTCAAGTGTTTTTTCGTCTTTGCCAGTTTTAGTAAATGGTTCTGTATAGATCAGTTGATAGTCTTTGTCTTTGTCAACGACATAGAAAAGACCGCCTTTTGATATTTTACCTGCATTTAAAGAGCTAGAAGATAATACTTCACTGTAGTCTTCTGGAGAGATGGTCGATACTTGTGCATCATCTTGATAAAGCGTAAAGTCGCCCTTGTCAACATTGATCGGTTCTTTGCTGATGTTTTTAACAGAGACGTTCACTTTCAATACATACTGATCATCTTGGACAGATGTATCGTACTGAGGCGGTAATGTGTACTCTGCACTTTCTATTTTAACTTCTGCTATATCAAGGGATTTCTTTGTATCATTTTCTTTAGCAGATGTTTTGTCTTTCCCGCCACTACAAGCAGCAGCAACAACTGTTACACACAAAATCAGAAGAAACAGGGATAATTTCTTTTTAAACATGATATTTCCTCCTTGGGTTCATGGTGAATTTTATTGGAAAAGTCATAGCTCATATCGTTCTTTTTGCACAAAAAGAACATATTGTATATTTTTTACTGTAGGTTGAAGCAAAGTACTGTCAATAACTTGGTATGTTATAGCAGCTAATGGGCTTCAAATAGTAAAAATGACACTATGTTGTCAGGAGAAACTTGTATTTTATTGTTTGAAACCTCCTGTAAAAACTCAACATTTTATATTTTAAGTCTTTCTGTCGGTTTGTTGAATAGGTTTAAATGACTGTTTTTCAAGAAGTTGTCGCAATTAGGAAGATTTTAATGACCTGTAAATGAGACTATAGTAATGAATATTTTTTCCTGTTATGTTTATTTTCATATGGGTTGCGTGAGGTTTTTATAAAAGGCAAATGCAGTTCAACAATAGACGGGCTATCGACGCTGTTCGTGTTTTTTACAGTCATTTAGACAGAAACGCGACATAAAATAAAAAGAAATGGGAGGTGGGTGTATGGCAGTGGTAAGGGCGACAAGCTCTGATATTAATTTATTAGCCAGATTGCTAAGAGCAGAAGCAGAGGGCGAAGGGAAACAAGGGATGCTGCTTGTCGGGAATGTGGGCATCAATCGGATACGGGCCAACTGCTCGGACTTTAAAGGGCTGCGTACGATTCCACAAATGATCTATCAGGAGCATGCATTTGAAGCGGTCACACATGGGTACTTTTACCAGAGGGCGCGTGAAAGTGAAAAAACACTCGCGCGTAGGAACGTAAACGGAGAACGGTTCTGGCCAGCTAAATTTAGTCTTTGGTATTTTAGACCGCCTGGAGATTGTCCTTCTACATGGTATAACCAGCCATTTGTGGCGAGATTTAAGGCGCATTGTTTTTATCAGCCAACAGCAGAAACATGTGAAAATGTCTATAACACGTTTTAATATCATCGTCAGCACAATCCCCTCAACTAGAATCAGGGGGTTGTGTTTTTTTATGTTTGAAAATGGGTAACCACCTTGTATCAGCAAGAAGCACGTGATGGGAGGAAACAAGGATGTATCAAGATTTAAAAGGAAAAACAGCCATTATCACAGGTTCTTCCAAAGGAATAGGACAGGCGATCGCCATTCGGTTCGGGCAAGAAAAAATGAATGTGGTGGTGAATTATAAAGGCGATGAAGACGGAGCTGAAAAGACGGTGAAAGCCATTCAGCAGTATGGAGGACAAGCTGTGAAAGTACAGGCAGATGTCTCCAACGAGGAAGGGATTCAAGCGTTAATGAATGCAGCATTGGCACATTTCCATTCGGTGGATGTATTTGTGAATAACTCAGGCTTTAATGGTGAAGAAGCGCTGCCGCATGAGATGACACTCGATCAATGGCAAAAAGTCATAAACGTCAATCTCACAGGTGCGTTTTTAGGAGCTAAGGCAGCCATCGACTACATGTTGGCGCATGAGATCAAGGGGTCGGTTTTAAATATTTCTAGTGTCCATCAGGAAATTCCACGCCCATTCAACGTTCATTATGCAACGTCAAAAGGAGGCATGAATATGATGACGAAGACGCTAGCCCTTGATTATGCGGAGGCCGGCATTCGGGTCAATGCGATTGCACCTGGTACCATGGCGACTGAAACAAATGACGATTTACAGGATGAAGAGAAAAAACAAAAGCAACTGGAGAAGATTCCAATGAGAGCGTTTGGTGATCCGAAAGAGATCGGTTCAGCTGCCGCATTTCTCGTATCAAAAGAAGCTGCCTATATCACGGGCACAACATTATTTGTCGATGGGGGCATGACGCTGTATCCTTCCCAAATGAATGAATAAGAAAAACGTATCCGCTAGGTTTAACTAGCGGATGTTTTTTGTTCATAGCGATGTGTGGTGATGGGCGTTTTGCCAAGCAGTATTGGGTTTTTGTTTAAAAATGAGATGCATGGCATCATGAGCAGCAATGTACCGATTGTGTAAAAGAGTGTCCATGAGAGCTGTGTCGTATCAGAAATATCAAGGCCGAGCCCGTAATAAACAATGGCTTTCATCATGTCAATTCCGGTAAACTGTAAGACGAGTATGACAATGGAATGACGTCCGAGATATGTGAGAATGGATGACCTTTGCAATTTAAAACTGACATATATCACAGCGGCTGAACCAAGGAGAGCACAGGTGTAAAAAATGAAGAGGTTGCCATATTCATTCACCCGCATGTCAATTCGCGAATGAAAACTTTGAAAGTAAGCCGTGACCACAAACAGCACTGTACATAAAAGAAGCGTGTGCTTTGTTTTGAGTTCGACAAACCACTGCTTTGTCAAAAATCCAATCGAGTAAAACACAACAGCCGTGAAGGCGACATTGGCGTTCCAAAGAAGGCTTTGGTTTAAAAACAAGGTCGATGCATAGCCTACTCCCCCGCATAGTATTGTCAGTAAGAGTAGGTAAGCCGTTTGACCTTTTGTGAGACGGTGCAAGCTGAAAAATAACAACTCTACTAAAAAGAGTGTGGTTAAAAACCAGATCGCTGGGTTATGTGCTAGCCTTGCTTCATCTGCATTGGAAATAAAAATACCTGTAAAAGGAATGAAGGGGTCAATATCTGTTTGACCTTTAAATGCGAAAAAACGGGTAACGGTGAGCCAGAATACATACGTGATCACGGAGAAATAAAGATAGGGCAAGAGCAGGCTTTTGGCCTTCTTCTGAATAAATGAAGTAGCAGCGTGTGCGGATGGTCGGAACATCATCCCTGATAGTAAAAAGAAAAGCGGCATATGAAAGGAATAAATGAATTGCTTGATCCCGTCATGAATGGGCACATGTGCCATCACCACTAATAGGATTCCAACTCCTTTAGCCGCATCGACCCAGTCTAGCCTCTTTCTCATCGCAACATCGTCTCCTTCCTTCTTAGCATCATGAACCATTCAATGATTCTTACCTCTACTATATAAAAGGTACACCTTCAATTCATTTACAGTTCGCTAACGATTGGAAGGTACATTTGCATTCAGATGACAGAAGGAATGATGTTGACATGTACATGTTACAATTTGCATCTAATTGTAGCAGCCGCATGACGAGCAACGAAGTCAAGATCCCCTGAAGCCATGTGTGATAGATGGCTTCAGAATAAGTTCGCGATTCGTTCAAAGGAGCGCTGTTTTTCAAGTGGATCGAATGTATTGTTTAAGATCATGATGTCATCTGTTTGATAGCGGTCCATCAAGATCTGTAATTGTTCTTTGACTGTTTGCTTCGAACCAACGATCATTCGCTGGCGGTTTTGTTTCACTTTTTTCTTTTCTTGTTCGGTGTAGTGATAATGAATGGCCTCATCGATCGAAGGAACGCGGCTATCGAGTCCTTTTTCAACACGAAGTAGCCATAAATCTGTACTGCTGGCGATTCGATTGGCTTCTTCATCTGTTTCTCCACATATCACAAAAACAGCAAACATGGATTGTGGCTGAGGTGCAAAAGAAGAGGGCGAAAAATGCGAACGATACGTTTCAAATGCTTGCCTGCCCCGACCTGGATGGATGAAGTGGCCAAATATATAGTGAATCCCAAGCGCAGCCGCTTGCTTCGCACTATTTTCCCCGAGCCCAAGTAACCACACCGGTGGCTGACTACTTGTGAGTGGGGCCGCTGTTACTCCTTTATGGGGATGATCCGCAGGTAAGCTGTCTGATAAGTAATAAAGAAGATCCTTGAGTTGGCGATCAAACTGAGACAGGCCTTTATCGATACCGTCTGTTAGTGCGAGCCTAGTCTTTTCAATTCCGCCTGGCGATTTCCCGACACCGATCTCAATGCGCCCTGGATATAGAGCTTCAAGTTGCCGCGTGACCTCTGCTACTTTAAAAGGGCTGTACTGTGGAAGTAAAATGCCGCCAGATCCTGTACGCAAGGTCGAGGTGTGAGCGGCAATATGAGCCATTAATATTTCTGGAGCCGTACTGGCAAGTCCTTTTGTGCTGTGATGCTCGGCGAACCAATAACGTTCATAGCCAAGGGTTTCAGCCAGCTGTGCCAGTTGAGTTGTATGAACCAATGTTTCTTGTGCGGTTTGTCCTTTAGGGATGGCAACTTGATCTAGTATATGAAGTGATGGCATCATCAACATTCCTTTCTATCAATGCGGTGTAAATTCTCTATTCACAAGTATAAAGAAATAGTTGAATCGAAGGAAACGAAAGGGTTTACCCGTATTTCTTTCAATCCTTTCTATATCAACATATGAAATCAGAATTCCCGGCTAAACATCAGCCAAGCCTGTCAATGACGATCATTCGACAAAGTTTCACATGAAACGATTTGTTTTCGGCATGAATCATTTCTCTTGATGATTATTTTTTTTGTAAAATATGATGTTGATGAAACCTACAATGAACATAGATCGTATATACTAGTAAATAGAAACAGAGGAAGAGGCTCCAATAATATGCCATGAATTATGTCAAATATTCATGTATGATCGTTTTATGAGAGTTCTTCGCTTAATCAATAGATTTTTATTATGCTAGAGGAGTGGTTGTTTTGGCGATTTCATTAGAAAAGGGTCAACGTATTGATTTAACAAAAGGAAATAAAGGGTTATCGAATATTTTAGTAGGACTTGGCTGGGACCCAGTATCACAACAAGGTGGCGGTCTTTTAGGAAAATTGTTTGGTGGTGGAGGCGCTGATATTGATTGTGACGCTTCCGTTCTCATGTTGAAAAACGACCGTTTTACCGAAAATAAAGATCTCATTTATTTTGGGAATCTAAAAAGTAGATGCGGGAGTGTAGAGCATACAGGAGACAACCTGACAGGTGAAGGTGACGGGGATGACGAACAAGTCCTTGTCAATTTAGACAAGGTACCGGGCAATGTGAACAAGTTGGTGTTTGTCGTGAATATTTATGATGCACGTAAAAGAAACCAGCACTTTGGTTTGATTCAAAATGCATATATCCGTATTGTTGATCGTTCAAACAATCAAGAATTGGTGAAATATAATTTGAAGGATGAGTATGCGGGTAGTACCTCATTGATCGTTGGTGAAATTTATCGTCACGAGAATGATTGGAAGTTTGCTGCTGTTGGAAACGGGACACAAGATGCGAAGTTAGCAGATATTACGAGAAACTACATTTAATCTGAAGGGAGAGGTTCTTGTGGGAATTTCTTTAGCGAAAGGTCAAAAAATCGATTTAACGAAAACGAATCCTGGTTTAACAAAAGTAGTTGTAGGTCTAGGTTGGGATGTAAATAAGTATGATGGCGGACATGATTTTGATTTAGATGCTAGTGTCTTTCTTTTAGATGCAAATGGAAAGGCAAACTCTCCATCAGACTTTATCTTTTACAATCAAACAACGGGTGGAAACGGCAGTGTCGTACATACAGGTGATAACACGACGGGTGCTGGAGACGGAGATGACGAGCAGGTCAATGTAGACCTTTCTTCTGTGCCATCAAGTATTGATAAGATTTCATTTGTGATTACGATCCATGATGCAGAAGCGCGTAGTCAAAATTTCGGACAAGTGTCTAACGCATATGTGCGTATTTTAAATGAAGCATCAAATGAAGAGCTGATCCGTTATGATTTGGCAGAGGATTTTTCAATCGAAACCGCGATTATTGCAGGTGAATTATACCGACATGGCGGTGAATGGAAATTCTCAGCCATCGGGTCTGGTTATCAAGGTGGACTAGCTCGTATTGCGACGGACTTCGGTTTAGATATTGGATAACGTTTGATTTTCACATTTTCAAAGATAGGAGCGAGATGAATATGGCGATTCAGCTTTCAAAAGGACAACGAGTGGATTTAACGAAAACCAATCCAGGTTTGACAAGAGCGATGATTGGACTTGGCTGGGATACGAATAAATATTCAGGTGGCGCTGAATTTGACTTGGATGCGTCAGCCTTCTTAGTGGATGCAAACAATCGCTGTCAACAAGATACAGACTTTGTTTTCTATAATAACCTTCAACATCCAAGCGGTGGTGTCACTCATACAGGTGATAACCGGACGGGTGAGGGAGATGGGGATGACGAACAAATTCTCGTTGATTTCTCAAAAATTCCTGCTAATATTGATCGAGTTGGGATTACAGTGACGATTCATGATGCAGAGGCACGCAGTCAGAATTTTGGACAAGTCTCTAACGCTTTTGTCCGTGTAGTCAATGAAGAGAGCGGGGAAGAATTGATTCGCTTTGATTTAGGAGAAGACTTCTCGATTGAAACAGCTGTGGTCGTATGTGAACTGTATCGTCACGGAAGCGATTGGAAGTTTAGTGCGATCGGGAGCGGATTCTCTGGTGGACTTGCAGCACTTTGTCAAAATTATGGATTAGAAGTGTAAAAATCGATTCAGAAGCGATGAAGTATGACAGCAGGCGAGAGCCTGCTGATGCTTCTACACTTTTTAGGAGGAAAAGCAATTGGACATTTTGAACCATATGTTGGAAACGTATGCCTCTTTTTTTGATTGGCATATGTGGGCAGAGGTATTAACAGACCCTGTCTCTTGGGGACTTATTGGAACCCTTGTTGTGCTTGAAGGATTGTTATCAGCTGATAACGCACTCGTACTAGCTGTCATGGTCAAGCATTTACCGGAAAAGCAACGTAAGAGAGCATTAACCTACGGACTAATCGGCGCTTATTTTTTCCGTTTTATATTCATTGGCGTAGGAATGCTATTAATCAAATTTGCTTGGGTGAAAATCCTGGGAGCGGCTTACTTAGCATGGCTTGTAGTGAAGCACTTCTGGCTAGGAGATGGAGATGCCGAAGCGAAGGAATTGAAGAAAGAAAGCTGGATGGTTCGTGTGTTTGGTGTCTTCTGGGCGACCGTTATTTCTGTTGAAATTATGGACCTTGCTTTCTCTGTTGATAGTATTCTTGCTGCATTCGCTGTTTCAGAACAAGTATGGGTTCTCTTGTTAGGCGGAATGCTTGGTATTCTTATGATGCGGACAGTGGCACAGTTATTCCTTAAACTCATTGACCGTGTACCAGAACTTGAGACGACAGCGTTTGTTCTCATTGGGATTATTGCTTTGAAAATGGCATTAAGTGTTGCACATATCGAAATCCCTCATCTCGTATTCTTTGCGATTATCATCTTAGCATTTGTTGGGACATTTATTGTTCATAAAATTAATAATAAGAAGAGACATCAAGAAGTAACGAACGAAGCAGCAGCTTCAAAAGAAGAATAGGATGTTAAAAAAGGAATGGAGTTGAACGTCGGCTCCATCCTTTTTTGAATCATCAAATCATTGGTTTCACATTTACTGAACAACAGAAAGGAGGCACTGCATGCGATATTTTCATTTTTTATCAGAGGCAAGGCAGCGCGATATTTTTTTGAAGCGGCCAGTAGCCATTCATTCGATGACGCCAAAACACGTACTGGCGCATGCACTAGGTGCAACGTTATATATGCCTGCGACGAGACAGGATGTAGCGGATATGTTGTTTTCGCAGAAATATGAAGCGCTCTGCTCTGTTGTGTTTTGTTTGGAAGATGCGATCGGCGATCAAGAAGTTGAAATGGCTGAACAGAATTTAGTCACACAGTTGACCAGCCTACAGGAAAAACTGGTGCGCTCTTCTGAAATGGCTGAACACTTGCCGCTATTATTTATTCGCGTTCGTTCGCCGAAGCAACTGTTAAAAATGACAGAATTGCTTGGCTCATCCTTACATATTTTAACGGGTTTTGTGTTCCCGAAGTGCTCTGTTCATAATGCAAAAGACTATTTGGACAGCCTAAAATGGGCTGAACAACAAACAAAAACGAGATTATATGGGATGCCCATTCTTGAGACGCCAGACTTAATTGAAAAAGAAACGAGATATTCTGTTTTGGCTGAATTAAAGCAGATCATGCTGAATGACGAGCAACACATTTTGAATATCCGTATTGGGGCAACAGATCTATGCGGGTTGTATGGAATTCGTCGGGATCGTGAGACGACCATCTATGAGATTAGATTGCTGGCCGATTTGATCACAGATGTCATGAATTATTTTGGTCGTTCTTTCGTGGTCTCTGGGGCAGTATGGGAATATTTTGAACCGGTACAGAAGGAACAAAAGCCAATGATACACGCACTGCCTAAAGGTGGCGCGACTTTTTCATCTGAATTTGATGGTTTACAAGGCTTGCTAGAGGAGACAAGATTGGATGTAGCAAACGGCATTCATGGGAAAACAGTCATTCACCCAACGCACCTGAAACCAGTTCAAAGCATGTATGTTGTGACAAAGGAAGAGTATTTGGATGCGTTAAGCATTATGGAACATGCTGATGGCACAGTGGGTGTCATGAAGAGCGCATTCTCAAACAAGATGAACGAAACGAAGCCGCACTATAGATGGGCGGAGCGTATTTTAATGAAGTCGGACATTTACGGGGTGTTTCATGAAAACAGGAGCTACATCGACATACTTACAGAAACAGAAACAGCATACGCTGAACATCTTGGAACATATGGAGGTTGATCTCGTTCTTGTGCAAGGAGCGCTTCAGTTAGAAAAAGAGCACCTTTTTGAGATGGCAGCAAGGGTGAATAAAAAGCGTGCCTTTTTATTTGTTAGTAAGGTACTTGGAAAACACCTTCCTGTCCATCCAGTGAAGCCGCTTCTTGTTTCAGGTCTGCTTGCAATGGCTTATGCCAAAGAGCAAACAGGTCAGACGCCGAACCATCAGAACCTGATAGTAGAGGCGTTAAAAACGGATGATCATTCCGTCCTAACCGAGGCGTACGAAGTATTGAAAAGAGAAAAGATCCATGCTTTGAAACAGCCGATCGTGATTGGCTTTGCTGAAACAGCGACGGCACTCGGTCATGGTGTATATGACGTACTGGAAGGGGCGTCTTACATTCATACAACACGTGAAGAGCTTCTGGATGTGCATCCAACACTGGTATTTGAAGAAGAGCATTCCCATGCAACCGATCAACTTTGTTATGCGGAGAAAGAGCTTCTCCTGACAGATCGTCCAATTGTGTTGGTAGACGATGAAGTCACGACAGGCCGTACGAATATCAACATCATTCGGGATCTTCATGCGAAGTTTCCAAGAAAATCTTATACCATTCTCTCCATTTTAGATTGGCGCACAGAGGAGCATGTGGAAGCAATGCTTCAGCTACAAGAGGAACTTGGTATTCAGATCACCTCTTTATCTTTATTAAAGGGAACCATGGCTTTCCGTGGCAAAACGTTAGACGAGCCAGCTTATTCGTATGAGATTGCTAGCCGAGAGGAGACGCCAAATCTCTCATTTCATTCCCTGCAATCATTCTTTCAACAAGTCTCGTATTCATCTGCTCATGTAACGAATACAGAGGGTGGTACGCCATATATTCATGAAACCGGTCGATTTGGTTTAAACGGAGAAGATACGTCTGATATAGATAAGGCTGTTGACCTAGCTGGGCACGCACTGAAGAAAGAGCGTAAAGGCAAACAAACGCTATGTTTAGGAACAGGTGAGCTCATGTATGTGCCGATGAGGATTGCAGCACAGATGGGAGAAGGTGTTCTTTTTCATTCGACAACGAGAAGCCCGATTCATCCGGTTGAAAAGGATGGATATGCTGTTCAGAATGGCTTTGCGTTTTCAAACCCAGAGGATGCGCGTATTCAGCATTATGTATACAACATCCCGAAAGACAAATATGACGATGTGTTTGTCTTTTTCGAGAGAAAGGTCTCTCAAACGGCATTGCTTCCACTCCTTCATCTATTTGCGGAGCGGAATGTGAAGCATGTGCATATTGTGACTTTATCAGAAGAGGTGAAGGTGAATGGCTAACGTGTTGACAAAGATGGGGAGCTATCCAGAACAGGATGTCACGTTCTTACTCAAGGACTTATCGGCAATTGAGATAGAGAAAAGTACTGAAGAACGAGAGCGTTCCATACAAGGTGGCGCACATTATTCAGAAATGCTGCCCATTGAATATAAACCGACGGCATCTTATATGACCTTATTCTATCAATCTCTTGAAGAAAGTAAGCATAAGGTTGCGGAAGCAGTAGCGATCGTAGCAGAACAAATTGTGAAAAAGCGAGGCTTCAATACTGTGCTGTGTAGCTTGGCACGTGCGGGTACGCCGATTGGGGTTCTGATCAAACGGTATATCCGAAAGACATATGGTTTAGAACTGCCTCATTACAGCATCTCAATCATTCGTGATCGTGGAATTGATGTGAATGCATTGCATTATATATTGAAGGAACATCCAGGATATGAGATTGCTTTTATTGATGGATGGACAGGAAAAGGAGCTATTTCCAAAGAACTTCAAAAGGCAGTCGTTGATTTTGAACAAGCCTATGGCATTCGTCTATCAAGTGAGCTTGCAGTGCTTGCTGATCCTGGTTATTGTACCGATGTATACGGGACGAGGGAAGACTTTCTCATCCCTAGTGCGTGTTTGAATTCGACTGTTTCAGGTCTTGTGAGTCGAACTGTATTAAACAACCAGTGGATCAATGCCGATGATTTTCATGGGGCTAAATATTATGAAGAGTTGTTAGATGAGGACGTATCGAATCTGTATGTGGATACGATAGAAAAGGCGTTTTCAAATCTTGGACCGCATGTGAAGAAACAAGCAGAAGACATTCTAAAGGCAGAGACCACTGCTGACTGGCGAGGTATGAGGTCGATTGAGGCGATCGGACAGGAATTTCAGATTGAAAACACACATTTGATTAAGCCAGGTGTTGGGGAGACAACTCGTGTGCTATTGAGAAGAGTCCCTTGGAAAATACTGATTCAGCCAGGGTCTCAAGATCAATTGAAGCATATTTTACTTTTGGCAGAGGACAGAGGCGTGCCAGTTATTGAATACGCCAACATGTCATATACGTGCTGCGGGTTAATTCGCCCGATGGAGCAATCGTCATGAGGATTGCCTTTGCGAGTGATTTAGACAGGACACTTATTTACTCACATCGCATGCTTGAACAGTATGCGTATGATGGGGCATATGAATTAATTGAGACGCTGGATGAACGTCCGCTTTCCTACATATCTGTTCAAACGAAAAATGAACTACAGGCCATTCATCAAAAAGGGTGGTTCATACCAGTGACGACAAGAACGACCACGCAATATGAACGCATCACCTATTTTCAAGAAGAACTCAAGCCAGAGTATGCGGTGACGACAAATGGCGGCTGTATCCTTCATCACGGCAAACCGCTTGTAGATTGGCAGACCACGATAGACGAGAGATTGAAAGAATGCATGCCAGTCAAAGAGATGCTGAGGGCCATTTCCGAGTTGCCGATTGCCAATTGGGTGAAGCGTACTCGGACGGCGGAGGGCAGGTTCCTTTATTTGATTATGAAGGATGAATATGTGTCACAAATCCCACTCGGTGAATTGAGGGCGTGGGGAGAGGATAAAGGCTGGCAGGTGTCACTTCAAGGACGGAAGCTTTATTTTATTCCACAGCCCCTCAATAAATGGGAAGCTGTTGCATTTTTGAAGGAAAGGTTGCAGCTTGAATACATATGTGGCGCAGGTGATTCTTTGTTAGATGCTGATCTCATTCGTCAGGCAGACGCAGGCTATGCGCCAAGGCACGGAGAAGTTCTAGCATTTGAGCCATTTTTACAGTCGACGACAGCGTTTGGCATGGCGGCTGCTGATGAAATGACGGCATGTGTAAAAGAGCAGATGATGAGCTGGAAAAAGCCTTCAATTCGATAGCAGAAGTAGAAGGCTGAATGATATGATAGAAATAGAGATGAAGAAAATATAGGAGAAAGGAAGGAGCGACATGAGCTATAAAGAAATCAATGTCACCCATACACGGGCGGATCAGGAAGCTTGGAAGAACCTGTTGAAAAAGCCGCTACCTGAACGAGACGGTTATGTAAGGGATGAACATACATTGTCATGGTCGTCTCTCGCCGCCCGAGTCCTTGGCACTCCTCATGATCCAACCGATTACTTTATCGAATTACATGAATTGTATGAAGCAGATGGTATACATGTCTTAAGTGAAACACTTAATCGCCATATTGAACCAGAGCATTTTCAAGCGCTTCAGCGAATTCATTTAATTAATCAAGAAGAGAAGGGGTTGTCGGTCAATCGGTTTGTGGCGTTTTTAGACGGCGAGCAGCTGATTGTACGCCATCCCAATCCCGCAATGAACCGGCATATTCGTCTTTCACTCATTAGAGTGTTTGAGCATTTTCAAGCGCAACACGAGGGCGGGTTTCAGCACCCTGACTTTCGCCGGGTCTTACTCGATGTGGTGAAATTTTCAAACAACCACCTCGGGCAATGGCTTCAGGAAGTCAATATTGAAGAAAGAATGCCGGCTGTCATTTGGTATGGAGAGGCGAATAAAAGTCAGCTTTATTTTCTTTACTATGTCATGCTGATTGGCTGTGATGTTGTGTTCTTTCATCCAGAGGGCAAGGATCCGTTTTGCGAATTAGATCCAGAAGAAAAGCTGACTTTTATTGATCAGTATCCTGGGACTTCAAAGCTTGAGCCGTTTCCTACTGAAAGGCCTGAGAGGAAATCGACCGTGGCGTACCGATCAACAAGAGAGCTGGAAGAAGTGCTCCATACAGAGGATTCTATGCTGTATAAGCCGTGGCAGTTCAGGGATCATACACCAGAATCTATTACGCTGAAGACAACGTATGACGAGCTGTTTTTAATCGCGAAGGAACCATCTTTTATCCGACCTAACTTTAAAGCAGATCGGGATTCAATTCAGATTCCGAATCTCTTTGCGAAAATGATGGGTGTCACGAGAGATAAGCGAGAATACTGGGATCGTATCCACACGTTAATGGAGGGGAAGGAAACGAAGACCATTCGCCACTTTCCTTTCACAAAAGAAGTGTCCTCCAATTATCAATTTCATTATCAGCACGCGCTTTCTCCATCGGGAGAGATTGATCCTGACTTATTAATGAAAAGCAACGTGTGGCAGTTTTCTCATTTATATGAAGGCACGCAACGTGCCATCGCAGAGGCTATTTCTCGGATATGTCAGCACCGGAAGCTATTGCGAGAGGGAAATGAGACGGAATTAGATGTCCGAATTTATCTATTTAAACAAATATTGCATATTGGTCAGGATATGATGGCCCTCATTCAAACATTTGATTATGCACAAACCGTCCCGAAAGTGATTCTATACCATACAGAATATAACGGAGAGCTGACTCGGTCTGATGCGGCTGCGCTCATTTTTCTAAATGAAATAGGGGTTGACCTATTTGTGTATCATCCGGCAGGCTATCAGTGTATGGAGCGGTATATAGATGACCAATTATTTGATATACATTGGCTCGATGACATGGTGATGAATCAAGAGTTTAAAGAGCCGTCCATCGTCAGAAAGTTATTTCAATCCATTAAAAACCGATAAGGAGATCAAAACTTATGACAAATACAAACGGAAATGACATCATTTCAATTGATAAAGAGGAAATCTCGATTGAGAAAGCAGACGACATTCGCGTTCAGCTTCGTAATGAACCAGAAGTCCAAAACATTGCAAGACAAATTGATGCCAAAAATCAATTAGAGCTCCTTGAATATGGAAAGCAGCCAGCTGTTGAAATCTCCAAGTTCTCTGATCGTATTCTATCCATGATGCGTTCAACAAGCGTCACAGACTCAGGCACAATGCTGACCCAGCTTGGGAAGATTATGGACCGCTTTGATAAAAATGATTTTGACGAGCCAAAGGGTGGTTTGCTATCCAAAATCTTTAAACGCGGCGGCAGTATGATCGAAAAGATCTTTAGTAAATATCAGACACTAGGTGCAGAAATTGAAAAGATTAATGTAGAAATCAGTAAATATAAAGACGAAATGACCAAGTCGACTGTGACGCTCGAAGAAATGTATGAGCATAACATTCAATACTATATGGAGCTTGAAAAGTATGTCGTGGCTGGTCAAATGAAAATCGAAGAATTAAAAGCAGTGGTTCCTTCATTTGAAGAAAAAGCGGCAAGTGGAAATCAGTTGGCGCAAATGGAATTGGACACGCTTCGTAATGGAATTCAAGCACTCGAAGAGCGTGTATATGATCTTGATATGGCTCGGATGGTAGCTCTTCAAACAGCTCCTCAAATTCGTTTGCTACAGCGTGGGAATACGAAATTGATCGGGAAAATCAACTCTGCCTTCATCATTACCATTCCAATTTTCAAAAATGGAATCATTCAAGCGGTCACAGCGAAAAGACAAAAGCTTGTGGCTGATTCAATGAGTGAGCTTGACAGAAGAACAAATGAAATGCTCAAACGAAATGCTGAAAACATCTCTAGTCAAAGTGTGGAAATCGCCAAATTATCAGGTCGACCAAGCATCGATATTGAAACGATTGAATCATCGTTTAATACGATTGTCCAAGGGATGAAAGAGACAAAGCAGATCGAAGAAGAAAACAAGCGACTACGCGAAGACGGTACAAAGCGTATGCTTGAACTTCAAGATAATATCAAACGGGCTGCATTAGAGTCCTAACAATTGAACTGTCTGTAACCAAAGTTGCAGACAGTTTTATTAAAATTTGAGTGAAATAGGTTTTTGTGTGACCTTTTTCGGGTAAATTTTATGCATGGGGTTCAATCGCGTATAGGCGAGGAAGTCTGGTGACACAAGCATTCAACTTATTATGAACAAGATGACGGATTTCTAGTAAAATATTGACTCATGAGAGGAAATACCCCGTAAAATCAATAGGTTTTGAAGCATTCAACAGGATTTAAGAGTAATACGGCGTATGATCTCTAATCACCAGACATCTAATTGAAATTCATACATATTGTACGGAAATAAGCGAATTCTAAAGATTGTTCGCATCATGAGGCTTATGTTACGGTTATAAGGATGCTAATTTGGAGGGAAAACATGAATTCTGAAGAGAGAAAGATCAAGATTAAGATAAAAAATGTATCTAAAATTTTCGGTAAAAATGCTAAAAAAGCATCTCAAATGCTTGAACAAGGGAAAACAAAACGAGATATCCTGAAAGAGACCGGCGCCACAGTTGGTGTCAATCGAGCAAATTTTGATGTGTATGACGGCGAGATATTTGTCATCATGGGGCTATCAGGGAGCGGAAAATCCACACTTGTGCGGATGCTAAATAGGTTAATCGAACCAACCTCCGGCGAAATTTATATTGATGGGGATATGATAACAAATATGTCAAAGGATCAATTGCGTGAAGTAAGACGGAAAAAAATCAGCATGGTTTTCCAAAACTTCGCCTTGTTCCCGCATCGTACCATCCTAGAGAACACAGAATATGGTCTAGAATTGCAAGGGATTGAGAAAGAAGATCGTAAGCAAAAAGCCATGGAGTCACTCAAACTAGTGGGTCTTGAAGGGTTCGAGGATCAGTATCCAAACCAATTGAGTGGTGGTATGCAGCAACGTGTTGGATTGGCACGTGCACTTGCAAATGATCCTGACATTTTATTAATGGATGAAGCATTTAGTGCACTCGATCCATTGATTAGAAAGGACATGCAAGATGAATTGTTAGACCTTCACAGTTCAGTTGGCAAAACGATCGTTTTTATTACACATGATTTAGATGAAGCACTTAGAATCGGTGACCGCATTGTATTAATGAAGGACGGGAATATTGTTCAAATTGGTACACCAGAAGAGATATTAATGAGTCCTTCAAACGAATATGTAGAACGCTTTGTTGAGGATGTAGACTTATCCAAAGTGTTGACAGCTGGTAATATTATGAAAAGAGCAGAGACTGTTCAAATTGATAAGGGGCCAAGAGTTGCCTTAACTTTAATGAAAAACTTAGGTATATCCTCTATTTATGCAGTCGATAAACAAAATCATCTGTTAGGAGTCATTTCTGCAGAAGAAGCAAAGAGAGCATCAGAAAATCAATTGGCTTTAAAAGATGTAATCCACAAAAACATGAAAACAATTCACCAAGATACGGTGCTAACGGATCTCTTCGAACTTGTATCAGAATCGAATATCCCAATTGCTGTCGTAGACGATAAAGACCGTATGAAGGGTATTGTCGTAAAAGGGGCACTCATTGGTGCGCTTGCAGGAAATGATCAATACATTAATTTAATTCACAAACAGGAGGTGAACTAAATGCTATCTTTATCATCACTTCCTAGAATTCCTTTAGCAGAGTGGATTGATCAATTTATTGATTGGTTAACTGCGACCTTTGGCGGAGTATTTGATGGCATTGCCGATGGTTTGGCCGCATTTGTTCAAATGATTACGGATGGCTTAGGATTTATTCCACCAATCATTTTGACCATCATTTTTGCTGGTCTTACTTGGTTCATTAGTAAAAAAGGAATTGCTATTTTTGCATTAGTAGGTTTCTTTATCATTGATTATCTTGGCTATTGGGATGCCATGTTACAGACATTATCATTGGTCTTAACATCTGTTATCATTTCGATTGTGATCGGTATTCCGATCGGCATTTGGGCTTCACAGAAAAATACGGTTAGGCAAATTGTTACACCTATTTTAGACTTAATGCAGACAATGCCTGCGTTTGTCTATCTGTTACCGGCTATTCTCTTCTTTAATATTGGGGTAGTACCTGGAGTTGTCGCTTCTGTTATTTTTGCGATGCCTCCAACGATTAGAATGACAATACTAGGTATTCAACAAGTTCCGTCTACTTTAATTGAAGCGACTGAAGCATTCGGTTCGACAACGAGTCAACGTTTAATTAAAGTGCAATTGCCACTTGCTACAAAGACGATTTTAGCAGGGATTAACCAAAGTATTATGTTAGCTTTGTCTATGGTTGTTATTGCGTCAATGGTTGGTGCGCCTGGACTAGGTGAAGAAGTTTATCGAGCTGTTACTCAATTGAAAACAGGGACTGGTGTAGAGGCAGGAATTGCCATTGTCATCTTGGCTATTGTTCTTGACCGAATTACACAAAATATAAGGACCAAAAAAACGAAGGAGGACGTTTAATGTTTAAGAAAATTATAGGACTTAGTGCGGCCGCAGTTTTGACTTTGGGATTAGCTGCTTGTGGTAGTGCAGCGAATGATAAAGATGCAACAGTCGGAGAACAGGTAAAGTATAAGATAACTGGAATTGACCCAGGAGCAGGTATTATGGAAGCAACAGATAATGTTCTAAAGGATTACGACTTATCTAAGTGGTCAGTAATCTCAGGTTCTAGTTCTTCCATGACAGCATCTTTAAAGAAAGCCTATGATAAAAAAGAGCCGATCGTCATCACAGGTTGGAATCCTCATTGGATGTTCTCTAAGTACGATTTGAAGTATCTGAAAGACCCTAAGGGTACTTACGGTGAAGCAGAAGAAATTCATACAATTACTAGAAAAGGTTTTGAAAAGGATCAACCGCAAGCAAATAAAGTCCTTAGCCAGTTTAACTGGACTGAAGATGATATGGGTGAAGTAATGCTTGCAATCCAAGAAGGAGAAAAACCTAAGGATGCAGCAGTGGACTTTGTAAAGAAACATGAGGATTTAGTGAGTAAATGGACTAAAGGTGTAGATAAGGTGAACGGTGAAAAAATTAAACTTGTCTACGTTGCTTGGGATAGTGAAATCGCTAGTACACATGTTGTAGGTAAGGTGTTAGAAGATTTAGGTTATAACGTAACGTTAACTCAGGTTGAAGCTGGACCAATGTGGACAGCAATTGCTGATGGAAGCGCAGATGCTTCACTTGCAGCATGGCTCCCACAAACTCATAAAGTATATGCAGAGAAATTTAAAGGCAAATATGAAGATGTGGGTACAAGTATGAAAGGTGTTAAAATTGGTTTAGTTGTTCCAACTTATATGAAGGATGTCAACTCAATTGAGGATTTGAAAAAATAGCCAATCATATGATGGCTCCCGTATAATAGAAGGGAGCATATGGAAAAAGCAGTCTGCTCAAAAAGCGGCTGCTTTTTTCTATATATAAGGATGGTGGACGAGTTGTTGTCAAAGGATGAGAAGCCGGTGATGGTATTTTTACATGGCGGTGGGGTGAGTCGTTGGATGTGGCAAGAGCAGGTCGAGAGCTTGAAGGAAACGTATGATTGCTACACCCCTGATTTAATTGGGCACGGGACAAGAGCAAATGTACAGCCTTTCTCAATGAAGGAAAATGCGCGTGAGGTCATCACATGGATGAAACAGCATGCACACGGTCGTACAGTCATTCTGATTGGCTTTTCCCTCGGGGCACAGGTTGCTGTTGAACTGTTATCGAGTGAGCCAGATTTAGTAGATGTGGCAGTGATCAACAGTGCCCTTGTGATGCCACTTCCATGGCTGTATGTCATGGTGAAACCCATTTTACCTCTTACATACCCTCTCTTAAAGAAGGACTGGTTTATTCAACTTCAAGCAGAGAAACTAGGGGTTCCAAGCCATGCGGTGCATCACTATGCAGTAGATTCTAAATCTTTGTTGAAAGAAACCTTGCAAACGATGTTCAGGGAAAATCTCCATTACAAGCTCCCGCACACGTTCCAGCAAGCGAAAGCACGTATACTCGTCACAGTGGGAGAAAAAGAGAAAGGCATTATGAAACGATCGGCGAAAAAGATAGCAAATGCACATCCGAAGGCATCTGGCGTCATCGTTCCAGACATTGGTCATACGTTTACGTTTGAACGGAAAGAGCTTTTTACTGAAATGATAAATTGCTTTGTCGAGAGGCGTGAATTACCGGCGGAGTTAATGGAAATCAAGTAAGTGATGAAAGCAACATAAGTTCTTTATTTCAACCTTTGAACTGCCCGACTCGATTCGGCAGTTTTTTTGTGCAACCGTTTCAAAGAGTGTTCACAAATTTGTTACATCATTTTTTTAACAAACCTCTTGAAAAAGTTTGTGAAGTATTGCACAATATGAATGTGAAGTATTTCACAAACAAACAAAACAACCTAGTTTTACTCAGGAGGATGAGGAAACATGACAAACAAAAAAGTAAACAAAGTAGCCATTATTGGAGCAGGTCTCGTCGGCAGTAGTTATGCCTTTACGTTAATAAATCAACCGATTACAGATGAATTAGTTATCATTGATCTTAACCAAGACAAAGCAATGGGTGACGTGATGGACTTTAACCACGGAAAAGCTTTTGCTACGCACCCTGTAAATACATGGTATGGCGATTATGAGGATTGTAAAGATGCGGATATTGTATGTATCTGTGCTGGAGCGAACCAAAAGCCAGGCGAAACGAGACTAGACCTTGTTGAGAAGAATTTAAATATGTTTAAGGACATTGTAGAAAATGTGATGAAAAGCGGATTCGATGGGATTTTCTTAGTTGCAACAAACCCTGTTGATATTTTGACGTATGCGACTTGGAAGTTCAGTGGTCTGCCAAAAGAACGAGTGATTGGTAGTGGTACAACGCTTGATACTGCAAGATTTAGATATATGTTAAGTGAGTATTTTGAAACAGCGGCGCACAATGTGCATGCTTACATCATTGGGGAGCACGGTGATACAGAACTTGCTGTTTGGAGCCATGCGAATATTGGAAGTGTGCCGATTACAGAATTTATGAAAAGAAACGATCAGTATAAACAAGAAGATTTAGATGACATCATGGAAAATGTACGCCATGCCGCTTATCAAATTATTGAGAAAAAAGGGGCGACCTATTACGGCATAGCCTTGAGTTTGGCCCGCATCACAAAAGCCATCTTGCACAATGAAAACAGTATTTTGACAGTCAGCACGTTATTAGATGGGGAGTACGGGGCTGAGGATGTGTACATTGGTGTACCTGCTCTGGTCAACCGAAATGGTGCAACAGACATTATGGAGCTAGCGCTGAACGATACGGAAAAAGAGAAATTCGCACACAGTGTGCACGTATTAAAAGAAATTTTAGCTCCTCACTTTTAAACAATCTAGGCAACCTACTTCAGTAGAAAAGAGATGAACACGATGTGGCAACAAATATATGATCCGTTTGGGAATGAATTCGTCAGTGCATTTGTGGCGTTGCTTCCCATCCTATTTTTCCTACTTGCATTAACCCTATTTAAGTTAAAAGGCGTTATAGCCGCTTGTATCACCTTAATCGTCAGTTTTGTTATCGCTGTTTTCTTCTTTCATATGCCGATAGAAAAGGCACTATCTGCTGTGGTACTCGGTATATCTAATGGGCTCTGGCCGATTGGGTATATCGTGATCATGGCGGTCTGGCTCTATAAAATTGCTGTGAAATCTGGGAAGTTTGATGTGATTCGTTCTAGTATTGCAGGCATTTCTCAAGATCAGCGTCTTCAGCTCTTATTAATTGGTTTTAGTTTTAATGCTTTTTTAGAGGGAGCAGCGGGGTTTGGTGTACCGATTGCGATTAGTGCCGCGCTCTTAACAGAGCTTGGGTTTAAACCATTAAAAGCAGCGATGCTCTGTTTAATTGCCAATGCAGCGTCAGGCGCATTTGGTGCTGTAGGAATTCCAGTCATTACAGGGGCGCAGATGGGCAATATGACACCACTTGCTTTGTCTCAAGCACTTGTCTATACGATTCCATTTATTTCATTCTGCATTCCATTTTTACTCATTTTCATTATCGATGGTTTTAAAGGAATCAAAGAAACGTTGCCAGCCTTGCTAATGGTCAGTGGAAGTTATGCGATCTTGCAAGCTGTGACAATGGTGACCATGGGTCCGGAGCTTGCCAACATTATTTCAGCCTTAGCTAGTATGGGCATTTTGGCTTTATTTCTTCGGAAATGGCAGCCAAAACGCATTTATCGTGAGAAAGGCGCACCCGTAATCGAACAAAAACAAACGTATCGAGGTATTGAAATCATCAAAGCGTGGTCTCCATTTTATATCCTAACTGTTGTTATTACAGTGTGGAGTCTTCCTGCTTTCAAAGCTTTATTCGCTGAGGGAGGACCCCTCAACTGGACGACGATTTTGGTGAAGGTGCCATTTTTGCATCAGCAAATTGTGAAATTACCACCTATTACCCAAACAGAAACCGCCATTGATGCCATCTTTAAAGTGGATGTCATCAGTGCAACAGGTACTGCCATTCTGGTTGCGGTGATGTTGACAGGATTGTTTAGCAGACAGATTGTATTAAAAGAAGGTGCCGCTTGTTTAAAAGCAGCAGTAAAAGAGCTGTGGGTGCCTGTGCTCACCATTTGTTTTGTGATGGGCTTTGCCAACTTGGCAAACTTTGCGGGTCTTAGCTCTGCGATTGGTCTTGCACTTGCAAAAACAGGCGATTTATTCCCAATTGTGAGCCCAGTCCTTGGGTGGATCGGCGTGTTTATTACGGGATCTGTCGTGAGTAACAATGCCCTATTTGGGAATCTTCAAGCAGTTACTGCGACTCAAATCGGTTCACAGGCAAGTTTGTTAATCGGCGCGAATACGACCGGTGGTGTCATGGCGAAGCTGATTTCTCCGCAATCGATTGCCATTGCTACAGCAGCGGTAGGAGAAACAGGGAAAGAATCAGAGCTCTTCAAAAAGACGGTCAAGTATAGCTTCATCTTGCTCGCCATCGTATGTATATGGACATTCATTCTTGCCCAATTTGTATAGATTCATAATGAAAAGACTGAGAGAGGGATCTCAGTCTTTTTTGTTTATGTAGATTCTCTTGTGATGAGCTGAGTAGGTAGTTGAATTTGTTCACGCTGCAATGGCTTTTTCTGTTGAAGCAGCTGAATCATTTGCTGTACCGCCTGCTGGCCAAGCTCGACGATCGGAATGTCGATGGTGGTGATAGTAGGCGCTGTGACTTCACAAATGGCTTGATTGTCATAGCCGATCACCGCTAGATCTTGAGGGATTTGATAGCCTAATGCAATGGCTTGTTTGATCAGTCCAGCTGCAACTTGATCGTTGCCGGTGAATACGGCATCAGGAGCCTCTGACATCTCGTGGATCACATTCATGATGCGGAAGCCGTCTTCAATCGTAAAGGCATGACCAAACAGCCACTCTTCCTTTAGCGGCAAACCGTGAGTAGAAAGCGCATCAAGATAACCTTGTCTTCTTTGTTTCTGTGCTTCACTGCTTTCTGTATCAAAGCAAAATCCAATGGAATGGCGTCCCGACTGGATGACATAATCCACTGCTTTATAAGTCGCTTCTCTCTCATCGTATCCAATAATCGGAATGTCAGCCGTCTGATGATATTCGTTTGCCATCACGATCGGACCGTTCGTTAAGAAGGGCTTGATCTTTTTCCATTCATTTTCTAGTGCTCCTAGGATGACACCATCTATTTCTTTTCTTTTTAACAGTTGAAGGCCTTCCAGCTCAAGTGACGCTTGGTAAAACGTCTGGAGTACGATTGTTTTATAGCCATGATCGAGTGCCTCTTTTGAAATGCCTTTAATCAATTGTGCAAAAAAAGGATGATCCACAGCTGGTACAGACACAGCAATGGTCTTTGTCTGATGTGATCGAAGGGTTCGAGCTGCGGAGCTTGGGGTATACTCCATTTCCTTCATCACCTGTAAAATGTGCTGTCGTTTTTCCTCCGACACATATGGATGATTGTTCAGCACCCGAGAAACGGTGGTGGTAGACACGCCGCAACGTTTGGCGATTTCATAAATTGTACACATTTTAACAAATCCTTTACACAAAGTTATTGTTCTGAAACCGATAACATCATTTACAATGTGAAACATGTTAAATATTAGCATTTGGAATTGATAAATTGGAGGGAATGGCATGCAAATATTGACGAAGATATCAGGTAAAAGCAAGGATTATCTCCCTTTGCTGGATATGATCAATCAAGGCGTTCAAGTGAAGCCTGATGTGGTTGAACAACATGTTGCAAATGAAAAATTGGCGACGTTCCTTGACCAAGATGTCGTGCACATTGGTTTGGAAAAAATTCTCTTCCATTATAAACAAAGTGAGGGGAAAAAGATACCATTCCTGCCTGTTGATAAGCTCATTTCAGAGGATGAGATTGATGATATTATGCATGTGCTGAAAGAAGTCTTGAGCTCTGGTCGTTTTACCTCGGGTCCTTACATTCCACTTTTTGAAAAGACACTCGCTGATTATTTAGAAAAAACATATGTCATTGCGACTTCGAGTGGGACGGATGCCCTGATGATTAGCCTCATATCAGCAGGCGTCCATCCTGGAGATGAGGTGATTTTGCCTGCGAATAGCTTTGCTGCAACAGAAAATGCAGTGCTTGCCATCGGTGGCGTTCCGGTTTATGCCGATATTGACCCGGAGACTTATTGCCTTGATCCGAACGAAATTGAGAAGCATATCACAGATAAGACTGTGTGCATACTTCCTGTTCACTTATATGGAAAGCAGGCAGATATGAAAGCCATTTCGGCGATTGCGAAGAAACATAGTCTGAAGGTGATTGAGGATGGCTGTCAGGCAATTGGCAGCAGCGGACTTGGCGCATTTGGAGATGGACTCGTTCTGAGCTTTAACCCTTACAAAAACCTAGGGGTCTGCGGGAAAGCAGGTGCCATCGTGACAAATGATGAAGCCCTTGCGGAAAAATGTATGGAAATCAGCTATCACGGTTTTGCACCGGGAAAGAAAAATGTCAAACGCAGTGACTATGGTTTAAATTCAAAAATTGATAACTTGCAAGCAGCGATTGGTCTTGAGCGAATGAAGTATTTAGGACTGCAAAATTTCAAGCGCTTTTACTTAGCCAAGCGATATATTGATCAGTTACACACACTTGAAGATGAAGGATATATCAAGCTTCCGACACTAACAGAGGATCATGTATGGCATCTATTTCCGATGAGAGTGCTTAAAGGCGACCGTGACGAAGTGGCGAAGAAATTATTAGAGATTGGGATAGAGACTGATGTGTATTATCCGATTCTGTCACACCAGCATCAAACGCCGCTTGTCTCCAAAAAATATTCACAAACATCATTACCGCACACGGAAAAAGCAGCACAGCAATTGCTTCACTTGCCACTTTATCCAGGAATGCCTCTGCAAGATCAAGAGAAGGTCATCGAGGGGGTGCTACATGTTATCAAATCTTCCGTTCAATAAAACACTGCTGACGCAGCCGAAACGCCCGCAATGGATCGTATTCTGTGACTTTGATGAAACCTATTATTCTCACGGGATGACAGAGAAGCAGCGAGAGGATCTAGCGCGATTAGAAGCATTTGTGGCAGAAAGAAGCGAGGCTGGACAGTTGATGATCGGCTGGGTGACGGGGAGCAGTCTTGATTCTGTCACAAGTAAGATGGAAAAGGGCGGATTCAGCCAGTTCCCGCATTTCATTGCATCTAATTTAGGGACTGAGATTGTATACACGTCCGCATCACATTTTGGTCAGACGGATGTGGAATGGGTGAAGCGACTCGATAAGCAGGACTTTTCAGATGAGAAGATGGATGCCATCTTGAACACGTTACGTGAAAAAGGGATCGATCTAAGCCCGCAAACACAGCTAGGCAGCTCAGGTTATAAGAAGAATTTCTATTATCAGGAACAGAATGAGCGAACAGATTTACACCATCTCTCATTCATTCAAACACTTGCTAAGGAGCATGGTGTGGCAGTCAATATCAACAAATGTAACCCGCTTGCTGGTGATCCGGCAGATTGCTATGATGTCGATTTTTTACCAGTGGGAACAGGAAAGGATGAAATTGTCCGATTCATGCTCAATCAATACGAACTTCCGAAAGATCGTGGCTTTGCCTTTGGTGATAGCGGAAACGACTTGCGAATGCTTCAGTCCGTCACTCATGGCTTTCTCGTCCAAAATGCAACGGCCGAGGCCAAAAGGCATCATCACCAAGTTTGTCATCATGGATATGCAAAAGGAATCTATGAAACATTGAAAACAGTGATGTATAAACATGAGGAGGCTCATTCATGAAGAAAATTGGAATTGTTGGCGCAGGGAATATTGCAAAAGCACATGCAAGAGCATTATCAACGATCAAAGGTGCAGAATTATCCGGGGTGTATGACTTAAAAGAAACCATTGCCCAAGGCTTCATTAAACAGTATGGAGGACAAGTGTACTCAAGCATTGAGTCACTAGTAGATGCATCTGATGGCTTGATTATTGCCTCCCCTAACTTTTGTCATAAGGACCATGCTCTTCAGGCGCTGAGAGCGGGACAGCCCATCTTATGTGAAAAACCAATGGCTGTTTCGCTAAAAGAGGCGAAGGAAATGGTGGAGACAGCCAAACAGTTTCAAGTACAAGCCAGTATGGGCTTTAATTATCGTTACTTATCCTTTGTGAATATTTTAAAGAATTTGATTGCCAATGGTGAACTCGGGCGTATCTTAACAGTTAGAACTCACTTCAAGAAAAATAGTGCATTCCGAAGAAAAACGTTTTCATGGAGAGATAGCAGTGAGAGTCTTCGGACAAGCGGTGCATTAGGAGATCTTGGGATTCACTTAATTGATATGCTGTGGTACTTGTTTGGTAGTGAAATGAAAAAGGAATCACTGAACACCAAGATGCTAACACATGTAAAGGAGAAAGAAGAGAAAAAAGTACAAGTCGATGATCATACAGAAATTTTTGGACAACTAGAGAATCAAGTGTTCTTTCATTTGGTGACGTCTAAAAGCACGCAACCTGAGGAATGTGGGTTTAGTGTTGAAGTGGTTGGTCATGACAAGGTGTTCACATACCATACAAACATGAAAAACGAATATGAGGTAAGTGATGGTGTACATGTAGAACGTCATCAAATGCCGCAAACCTTGCTGACAGATCCTTCAAATGAATTTTACGGATGGTCCGATACGTTTCGTGATCAGTTGATGCATTGGGTGAATACAGATCGATATCCAACGCATATGAACGTGGCTGATTTTGAGGATGGATATCGGGCGCAGGCGGCATTAAACATATGCTTCGAAAGAGAAGAGGCTGTGGCATCTGCGCGTGCATTTTCATGATAAGGTGGAGCGGAGATGAGACACTCCGCTCCTTTTTAGAGGAAGTGAAAAGATGGAAAAAGTATTTTATTTTGGCTGTGTTTTTTATTTTTTTATTGGCACTATTCATGTGTTTTTTGGCAGTTTAACGCCTTATTTATTAACGGTCTATGATAAGGGACCAGGGGAATTATCTTCTTTAATCTTTTTTCAGTTTATTGGCTTTTTGTCAGGGGTTCTCATATCACCTATTTTAGTGAGGAAAAGAGGCTATGGTGCGGTTCTGACCATGGGGCTTCTCTCCATGATCTTGTCACTGCTTCTTGGACTGCTAGTACCTGGCTGGACGACACTTGTTGTGGCTGGTTTCCTATTAGGAGGCGGTGCAGGGAGTCTTGAGACGACGGCTGGGGCGTATGTGATTTCAATGGAGAACAGCGCCAAGCGAATGAGTATCATGGAGGTATTCTTTGGATTAGGTGCGTTATTATTCCCGCTTGTGATCTTGCTGACTGTCACAGAGCAGACATGGCATTATGTGTTCTTATTCCAAATTGCAGCGCTCACCATGTTCCTCCTGCTCTGGCTTATTTTTATACACACATTACCTCAAAAGCAAATGACCAGTCCTACGCATCAGGAGCATAAGCGGACGTCCTTGCTTTTTAATCGAAGCCATCGAGGGATCGTGATCCTCATGATCTGCTTTGCCTTTTTTTATGCAGGCATCGAAACCAACTTTGCCAACTTTTTACCTTCGATCATGCTTGAAAAAGGGGAAGACCACTGGAGTCTTTTTGCTGTTTCGATTTTTTGGACAGCCATTGTTATTGGACGTACGATCGTTGCAAGAAAAGCAGACCACCTGCAACCGCTCCGTTTTTTGAAAATCAGTGCGGCTTTGATGATTGTGTTGCTCGGGGCATTTGCGTTCACAACACACACCATCGTGCAGCTGCTTCTCATCTTTTTCATTGGTTTATGTGCGGCAGGGATGTTTCCAATCGCCCTCACGGCATCAGCTTTAATGATTGAAAATGCCATTGATGAGGCAACGAGTTATTTTATTGCAGCCGCTAGTTTAGGCGGTGCCTGCTTGTCATTTTTGGTCGGTTTTAGCTTGGAATGGGCTGGTGCCACAAGTGCCGTTCTCGTTTTTGCCTTTTTAGCCGTTCTCCTCTTTGCAGCAGCGATTCAAATGAATCGTTCTCGAAAAAAAGAGGAAATACCAGTGCAACATGGTTCGTTGAAAGTTGATCAGTAGACTGTTTTTTCAGGACACAGTTGTTGAAGGGAAAGGACTTGTACTAAAACGTTCCGTTTATGAATAACATGTACAAGTCAGCATCAAAAGGAGGACGTCTATGTGACGGTGTTTTTTGGTTATATCTTCTTAGGATTGTCACTTTCAGCACCTGTTGGACCTGTGAATGCAGCTCAAATTGACAGAGGGATTAAAAGTGGATTTTGGCATGCGTGGATTTTTGGTGTAGGAGCCATGGCTGCGGATATTGTCTATATGCTCCTCATTTATTTTGGTGTCGCCCAGCTTTTGACCGCCCCTCTTGTGAAAACTTTTTTATGGCTGTTCGGTTTTTTTGTTCTTACCTATACTGGCATTGAAAGCCTTCGCAAAATCAATTTGCAGGAAAGCCCGAAAAAAGACGTAAGAAACACATCGATCGGTCAATCATTTATGACGGGGTTTTTCATTTCGCTTTCCAACCCGCTCAGTATTTTATTTTGGCTCGGCATTTATGGAAGTATATTAGCGAATACGATCGAAAAGTACGGCGCATCCCAAATGTTCATGTACAGTATGGCCATTTTTATTGGAATGCTCATCTGGGATTTTAGTATGGCGTTACTCGCCAGCACATTTAGGCGCTATTTGAATGAACGAATTTTACACGGATTGTCTGTTCTAGCAGGTCTATCTTTGCTCGGATTCGGCGCATATTTCGGGTATCAAGGTGTCATGGCGTTGATTCACTAGAAGAATTGAAAATGAAAAAACAGACTGATTCTTTCAGTCTGTTTTTTTAGTCGCTGGTTGAGATTGATGTATAGGATCTCATTGATTGGTCAAGAAAGCCTCATCGTGTCTTTCCTTTCTTTCTATCCTGATAATAGAGGTAGATAGATTTAGACAAACCGCACGATACGAAAGTGAGGGACGCCATCAAAAGAACCCAGTACAAATTACTAAGGTCAAATCCAGTGTAAGCGAAAATGAAAATGGTGGAGAGCACGACCGTTGACATGAGAACGATAGACATTCGTTTACATATGATGTATCCAATGATTCCCCAGAAAAAAGCCATGACTGGCAGTGTGAATAAGATGAGATACATCGGATGAAAGAATAGAAGACGCATTTAACATCACATCCCTTCATGTATGAAAGGTATGTATAGGCTATTTCATACATGATTGGATAAAAAGGGTCAACTTCCTGCTTCATCCACGAAAAGAAGGAGTTTGTTGTGCAAAACTTAGTCGTTTCAGGACAGTCACCACAGTCTTTTTTCACTCATAGGCTATGGGGAAGACGCTAAAACGAGGTGGAAGGAAATGGCCCAGCTATATGCAAAAAGTTGCCTTGATCAAAATCTCTGTTCACTAGAAGAATGGAAGCAGGATGCTTTCACGCAATTTGGAGACATGGTAGGAGATGAGGCAGATACATTCCCTTGTGTACCAGGAAGACAAGGATTTTTCCGGGATCATTTGCGTTATGGGTTTGTCGGTGACCCGAGGGTAGATGATGCTGTCAATGAGCTGGCAGAGTTATTAAGAGAATATCAAAGCTGTGCAAAACAAACCGGTCAATACGCTTCATTTATCTGCTTTTTTGAAACACCTCAAGATTTAAAAGAATGTTCGGTAGAGGAGTTTGAACAGCAGTTCTGGTCATTGCTTCAACGATTACACCAGAAAGATGAAGTGGCTTGGCCTGAAGAGGTTCCGATAGACCCCCATCATCATCAGTGGGAGTATTGTTTTCATGGAGAGGCCTATTTTATTTTATGTTCAACACCGGCTCACAGGCTTAGAAAAAGCCGACACTTTCCTTATTTAATGATGGCGTTTCAGCCGAGATGGGTGTTTGAGACATTGAATGGGTCGACCACATTTGGTCAAAAAATGAGCCAACTTGTTCGTAAACGGCTGAATACCTATGATCAAGTCAGCATTCACCCATCATTAAAATGGTACGGAGATCCGACCAATCATGAATGGAAGCAATACTTCCTCCCAGATGAAGAGGCGGAGAAACCAGCCTCCGCCAAATGTCCATTTACTGCATTTAAAAATATGATGAAATTATGAGGGAGCCTGTTCTTGATTCCACTTTTTCCTCATGAATAGCACCATGATGCCAATCACTGAAATGATCCCAATGCTAATAAAGAAGCCAGGTCGTCCGCTTGCCTCTGTCAGTGTGCCGGAAACTGCCGCGCCTATTAAGAGTAATGCAAGAAGCATTTCCACCGTTTGGCGGGTGGATGGCTTTGATAGTTTTTTGCTTGAGAATAGAATAAACACCCATGTATATAGAAGGGTGAGACCAGCAGCAGTTGTCAGATGCTCGTAAATGTGTTTGGACAAAAAGAGTGCAAGCAAAATCGACACGATCAATCCTGCTGCTGTTAAGATAATCGAAGGCCATCCGACATGAGATGGGTCTTTTTGTTTAAAACAAGCAGGGGCATCATGATGTTCTGACATTGTGCCAAGCAAGGTGGTGACAGCATAGAGTGAAGCCACCAATGTAGAAAATCCAGCAATAATGAAAATGCCATTAAACACATGGAGAAAGATCGACAAGTGAAACGGCTCTAACGATGTAATAAATGGACTGCTATCCTGATTGAATGCTGATAATGGGACAAGAAGTAATGCAAGACCTATGGAGACAATATAAATCACCGCTAAAATCATAAGCATGACGCGCCCAGATTTGGCTGCATCCTTCGGGTCTTTTAAATGAACCGCCATGAGTCCCATGACTTCAATTCCTCCGAATGCATAAAATGCATAAATCAACCCATTCCAAAGTCCAAGTGGACCAAGTGGCATCCATTCATCATCTTGGTTTGGTAAGTGCAAGGTCGGTTTCTGATCTGTTAGAACACCGCATAAAACAAGAACAGCGAGGATCATAAATAGAAAAATGGCCCCCGTCTTTAATACGGCAAGAACATTTTCTGTTTTTTGAAAAGAAGACAGTCCGATGATAATGACCAATAAGGCAAGAGCGGAATAAATAGCAGAAAGCACCCAAAGCGGAATGGATGGAAACCAGTGACGGGTAAATAGGGAAATCGCCGTCAGTTGACTCCCAGTAATCAGCATCTCTGCAAACCAGTACACCCAGCCATTGCTAAAACCCGCCCAGCGGCCATACGCCTTACGCGCATAGGAACAAAACGAGCCTTTATCTGGGTTTTCCGCTGTCATGGCGGCCAAATGCTTAAAGACAATATATGTGCCGATGGCAGCAAGTAAAAACGAGATACAGACGGAATAACCCGATTTTGTAATCGCGATACTGGAGCCAAGGAAGAAGCCTGTGCCAATTGTACAGCCGACTCCGATGAGAGAAAGCTGCCACCATGATAAAGATTGTTCTTTCAATGTACGCGCAACACCTTTCTGTTTCATTGACATTAGCTTGTGACCACCGCCTTTTTTTATACATGGGCAAGGGCACGTTTTGGGCATACTGTCATGGAAAGGGGTGCATGGGATGACAAATGAATATGTGATTATGCCGAAAGACGGGCACGGATTTCGCTTGAAAAAAGGTCAATGTCTGAGAGTGGTCGACGTTGAAGGTCAGCAAGTAGCAGATGTGATGGCATATCATGAGAAGGATTTTTATGAAAAATTTGATCAAGGCGCTACAATGGACAGTCTGTTCTCGTCTAAAGTTAAAAAGGGAGACAAGCTCTACTCAAATTTATATAAACCAATGTTCACTGTCATTGAAGATACAGTGGAATGCCATGATTTGCACATGCCTGCTTGCCGGCAAGAAATGTATCAACTCCTGTATGGTAGAACCCATTTAGAAGTCATGCATACATGCTACGATAATTTACGCACATCCTTTGAGCCGTTTGGGATACCAAAGGAAGATATGTACTATCCGTTTAATGCATTTATGAATACAGTCATTGATGAAAAAGGAAAGTTATCTGTTGAATTGCCAAAGTCAATGCCTGGTGATTACATTCGCTTGCGTGCGGAAATGGATTTGATTGTAGCCGTTTCTGCATGCCCGGCTGATATTGGCAAATGTAATGGGGCAAGCTGTACATCCATACGGGTGGAAATTGATTAAATACGAGAGACCAGTCACAGGACTTGGTCTCTTTCACTTGTACATGTTTAATGATAGATCAAAAAGGGGTACGTCTTCAAAATAACTGATCAAAACATGATATAATAAAGTGACTAACATCGTTGTGAAATCAATGGAATTGAAAGTAAAACCTGTTCTCTCCATTTAGAGGATGCTTAGGAGGAAGAATGTATGAGTTTGCAGAAAAAGATCAGCCAAGAGTTGTATGTGCAGCCCTCAATTGACCCGAGGCAGGAGATTGAAAAACGGGTTCAATTTCTCAAAGATTATGTAAAAAAGACTGGTGCAAAAGGGTTTGTCCTAGGGATTAGCGGAGGGCAGGATTCTACACTTGCCGGGCGTCTTGCCCAGCTAGCTGCCGAAGAACTGCGACAGGAAGGAAAAGAAGATGCGGTCTTTATTGCGGTGCGTTTGCCACATGGCTTACAGCAGGATGAGGAAGATGCCCAGCTTGCGCTTTCATTTATTCAACCAGACAAGTCATGGACATATGATATTGCGCCTGCAGTCACCGCATTCAGTGATCAATATCAAAAGGAAACAAATGATCGTCTATCGGATTTTAATAAAGGCAATGTTAAGGCACGCATGAGAATGATTGCACAGTATGCCATTGGTGGACAGGAAGGCTTACTTGTCATTGGCACAGATCATGCAGCAGAAGCAGTGACTGGATTCTATACGAAGTATGGGGACGGTGGTGCGGATGTCCTCCCACTAACGGGTCTCACCAAAAGACAAGGACGTAGCTTGTTAGAAGCTCTTCAAGCACCAGAACGACTATACTTAAAGGTACCGACAGCCGATTTACTAGATGACAAACCACAGCAAACAGATGAAACAGAACTTGGAATGACGTACAGTGAAATTGACGATTACTTAGAGGGTAAACCCGTATCAGACCAAGCGGCAGAAGCGATTGAAAAACGTTATCTGCAATCCGAACATAAACGTCAAATGCCGGCATCTTTGTTTGATGATTGGTGGAAATAAGAAGAAGCGACCCTCTCCAGAGATGGAGGGGGTTTTTCGTGTGTATTTCGAGTTTGCCTATCTTTTCACAGAAGACTTATCATATAATAGAAGAAAATTGTAGCATTCCTTGTCGTAAGGAGGACGCATTCGCATATGAAAAGCATAAGAGAGATCCCAGAGAGTCAAAGGAATATTGTCCTCATTGGCTTTATGGGTGTTGGAAAAACAACCATCGGGCAACTGGTTGCCCAAAAGCTCAATCGAGACTTCGTTGATGTGGATCAGGAGATTGAAAAAAACCACAATATGACGATTCCGGAAATGTTTCAGCAAAAAGGAGAAGCATTTTTTAGACAGGCTGAAAAGGAGTATATCGTCGATTTATGTGAACATACCGAACGAAAGATTGTGTCACTTGGAGGTGGCGCGTTTAAACAAGAGGAGATCAAACGCTCGTGCCTAAAGCATTGTACGGTTCTATACCTCGATGTATCCTGGGATAAATGGAAAGAGAGGCTGGATATGTTAATCGAACATCGCCCGGTTCTCCACAACCGAACAATGGATGAAATAAAAGAACTATTTGAAGAGCGTAGAGACATGTATGCCGATCATCATGTCAGAGTCGATACAGATGACTTAGCGCCAGAGAAAGTGGCCGATCATATTGTAGCAACCCTCAAGCTTGGCGAGGATGTATCCACTTCATAAAAAAGTCTACCTAAGAGTGGTAGACTTTTTTCTATGAGCGCGAATGTCAAACAAACGTTTAATTAAAACGGTGAGAGCCCTCTTCTAGTATAAGTCGAAACGTTGATCTGTCATGACGGGGATTTGTTTTCTCACTTCATCGACCAGTTGAAGGTCAATCTTTGCGTAATAAATGTCCTCGTCTTTGTTCGTCTCAAGCAGGACACGTCCAAGTGGATCAATCACCATGGAATGTCCAGGGAATTCAGTGTCTTTACTAGTACCCGTTCGATTGACAGCGATCATATAGGACTGGTTTTCAATCGCTCTTGCGATGAGCAGACTGCGCCAATGATCCACTCTTGCCGTTGGCCATTGTGCCGCATTGACAAGTACCTTTGCCCCTTTGTTGACAAGTGTTTTCGAAAGCTGAGGAAAACGAAGATCATAGCAGATCATCGCACCAATTGTCACATCTTCACGATAATCAAATAAACCGAACTGATGGCCGGCAGTTAAATATTTGTGCTCATCCATCAGGCGGAATAAATGGATTTTATCATATTCCAACACAAGCTCCCCTTGCCGGTTAAAGCCATACATCGTGTTGGTGATGTCTTCATTCTCTCCACGCTTATTTAATACACTACCTGCAATGAGATACACTTGGTGTTTGCGGGCAAAGGAAGAGAAAAGCTCTTTTGTTCGTTCACCGTTTACATCCGCAAGCTGATCTGCTTGGTCCAATGCGTATCCGGTATTCCACATCTCAGGTAAAATGATGAGGTCAGGCTGTTGATGCATCGCTTCCGTTAAAAACGCTTCTGCTTTCTGAAAGTTTTCATCAGGTTTTCCTATTTGTACATCCATTTGAACAAGTGCAATTTTCAAGTCTAATTCCTCCTTTTCCGTCTGTGAACGTATGCTACATCATGAGTTCTTCAAGCTAATTTCTTTATCATAAAGGTTTGTGCCATCTTTGCCAATAGAAATGTCAGAAGGTTTCGTCATTATTGTGTGTGCGACAACAGTGATCAGTTTGTATAAAAGAGAAAGAGACCCCTATGTGAGGGTCTCTCTTCATTAGTAATTGGAGTTCTGTCTCGTTTTTTCATCATGGATGAGGGCAGTGATGATGAGGATAAAGGCAGTGATGATATGAAGAATAAATCCGACAATTGGAATCCAACCTAGGCATGATGTGATGATTCCGACGATGCTTCCAATGATCGGTCCTTGGTCTCGCTTCGATAAGACGAGTGTGATAATATGCAAAATAAGCATGACCAGGAGCGGTGTATAGCCATTACTGATAATAAATAAGCCCCCAATGACTGGGATGGCAAGGCAGGCTTCAAAGATTCCGGTGATCCATTTCATCGTGCGGGAGATAGACATCCGGTTCAACTCCTTTTTCATATATGTCTTATTCGTATTTTCCCAAAACGTGAAGAAGTCATGCAGTAATTTATAGAAAGAGTGGATTGAATGTGAGAGAGAGAATCAAGGAAGAGCTGAAAAACATCGAAGATACGTTTGACGTCAAGATTTGTTTGGCAGTCGAATCGGGCAGCCGGGCATGGGGATTTCCTTCAACTGATAGCGATTATGATGTGCGTTTTTTATACGTTCCTCGAAAAGAATGGTATTGGTCGATTGAAAAGCATCGTGATGTCATTGAATTGCCGATTGATGATGAGCTGGATATAAGCGGATGGGAGCTTAGAAAGGCATTACGCTTATTCAACCAATCGAATCCGTCCATCATGGAATGGCTGTCATCCGATATCATCTATGCCGAATCCTTCTCTCTGGCGAAGCAGCTGAGGGAATTAAAGGATCGTGCGTTTTCTCCAGTTGCACTCATGTATCATTACCTCAACATGGCCAAGCGGAATGAAAGCCAATTTTTACGAGGCGAGCAAGTGCGGATCAAAAAGTATTTTTACGTGCTTCGCCCCTTACTCGCCTGCCAATGGATTGAGCGTTATCAAAGTGTACCCCCAATGGATTTTCATGACCTATTAGAGGCGCTTGTAGAGGATGGGCCACTTTTATCAGAGATTCATGAGCTATTAAAACGCAAAATGGCTGGCGAAGAAATGGATATTGAGGAACGTCTCTCATTTGTCCATCCGTTTATTGAAAGAGAACTGGTGCGATTGCATGAATTGGTGAAAAGCTACAATCAACCGAAAGAAAATCTCCAACAAGAATTAAATCAGTTATTACAGTCTACCCTTGATGAGGTGTGGGCGTAGTCGAGAAAGAGCCAGCCGGTTAGCCGCTGGTTCTTTTTCATGTTGATTGTGATAAAACCACAAAAATTGTCTGAATTTTTGTCATCTTCGAATATTGTAGCGAGCCGTTCATGAGCCTTACAATAAAGTCATAGCTTACTAAGAGTGGGGGGTGCCCTTTATGGAGTCGGTCACAAGAAATTTTTTCTTGTTTTTATCAAAGAACAGTCTCTTGAACCATATTGCTCGTCATTGGGGAAGTGCTGTCGCCTCGAAGAGAATCATTGGGGGAAAAGATTTTGAGAGTGCCATACCTGTGATCAAACGATTAAATGATCAAGGGATGGCAGTGACAGTCGATCATCTTGGTGAATTTGTGACCAGAGCAGAGATTGCAAATGAACGGACAAATGAATGCGTTCGCACCATTCAGAAGATTGCGGAAACAAAGCTCAATTCCCAAGTGTCACTCAAAATGACATCACTTGGTCTGGATATTGACGATGACCTTGTTTATCGTCATATGAAAACCATTTTAGATACGGCAGAGAAGCATCGCATCATGGTGACCATTGATATGGAAGATGAACAGCGCTGCCAAAAAACGCTGGATCTTTTCAAAGAAATGAAATCTCAATATGAGTATGTGAGTACGGTTCTTCAGGCGTATTTGTATAGAACTGAAAATGATCTTGATGACTTAAATGAATTCCAGCCATTTTTAAGACTCGTGAAGGGTGCCTATAAGGAATCAGCTGAAGTGGCATTTCCAAACAAAAAAGATGTTGATGAAAATTACAAAAAACTGATTGAAAAGCAATTACTAACGGGGAACTATACAGCCATTGCCACACATGATGATCAAATGATTGAGTTTACGAAGCAGATCGTGAGCAAGCATAACATCAAGCCAAATCAATTTGAATTTCAAATGTTGTATGGCATGAGATCTGAAACGCAGCAGGCACTAGTGAAAGAAGGCTATCAAATGAGGGTCTATACACCCTATGGACGCGAGTGGTATGGCTACTACATGAGACGCCTTGCAGAGCGACCGGCAAACATTGCATTTGCTTTCAAAGGGATGACGAGAAAATAAAAACGGGAGCGTGACAAAGATGACAACACCTTATAAGCATGAACCATTCACGGACTTTGGCCAAGAAGAAAACCGACAAGCGTTTGAACAAGCATTAGCAAAAGTAACGGAATCTCTTGGGCAAAGCTATCCGCTGATCATTAATGGAGAAAGAATCGAAACAAAAGATCACATTGTATCGATCAATCCTGCGAAAAAGGATGAAGTCGTTGGGATCGTGTCAAAGGCAGGAAAGGAAGAAGCAGAGCAAGCGATCCAAGCCGCAGCAACCGCCTTTGAAACATGGCGTTATACCACTCCAGAGGAAAGAGCCGGTGTGTTATTCCGAGCGGCGGCAAGCATTCGCCGTAAAAAACATGAATATTCAGCGCTACTCGTAAAAGAGGCAGGGAAGCCTTGGAATGAGGCGGATGCAGATACAGCAGAAGCCATCGACTTCCTCGAATATTATGCTAGGCAAATGCTAGAGCTAGCGAAGGGAAAACCGGTCAACAGCCGTGAAGGAGAACGGAATCAGTACGTGTATACACCAACTGGCGTGACGCTCGTCATTCCGCCGTGGAACTTCTTATTTGCCATTATGGCAGGAACAACCGTTGCGCCAATCGTCACAGGAAATACCGTCGTATTAAAACCAGCAAGTGCTACCCCAGTCATTGCGGCTCGGTTTGTAGAAGAACTTGAGAATGCGGGTCTTCCAAAAGGTGTAGTGAATTTCGTGCCAGGAAGCGGGGCAGAAGTAGGAGATTACTTAGTCGATCATCCGAAAACAAGCTTGATTACATTCACTGGTTCAAGAGAGGTGGGGACACGCATATTTGAGCGTGCAGCGAAAGTTCATCCAGGCCAACAGCATCTCAAGCGTGTCATTGCTGAAATGGGGGGCAAGGATACGGTGGTTGTAGATGAAGATGCAGACGTCGAACTTGCAGCGAATGCCATTTTCACATCAGCCTTCGGTTTTTCAGGTCAGAAATGCTCGGCTGGGTCACGCGCTGTTGTCCATGAGAAACTGTATGATCAGGTGATCGAACGAGTAAAGGAAATCACGGAAACGAAAACAACAGCCAATCCACTATCGGCTGATGTCTACATGGGACCTGTCATTGATCAAGCTTCTTTTGACAAAATTACCGAGTACATCGAGATTGGCAAGCAGGAAGGTAGATTAGTCACTGGTGGTACAAGTGATGATTCGGAAGGATATTTCATCCACCCAACCATTTTTGCAGATCTGGCGCCTACGTCTCGCCTGATGCAGGAGGAAATCTTTGGTCCGGTGTTAGCTTTCTCAAAAGTCTCAAGCTTTGATGAAGCGCTTGAAGTAGCCAACAACACTGAATACGGTTTGACGGGGGCTGTTATCACAAACAATCGTGACCACATCAGCCGTGCAAAGCAAGAGTTTCATGTTGGGAACCTTTACTTTAACCGGAACTGTACGGGAGCCATTGTTGGATATCATCCGTTTGGCGGGTTCAAAATGTCAGGTACAGATTCAAAAGCAGGCGGACCAGATTACCTAGCTCTTCACATGCAAGCCAAAACCATTAGTGAAATGTTTTAATCGACAGAGCATGAACCGGTGTAGACGGGTTCATGCTTTTTTTGTGACCCACACATGATCCCTCATTTTTGCCTATGGAGACTTGTTCCTATACAAAACGGACCCGAAAACAGTATGATACATGTATCACTTATTGGGGAGCAATTGGGATGGAAGAGATATTAGAAAAGATCCATACTTTTTATGATGTCGATAAATTAATTGCATTTATTAGTGGTTATTTGAAAAAGCCAGTGATTTTGGAAAGCACGGAATGTCAGCTGCTTGCTTATAATTCATATAGCATCCAGCAATTTGACCCAGTGAACCAGCAAACCATTTTCTCAAAGGAGTGCCCAGGGGCTGTGGTAGATTGGCTAAAAAAAACAGGGGTGATTGAGCGCCTGCACACAGAATCAGAACCCTTTTATGTGAATGGTCATCAACCGCTTGGATTTAACCGGCGCGTGGCTGTAAGTGCGAAGCATAAGCAGGAAGTGGTAGGCTTTATTTGGGTGCAAGACATTGAAGATTCTCTCTCGCGAGAAGAACTGCAATTTTTACACGAAGCCTCCTTTCAGGTTGGAAAAGTCATTTATAAACATAAGAAACAGCTGGAGAAAAAGGAAGGCAAGATTGAAGAGTTTTTTAAAAAGGTGATGGATGATCACTTTTATACAGAAGAAGAAATGAAATGGGAAGCTGAAAATTTGAGTATTCCACTCCCAGTCGTATTTACCGTCATGGTCGTGCACGCTGCCGATAACAAAAGTGAGACGGCAGAAGATGTGAAGGATGTCATCAGAACGTATTTGCAGCTTGAAGACAAGGTCAACCATGTCTATTCCGTTCAAGCGGATATCGTCGTCATCTTAGGGAGTCTATCGGATCGACACTCGCCAAAAGCAACCGCTGCGGATGTCATCGCCCACCTCCAATCGAAAGCGCATTCACAGACATCACCGCTATACATTGGGTTGGGGAGAGAATATCGAGATATTATGAAAATGAGTACGAGTCGCTTTGAAGCAATAGAGGTGGTCAAGGCTGTGAAGATTGTAGGAGGTCAAGAACTCATTCCATATGATTATGAGCATTTGGGTGTATTTCGCTTCTTAGACCCGATTTACAGTCATCAAAAGAAGAAAAATGACTTCAATCCAGATCTATTGCGCTTAAAGGAAAAAGACCGTGACAGCCACACATCTTTTTTAAAAACACTCGAAGTCTATTTGTTGAATAATTGCAAACTAAAGCCAGCGGCGGAGCAATTATTTATACATCAAAATACATTAAACTATCGATTGAAACAAATTTTTGATATGACCTCAATTGATTTAAGTCACTTTAGTCAGCGCTGTGAATTATTTATTGAATTGATGCTGATGAAAAAAGATCAATCCACGTAGCCGCAGGCGTCAGAGCCTGCGGTTGTTTATGATGAAAAAATAGTCTCCCAATGACTTGATTTCATTGTATGATAGATAAAGATTTTATGAGGAAAATGAAAGGAGGGTCACCTTTGGGATCAGTCATCTTGGCGATTTTGATTTTCATCATGACCCTTGTCCTTGTTATTTGGCAGCCAGGGCGCTTAACCATTGGTTGGTCGGCATGTGGAGGAGCCATTCTAGCGCTTGTTTTTGGTGTCGTTCATCTTGGGGATGTGTGGGAAGTCACGCAAATTGTGTGGAACGCTACCTTTGCCTTTATTGGCATTATCATGATTTCACTCATTTTAGATGAAATCGGCTTTTTCGAATGGGCTGCCCTGCATATGGCAAAAGCAGCAAGAGGAAATGGTGTCCGCATGTTTATTTATTTAACATTGCTTGGCGCTGTTGTTGCGGCTTTCTTTGCCAACGATGGAGCGGCTCTTATTTTAACGCCTATTGTGTTATCTGTGGTGAGGGCCTTGAAGCTAGATGATCACATGGTACTGCCATTTGTCATGGCGAGTGGTTTTATTGCAGATACAACGTCCTTGCCATTTGTCATTAGTAACTTAGTCAATATCGTATCAGCTGATTATTTTCACATTGGCTTTCTCGCATATACAGCGAACATGTTTGTGCCAAATCTTGTATCGCTTGGGGCGAGTATGCTCGTTCTCTATTTATTTTACAGAAAGCTCATTCCAAAAACATACGATATGTCGCAGGCGAAAGCGCCAGCGTCTGCTATTCGAGATGCTCGCATGTTCCGCTTGTCTTGGTATGTGTTAGGCTGTTTGCTTGTTGGATATTTTGCCGGGGAGCTGATTGGGCTGCCAGTATCGCTCATTGTGGGCGGTATTGCCATTGTCTTCTTATGGCTAGCAAAAAAGAGTCCACAAGTCGCGACAAAACGTGTCATCAAAGAAGCGCCGTGGTCCATTGTGTTCTTTTCCATCGGTATGTATGTCGTAGTGTATGGCTTGAAAAATGTCGGACTCACAGAGGTACTCGCTGCGTGGATTGAACAAGGGGCATCTCATGGACTCCTTGCAGGTACGATGTTTATGGGCATGCTAGCCGCAGTCTTGTCTTCTGTGATGAATAATCTCCCTACAGTGTTGATCGATGCCATTGCCATTGGACAAACGGATACGACAGGTGTAATGAGAGATGCGCTGGTGTATGCCAATGTCATTGGCTCGAATCTCGGTCCTAAAATGACCCCGATCGGATCACTAGCGACATTGCTATGGCTTCATGTCTTAAAGAAAAAAGGCGTACATATCTCATGGGGAGCATATATGAAGGCCGGCATCATCCTGACGATTCCTACATTACTCCTAACTTTATTGGGGTTATATGTGTGGTTATGGTTGATCCATTAAAGAGCAGGTGAAAGCAATCCTTTGCAAAAGAGGGAACAGGCGAAATGAGCCCGTTTTCGAAAAGTGAAGAGCGAATCCATTGGATTCGCTCTTATTGGTTATAAATATTTAGCATAGCGTTTTTCTAAAAAGTCTTGAAGCAATGAAACAATACTGCAAATGCCCCAGTAAATCAATGCCACGAGAATATACATCGTCATATAATCAAACTCTCGCCCGCCAACGATCTTTGCTTGCTGAAAGAGCTCAGGCACAGTAATCATCGCTGCAAGTGAAGAAGCTTTGATTAAATCGAGCATGACATTGGTCAATGGCGGCAAGGCAATGCGAACGGATTGAGGCAAAATGACCCCGCGCATTCTTTGCCAATAGGTAAGACCTAGTGACTTAGCTGCTTCCACCTGACCATTTGGAACAGAGGAGAGGGCAGCTCGATTGATTTCGGCGATATATGCAGCACTATTGAAACTGAAACCGATAATCGCAGCAGTGACAGCTGTAAACTCAATGCCGATATAGGGAAATCCAAAGTAAAGGATAAACAAAATGACTAGGATAGGAACCCCTCGCATAAATGAAATATACAGCCGAGCAGGTAGCTGGAGTACCCAACTATTCGCCATTCTACCAAGGGCAATAAAAAAACCGAGAATCGTGCCAAAAAACATACTCACAAAGGAGATGAGCAGCGTCAGCCAAATGCCTTTCATGACAAATGGAAACGACGCCTTTGCCAGTGCAGGATTAAATATATACTCTAAATGAATATCTCCCACGATTAGGCTCCTTATTTGGACAAGTCGACATTTTCGACATCAGCATCGATTGTCTTTGAAACATCAGCACCATTAAAGAATGTTCCAGAAATCTTTTTCATCGTTCCGTCTTTTTTCATGTCGTTTAGCACACGATTCAATTCTTTTTGAAGCTCTGTATTATCTTTCTTCATGACAAAGCCTTGTTCATTCGGCATATATTTTAAGTCTGGGTGAATGGTAATATCTAATTTAGGAAATGCCGCTAGCGCGAGTGTTTGCAAGTAATAGTCATTCAGAATAACATCTGTCCGTCCGTTTGCTACATCTTTTAAATATTGCTCATTCGTGGCATTGTCATAAATGACTTCTTCTGCACCATATTTACGAGCAACATCCATATAAATTGTTGTTGCAGCACCAGCTGCTTTCTTCCCTTTCAAATCTTCCAAGGTCTTAATGCCAGATAAATCGTCTTTTCGGACAATCGCTGTTCCATAAGAATATTTATAAGGGGTCGAAAATGCAAATTTATCCTTGCGATCTTCTGTAATATCAATATCATTTGCGGCAGCATCCACTTGACCAGAATTAATGGCGCTTAGCATACCGTCATAACCCATTTCCTTAAACTCAACTTCAACGTCAAGGCGTTTAAACGCTTCTTTGACGACTTCAACCTCATAGCCAGTCAATCGATCTTTTCCATTAGATGTATCGTGGTAGGAAGTCGGGTAAAGAGTGCCAGACGTAGCGACAACAATTTTCCCTTTCTTTTTAATCTCATCCCACTTTGATTCTTCAGACTGGGATGAATTTTGACTACAACCAGCAATGACAAGCATGAGTGCAGTTAAGACTAGCATCATCCATATAGGTTTTTTATGATAAAAATGACTCATTTAAATGGCCTCCTCTATTTTTTGTACAAAACAAAACATAGCACGCTTTTACCTTTAGGACAACGTTTTCAGACTAAAAGCGAAAAAGTAAGAATATTATGGACAATTAGATCGAGTAAAACAATGTATAAAAAAGGAAAGGGTGTACAAGATAAAATCATAAAGGAGGGAACACACGGATGAAAAAAATATGTAGCATGACCGTCCTATCAATGATGTTGGTATTTGGTTTTCATACAGCAACGGCTTATGGCGAAACGCCGCAAATGGAAAAACGTCCTATCTCTCATGGGGTGAAATTAACGAAAGAACAACAAAAACAAATTGAAATACTTGAACAACAGATTCTTTCAAAACGAAAAGAAGTCATTGAGAAATATGTACAATATGGCGTACTAACGGAAGAGCAAGGGGCAAATATTACGAAGCGTATGGACATGCATTACAACCACTTGAAAAACAATGGTTTTGTGCCATTATTGAAAAAGCCAAAGCATCACCGACCATAATCAAACCGGCAGAAACTGCTGGTTTTTTATTTTGGACTCAACTTACGTGATGGGCAAGTAAAAAAGAAAGATTTCGTCCCTTCGATTTGGTGCTGTACATCAAATGGTATTTTCTGAAAAGATTCTATTGTATGATCAGAATGAAGATGAAATAGACATGATGAGTTTAAGATACAAATGACTATTTTTCTATTGTCAGGTGTAGGAGGAGATAAATGATGCAACAACTAATACAACATCAGGCTGAACCAATCACGAAAGAAAGAATCAAATCAGACTTGATTCAACTAGGTGTGAATAAAGGGATGACTTTATGTGTCCACTCATCACTATCATCGATCGGTTGGGTGAATGGTGGTGCTGTAGCAGTCATCCAAGCCTTGATGGAGGTCGTTACAGAAGAAGGGACGCTCATCATGCCGGCGCAGACCTTAGAATTGTCTGACCCAGCAGACTGGATAAACCCGCCTGTTCCTCAATCTTGGTGGAAACCGATTAAAGACACAATGCCTGCGTATGACCCAGCGTATACCCCACCGAATGAGATGGGGAGGATAGCCGAAGCCTTTTGGAAATTTCCTCACGTGTCTCGAAGTAGTCATCCTAATTTCTCGTTTACAGCTTGGGGAAAAAAGAAGAATGAAATTCTGGACAATCATTCACTTTCTTTTGGTCTGGGAGAAAAATCACCCCTTGGCCGCATGTATGATCTTGATACTCAAGTGCTGCACATTGGGACAACATTTGAGAGCCATACATCCTTCCACTTAGCTGAATATAGGTGTGCTCAGCAAGATCTCATGACGAGAGGTGCACCCATTTTAGAAAATGGATGGAAGGTGTGGAAGGAGTACCAAGATATCATCACAAGAGAAGAACTATTTGAACAAATAGGGCTTGATTTCTTACATTCAGATCATCAGGCTCATCAAGGTCAAGTTGGGTTGGCCAAAACATATTTGTTGTCGATGAGAGAAACAGTAGACTTTGCAAAAATGTGGCTTGACCGGTATGACCAGTCTTAGTCTATATGGTTTTGGAACAGCTTAGACACTCTTAAAGTGAAAATAATACATGTCATGATCAGATTGTCTCGAGTAATAGCACGTCAGCTCATAGTTGCCTTTTGGAATGGGAAAAGACAGAACTTGTGACATGACGCTTGTGATATGGACATGATCATTTGATTGGTGAAATGGCACTGTGATCATTCTCTCAACAGATGGTGGGGGATCAAGGTTGTCTAATGTTGCGATAATAGAAGCTTTGCCATTGTTAATTCCTTCGAAAGAGACTCCGTTATCTCCGGTTGCATATCCTTGTTGAATGGCTTCATCTGTCCAATTGATGACAGGGGGAGTCTGGCTACCTGCATACACCGTTATTTGATGATAAGAGATTGAAAGAGGATAGATTTCATTTAAAACATTCATATAAAAACTCCTTTTGAGGTTCATTTTTTATTCGTGCATACGTTGTATTGTGAAAGTTTGAAAGAATGATTCTTGGAGATGATTTATGGAGCAAGACGATTGTACCGTCTTGCCCATATTGATTGTTTGAGGGATCTAGATGTGAAATTGTGAAACCATTTCTTTTAAATCTGCTGCTAAATGTGCAAGAGCTTCAGAAGATGCTGTAACTTCTTCCATTGCAGCAAACTGTTCTTCTGTTAAGCCAGCCACTTGCTGTGAATGTTCACTTGTCATTTTGACGCCTTCTGTAATAGATGCAAACGTTTGTTTCGCATCGTTTGTATACGCGGCAATTTTTTGTGATGCACGTGATAGATGCTGAATTCCATCAGCTATTTCTCGCATTGATTGCTGAATGTCAGTAAACGATGCTTCTGTATGAGAGATTAGAACGGCTCCTTGTGCAGCTTCTTCTCTTACACGTTTGATGGCACTCGTCGAATGTTTCATCTCTTTTTGAATTTCTGAAATGAGATGTGAGATCATGTTTGAAGATGATTGAGATTCTTCAGCAAGCTTTCTGACTTCGTCTGCTACAACAGCAAAACCTTTGCCATGTTCACCTGCTCGTGCTGCCTCAATTGCTGCATTCAGTGCAAGAAGGTTCGTCTGATCTGCAATGTCTGTGATGATTTTGGAAATGTGATCAATTTCGACTGAACGTGTTTCGAGTGCTTGGATGGCAGTACCATTCTCCTCAATCGACTTGGCGATAGATGTCATTTGTGAATTGACTTCACCAATATTCTCTACCCCTTTTTGGGCTTTTTCTTGTGCGAATTGACTTCTTGATGCCATCTGTTCAGCATTTTCTGTAATGTTCTTCAGTTCGTCTGCTACTTGAGTCATCGTGTGTTCACTTGCAGTCATTTGTGAGGACTGCTCTTCTGATGATTGGGCAACTTCCTGAATGGTGTGGGTGATTTTCTCCGAAGCTGCACTTGTTTCTTCTGCGCTAGCTGATAGCTGTTCAGAGGAAGTAGCAACCAACTCCGACGTATTCATCACATTTAAAATGGTTTGATTCAATTTTTCACGCATTTTATTAAAATGTACAGCCAGATCGGAGAGTTCATCTCCAGTTGGGTCGGTCACGTTGATTGTCAAATCTCCTTCGCCAGCACTTTTAATGGCAGAAGCTAGCTTTTGGAGACGTGTCTGGATTCGTTTTGTAAAAATAGAAATAATAATAGCAGAAACAATCAGACTTAGTACTAGGACAATGATAAATTGAACAAAAAATGATTGAAGCATTTGTGTAATCATAGATTGGTTTGCACCAGTATAGAAAATACCAATCGGTTCGCCAGCTTCATTTTTAATGGGCATATAAGCTGTTTGATAGTCTTTTCCGGCTACGTTTGCTGTTCCGTAATAATTTTCTCCTTGCTCTAAAACTTTGGCTTTTACTTCAGGTGAGACTTCTGTACCCACAGCACGTTTCCCATCTACCATCACATTTGTTGCGACACGTGTGCTTCCTTGGAAAATCGTAATGGTATCCCCAGTAAAATCGGCCAATTGATCAACCAGTGTGAAATGATCATTGATTTTTGTATTCCCTTTGTAAAGCATGCCATCTTTTATTTGCCATGAGCCAGTAATCTTTTCATCGATATAAGCGAACCCTAGGGTCATGTCCCCTCTTGCTTTTTCAGTGGCCATTTCCTCGATGTTCTTTGTCATTTCATGATTCACAACATAACCAACAACTGCTGAAAATACAATGAGGACACTTAAAAAGATTAATAATATTTTGGCTCCTAGCTTCAGTTTTCCTTTTTTCTTCATGCGTTTTTACTCCTTTAGGTATTAGGGATGATTCCCTTCTAAAGGAATATCGGCATAAAAAGGTAGTTTGAAATAGGCTACTGTTGTTACATCACATTTTTTTTATTAAGAAAAGACAAACCATTTTACTCAATAATAAAACGCACCTTTGTCCCATCAGGATCATCAGATAATTGATGACTCACCCAAGAACCTGCGCCTCTATTATCTGATGGGCGTACATACTTCACAGAAGCTCCTGACCCGCCCTCTTTACACATCGCCATTGGCCATTCGTCACGGTCATATCCATCCTTTGTTGGAATACCCCTGAGAGATTCATCTCTTTGATCATCGCTATTTTTACGGTCGATCGTGCAAATAGATGAATGACCTTCATCAATGGCTTCTTCGATATGCCTCGCTGTTTCAGGATAACGGTCTGATGGAAAATGAATGGTTTTGTCATAAGATGCATCAGTCTCTTGTTTATTTTGCTCTAACTGGATATAGCCTGTAGCGACACCAATCACAATGATGAAGAGCAAAAGAATCGTTTTAAGACGTTTCATAGGTGTTAGCTCACTTTCTGATTTGCGTATTTTGTAAAAAGAAGTATAGCAGAATGACTGGCTAATTTCTCCTGATTTTGAAAAACCGTCTTTTAAAATTCAAAAATCGTTTTTTCGTGTATGTTTTGTTTTTAAATTTGGATGAAATCATAAAAATTTCATTTTTCTTATAAAGTAAGGCTTTATTGTTGAGGGAAATGGCTTTTTCAAAACTTTTTGGCTCGATTTCGAGAATTTAACACACAGAAAATCTAAAAAATAAAATTGACTAGAAAGATAGGCTTTAATAATATGGAGTCAAACATAAAAATTACCTTAATTTTTCAAATTATGATTCTATTTACATCGAAGGAGGGAAGGGCAAATGGCAAATGACTTCTATCGTCTTGGGATAGATATAGGTGGAACATTTACAGATTTATCGTTGATACACGAAGCGACAGGAGAGTTGATAGAACTCAAGACACCTACAGTGACAGATGACCCGGCTCAGGGAATTATCAATGGGTTAAACCTTTTAGAGAAGATGAACATCGATTTATCAAAAATCCATTATCTCGTGCATGGGATGACGATTGGCTTGAATACGTTATTACAGCGAAAGGGAGCAAATTTAGCCCTTTTCGTAACAGAGGGTTTTCAAGATATCTTGTCATTGCAACGTTTGCGGCTACCTGTCCCTTATGACTTTCATTCGCGTTTGCCAGAACCATTGATACCACGTCAGCATGTATATCCTATCTCTGAGAGGTTGTTACACGATGGTACGATCAAAAAAACTCTCCAACTCCAGCAATTAGACGAAGCTGTACAGCAGGTCATCTCCGAAAAGTTAGCAGGTATAGTCATTTCGTTTTTACATAGTTATCGAAATCCAGTTCATGAATTGCAGGCAAAAGCCTATATAAGGGACCACTATCCACATCTAGACGTTCTGACTTCTTCTGAATTATGGCCTCAAATGAGGGAATATGAGCGTACAGTAATGGCGGTCATCAATTTGTATATCCAACCAAAGGTGAAGCATTATTTACAAACATTAAAAAGTCGCTTGAAAGACGAAAGTGTACCTATTTCTCCATACATTACCCAATCAAATGGTGGTTTAATGGATGCAGAAAGTGCATCAATCTCACCAGTCAAAACCCTTTTTTCAGGACCGGCAGCTGGGGTCATTGGTGCTACAAGAATTGCAGCATCTGCGAACGAATCCAATGTGATTACTTTTGATGTTGGTGGTACAAGTGCGGATATCTCCATTATTCAACATCGACAACCGACAATGACTCAATCAAATCAGATTTCTGGCTTTCCTCTCATTCTGCCATCCGTTGCGATGTATTCAATAGGAGCTGGTGGTGGTTCTGTGGCGTGGGTTGATCGAGGGGGATTGTTAAAGGCAGGACCTGAGTCGGTCGGTTCCCACCCTGGGCCAGCTTCATATGGAAAGGAGAAAAAGGCGGCTTTAACAGATGCGTTTCTGATTTGTGGCTATCTCAATCAAGCAAGGTTTGCCGGTGGACATTTGCAGTTACAACTATCTGCGGCGAAAATGGCCTTCCAGCCAATTGCTGATCATTTAAATCAAACGGTGGAACAGGCAGCTGATCAGTTGATTCAAGTGGCTGTGGCCAATATGTACACGGAATTAAGTAATGTGATGGAGCAACACGGAATTGATCCTAGAGATTTTAGTTTACTCGCGTTTGGCGGTGCGGGTCCTGTCGTGGCCAACTTCCTTGCAAGAGAAATACATGCTAAAAATGTGATCGTTCCGCCAAGTCCTGGCACATTATGTGCTTTGGGTGCACTTACAGCCGATTTTATGCATGATGCTGTCTTATCTAAAAAAATATGTTTGCAAGATGAACAGATTGAACAGTTAAAACAAGATTACGAGAAGTTAGTGCATGAAGCGACGGATTGGTTTAATCAACAACAGATTCAACATATGAAAAAGACGTCCATTCTATTATTGGCTGATGCACGTTATCAAGGTCAGGCATTTGAAATTGAATTGCCGATATCACCTGAATGGTTGAAGCAAGAACAAGACGTCCAATATCTCATCGAAGCATTTCATGAGCTGCATAAGCGCCAATATGGACATAGTGATGTGCAGGCAAAAATTGAATTGACGCATTTAAGGGTTCGAGTGATCGGAAAGAGCCCGCCACTTCCTTTTTCTACTGTTCATAAAAGAAACGATCAGCCATTGAAGCCCATCGCACATAGACGCATTTTTATAGAAGAAAAAGCGTACGAGGCATCCATTTTTAACCGAAGTACTCTACCTGTAGGTACTATCGTGAAGGGTCCTGCCATTGTTGAGCAGGATGACACCACGATATTGATCTTGCCCGACTGGGTTGGTGAAGTTGATGCTTCCGGAAACTTGGTGATATTGGAGGAGACTTGTTATGAGAACCGATCCAGCAAAGCTTGAAATGATACGCAGTTACTTTAATGCGATTGCATCTGGGATGGGACATGTCATTGAACGGACGTCATTTACGACCTTTGTAAAAGAATCTGCTGATTTTGCGACAGCTTTAGCAACGCCATCTGGAGATTTCTTTGTGTATCCGAAATCTGTTGGTGTGACCATCTTTTTAGGGCTTAATCTAAAAAAGGCCATAGACGAAAGCGGCCCACTTCAGCCAGGAGATATTATCATTACGAATGATCCTTATACGACTGATGGGTTAGCCACTCACTTGCCAGATGTTCATATCATAAAACCCATTTTTGTAGATGATGAGATCATTAGTTATGCTTGGTCGTTTGTTCATGTCAGCGATGTAGGCGGTCTTGTGCCTTCAAGTATTTCACCAACAGCCACTGATGTTCATCAAGAGGGATTAAGAATCCCGCCTGTTAAAATTTATGAAGCGGGAAGAGAGAATCAAGTAGTTCGCTCATTCCTGAGAGCCAATAGCAGGGCAAGTCATTTCAATGATGGAGATATGAATGCCATGATCGCTGCTGTTCATTCGGCGGAGATTCGCTTGAAAGAAATGATTGAGAAATTTGGCAAGAACGACGTAAAGCAAGGAATGTTTGATTTGTTGAAGCAAGCCGAGGATCGTGCAGGAAAGGTCATCGAAGCGATTCCTGATGGAACAAGTGAATTTGCTGACTATCTGGATGACGACATGATTTCAGACGTGCCTATCCGATTAAAAGTGAAACTGACTGTCAAAGGGAAACGGATGACGTTGGACTTTTCAGAATGTGATCCACAAGTGAAAACTGCATTTAACCTTGTCACTAATGGCCAAAAGCACTCCTTCTTGTACCAAGGATTGATTCATTACATCATTAGTATGGACCCATATATACCGATCAACGGTGGATTAACATTTCCGATAGACGTCATCTCCCCAAAAGGGACGCTTGTCCATCCAGAATACCCAGCCTCTGTCGGGATTAGGCATGCAATTACGATGAGACTATACAATGTCGTGCTAGGTGCAATGAGTCAGTTATTACCAGAGGCAGTCCCAGCAGCGGGAGCAGGGCAATCAGCTATTGTTGTGCTTTCTGTTCCCGATCATCAAACAGGTGGAAGGATCATGTCTGTTGTGGAACCGTTAGGCGGAGGCGGTGGTGCACAAAAGGGTGTTGATGGTGTTGATGGGATTGATCATTCATCAGGGTTTCTAAAAAATACACCGATTGAGAGTTTAGAACAGCATATTGATATTCATGTGCACCGATACGAATTGATACCGGATACGGGTGGTGCGGGAGAAAGTAGGGGTGGTCACGCCATTGGGTTAGAATTTGAGATGGTCAAGCCTGAATCGATGGTCACGGCAAGAGGCATGGAACGAATGAGATTTCAACCTTGGGGACTAATGGGTGGCCGAGCAGGTGCAATTGGTGAAGTGAAACTTACGAGACAAAATGGCCAAGAACTAGACGAGCCGAAAATTGATGTCCTGCGTCTGGAGAAAGGTGATAGGGTTTCATTGATTTCACCAAGTGGGGGAGGATGGGGAAGCCCATTTGGCAGAAATCAAGAACTGGTTCTTCAAGAAGTAGAAGCAGGTCTTCTTAGTAAAGAGAGAGCACGACAACAATATGGTGTCGTCGTTTATCAGGAGAACAATTCATGGAAGATTGATGAAGACAAAACAAATTCACTTCGAGGAATGGTTCGCGAATCTCCGGCTTCCGAAGTCATTTGGGATTTTGGAGAACAAAGAGAGAGATATGAGAAAGTATGGACGGATGAAGCAAGTAGTGAGTTGGCTGTTCAGCTTCGTTCTTACCCAGCAAATACACGTACGCACTTTAAGCACGCAGTGCATGCCTATTTTCTTCATCGAAACGAACCGTTAACAAAGTTGGATGTGATTCAAGCACTACGTGAGATAAATCATCAAAAAAGGGGAAATGAATCATGAAAAAAAGAGGAATTGCTATATTTGGAAGCATCTTATCCGTTGTCCTGTTCCTGACTGCTTGTAGCGGGATTGGACAGGATCAAAGCAATCAACAGCAGTCTGTCATCGTTGGGGTATATGGCGGTGATTGGGAGAAGAATATAAAACCGATTTTTGAGACATTTGAAAAAGATACTGGCATCAAAGTTCAAACCGTCTCTGGTGCAGATTCAGAATGGTTCACGAAATTAAAAGCGTCAAATGGCAAAAATCCTCCATACGATTTACTTATTTTACAGCCTGATACCATCCAAAGAGGAATTGCCGCAAATGTTCTTGAGCCAATTGATGAAGAAAAAGCACCGAATGTGAAAAAACTGTATCGTTCCGTTCAAAAGAAACTGACTGTTGACGGCAAACAATATGCTGCCGGTTTTAGTATGGGACAGCTTGGTATTGCTTATAGAAAAGATCTTGTTAAACAGGAGCCGAACAGCTGGACCGATCTGTGGAGCAGCCAGCTTGAAGGGAAGATTGCCATTTCTTCTCCAACCTATTCAGCCGGTTTGCAGTTCTTCTCTGCTCTGATCCATGCACAAGGAGGATCAGAAGCAAATCCAAAAGATGTGGATAAAGCATTTAAAAGCCTAGCCCAACTGAAAGAAAATGTCGCCGCTTTTCCAGATAATCCAGGCTCTATTCAAACCCTATTAGAGCGAGGAGACGTGGTTGCAGTTCCATATTGGGATGGCAGAATATTTGCGCTAGAAGAGGAAGGGTTGGATATCGGTTTTTCATACCCAAAAGAAGGTGCTGTTGCGGCTGTTGCGAGCTGGGCGTTAACGAAAGGAAGTCAGCATGAGGAAGCTGCTTACAAGTTATTAAACTACTTAAGTGGAAAAGAAGCGCAGGAAGCATTTTCGGAAGTATCTTATTATGGCATGTCAAATTCCGACGTGAAATATGGGGACAAGATTAAGGGGAAAGTAAAGGTTGGAGAGAACTATTATAGCAAGTTGACTTGGGTAGATTACGAGACAGCTACGTCAGAGCTTAGTCAATGGACAAACCGTTGGAACGAAATATTCGGCGGAGGGAAATAGGTCCATGAGTAGAATCAATTTAGACCACATCAGTCAGCATTTCGGCGAACAAATTGCTCTTCATGATGTGAGTTTGACAGTGAATGAAGGGGAATTTTTTTCTCTATTAGGTCCTAGTGGCTGCGGGAAGTCAACATTACTCAATATCATTGGTGGTTTTTTAGAACCTACAAATGGAATGGTCTATATTGGAGGTCAGAATGTGACGTCATTGCCTCCTTATCAAAGAAAAACGGGTATGGTGTTTCAAAGTTATGCCTTGTTCCCACATCTTACAGTATTTGATAATGTGGCGTACGGATTGAAGGTTCAAAAGAGGAAGAAAGCAGAAATTAAACAAAAGGTCATGGAAAGTTTGTCTCTCGTCCAATTAGAGACATATGCAAAACGTATGCCGCATCAGTTGAGCGGAGGACAACAGCAGCGAGTGGCGATTGCAAGGGCACTTGCAATCCAGCCAGCTGTCCTCCTTCTAGATGAACCACTTAGTAACTTAGATGCGAAGCTGAGACAAAACATGCAGACAGAGCTTCGAAAAATTCAAAGGAATGTCGGGATCACGACGATTCTCGTGACGCATGATCAAGAAGAAGCCTTAAGTCTCTCGGACCGCATTGGGATTTTAGGAGAGGGGAAAATCCAACAGATTGGAACGCCATTAGAGGTGTATCGTCAGCCAATTAATCGGTTTGTTGCCGAATTTATTGGGCAAGTCAATGTGTTTGATGCGACATATGAAAAAGAGAGCGCCACATTTACGGTGCCACATTTAACCCAAGTAAACGGAAAGCATGTTCAGTTAAAGACAGCTACAAATGAGGGGAAGAGAGAATATCAAAATGATTTATTGATGCTTCGTCCTGAAAGAATCCGTGTATCTTTCGAACAAGAAGAAGATCAGCCGAACCATGTGACGGGTGTTTTAGCAGATGTCCATTATATCGGGCATTCATTGCGCTTGGTGGTAGGGCTTGATATTGGTGAGCTAATTGTACATGCATCAGACACTGCCTTTCCACAGCTACCGTCAGTTGGAGAAACAGTTCATCTTCATTGGCAACCTGAAGATTTGGTTTTCTTACATTCGAAGGAGCAAATATGATGCGAATGTTAAATAAGAATCAGCGATTTCATTGGTTGATGCTACTGCCAGCATGTTTGTTTCTTTGTGTATTTCTTCTAGCACCGCTTGTGATGATGTCTGTCCTCAGTTTTCGTGATGTCGATTCGATGATGAATACATTGCAAACGTATAGTTTTGCACAATATATGCAAGTGTTTACGACAGATGCTTATGTGAAAGCGATAGGAAGTACAGTGTGGGTAGCGATCAAGACAACAGTGATTTGTTTATTGATGGCTTATCCAGCTGCATATGTGCTAGTAAAAGCCCCTAACCGGCGACTACGGGCATTTTTCTATATCCTCCTCGTTTCGCCGCTTTTGACAAGTGTTGTGATTCGTACATTTGCATGGATTGTTCTACTATCACAAAATGGGCTGATCAATGGTGTGTTATTGGATCTGCACATCATTCGGGAACCATTGTCTATGCTTTGGAATATGAACGCTGTGATGGTTGCTTATGTTCAAGTGATGCTGCCATTTGCTGTCTTGCCGATTGCGGCGAGCTTAACTGATATCAATCACCATTTGAGACAAGCCTCTATGAGTCTTGGAGCTGGGCGTATTCGGACTTTTTTTCGAATCACGTTACCACTGACGATTCCGGGGGTGATAACTGGGGCTATCATTGTCTTTTCGCTAGCAGCGGGAAGCTATATCACACCTCTTTTGGTCGGTGGACGAATGCAACCGCTGCTTCCACTGTCGATTTATCAACAGGTTATGCAGGTATATCACTTACCTCTGGCTGCCGCGATGGCATTTACTTTATTGGTCTTTGTATTGGTTGTGGTCAGTCTATTAAGCTATCTTTTAAAGCGATGGGAGGCGCGATTGCATGCGTAAACAGTCATTAGGTGACCGCTTGCTTTCGATCCTCATTTGGACGTCTGGCTCGCTGGTTTATCTATTTTTAACAGTGCCTGTATTGGTTATCGCTCTGTCTGCCTTTAGTCCACATGCTTTTCCTGAATTTCCGCCAACTTCGTTTTCAATTCGTTGGTTTCATGAGGTCGTGTCAAACCCAGAATGGATGGAGTCCCTGCGTATGAGTGTCATATTGCTCGTCATTGTCACACCCCTCACGGTTCTTTTAGGTACCATGGCATCTTATGCGTTAGCGAGGCTTTCATTTAAGGGAAGGGACGCCATTCAAGCGTTTATTCTGTCACCACTTATGATTCCACAGGTGGTGTTAGGTATTGCCATGCTGTACTTGTTTACGGCGATGGGCTTGACAGGCTCTATATGGGCGTTAGTTATTGGTCATGTGATCATTGGTTTTCCATATGTTGTTCGAACGGTTGGGGTTAGTGTCTCTCATCTTGATCCACGCCTTGAACTAGCTTCGATGAATCTAGGAGCGGGTCCTGTTCATACGTTCTTTCGAGTGACACTGCCTTTAATTAAACCAGGAATCATTGCAGGTGGGGTGTTTTCTGCTGTTACGTCTTTTGGGGAAATTTCAATTAGTTTGTTCGTGTCTTCTCCTCAAACCATCACGATTCCGGTGAGAACCTTTACGTACATTGAGCAGACTTTTGATCCGAGTGTCAATGCGATATCTGTCATATTTATTATCATTTCTATTATTGCGTTGCTCGTCATTGAGAAAACAATCGGGTTGTCGAAGGTGATGTAAATATAATGAAGAAACAAGGAGCTGTCATGGGAATGGGCAGCTCTTTTTTTAATTTTTTATGGTAAAAATGTTCAAATATTTAGGGAGTATAGTTCTTAAGATTTAAGAAAATATGGAAAATGAAAGAAGACCTCTCACCTACATTTTCGGTTAAACTTTCTAAAAATAAGGTAGATAGGGGAAAAATTGCGGTATTTCGAACATTTCTTTCGGTAGAACGCAACTAATTGTCATTATTTTCGGTAAATATCATAAATTAATTCGTATTACTTTCGGTATGACGCATGAATCTTTACACCCAGTTTTCGGTGAAAAAACCAAAACTTTCATATAAAGTGGACGTAAATAGAAAATATCTAAAAGAATAGAAGAAAAAGGCAAATCTATGGAAACGTAGAGACGCAAAGCCATGTCCTAAGGTAAATGTTGCTTTTTTTGCTATGGTCGGCAGGCTACCGAATAGAAAAGTGGAGTCCCTCCGTTTTATTCGGGGTGGGCTCTTTTTCCATTATTTCATCTACTTTAATGAAATAGACTTGGTTCTTTTGATATAGAGGGTGCAACGTATTAGATTGGTGGAAAAACGTAGAAGAGACGGAGGATGAGAATGAATACAGTATATTACCCTTTAACACATGCACAAAAGCGGATATTTTACACAGAGCGGTTTTATCCAGGTACGAGTGTTTCCAACTTGGGTGGGTTCGCGAGATTAAGATCAGAATCGGGTCTGAATCCTTCAATGATCGTTGACGTGCTTCAAGAATATATTCGCCAAACTGATTCTCTTCGTTTAAGACTTGTTTATCAAAACGGGCAGGAAGAGCCTGTTCAATATATCAAGCCGTATGAGAAATGGCCAATCCAACTGATCAAAGGTTGGAGCGAAAAGGACGTAAGGACATGGGCGAACGAACAGATCCGTGAGCCAATGGATTTGATTGATCGTTCTCTATTTGAGTTCACGGTTTTTCAAATTAGCGATCAAGAATGCTGGCTGTTTTGTAAAGCTCATCACGTGATAGCGGATGGCATTTCGATTATTCTCATGGGGAATCGCATCATGGATTTATATCATGACAAGTTGCATGGGGTGGAAAATGCCCAAGTTGAGGACATTTCCTTCGTTGATCACATCATGAGTGAGCAAGCTTATGAATCTTCTAAACGTTTTCAAAAGGATCAAGTTTTCTGGAACGAACAATTTGCGACGATCCCAGATTTCGCTTCGTTGAAGCAACACCATGGATATGATTTGAGCTTACAAGCGGAGCGGTTTTCTGCCGATATTCCGGATTCGATAAAAGAGAAGCTACGGGCTTTTTGTGAAGAACAAAAAGTCAGTATGCTGTCTCTGTTTTTGTCTGCCGTCTATATTTATTTACATCGTTTTAGTGGCATTGAGGATGTTGTTTTGGGAACCTTTATGGGCAATCGGACAAATGCCAAAGAGAAAAAGATGATTGGGATGTTTGTGTCGACCATCCCGATGCGCGCATCTGTCAATGGATCTCAATCTTTCCTAGATTTCGTGAAGCATGTAATGGCCGATCAGATGAAGGTATTGCGTCATCAGAAATACCCATATAATTTGCTCATCAATGATTTACGAGAGAAAGAGGGATTTACAGGGCGCCTTTTTGATATTTCATTAGAATATCAGGTGATGCAGTGGGAAAAAAGAGAGGACATTTCCTTCATCACTGAACCGATTTTTGGTGGAAGCGGATTAAATGACATCTCCATTCATGTCAAGGACCGATGGGACACGGACACATTAACGATTGATTTGGATTATCGCACAGATGTATTTAGTGAAAATGACATACGCATGATGTTTGCTCGGTTATCCATTTTACTAGATGCTGCGGTCTCACAGCCTGATCAGTTGATTGGTACATTGCCTTTACTTTCATCAGATGAACAAAAAGAGCTGCTGCAATTGTCTAAAGGAGAAGCGTTTCCATTGCCAGACGTAAAACCGGTTCATCATGTATTTGATGAGGTGGCAAAGGACAATGTTGAACGGGTGGCTATTGTAGCAGAAAATGGATCGCTCACTTACGGTGAGTTGTATCAACAGTCAGAGAAGCTAGCGAGATTTTTGCAGGAAAAAGGGGTTTCTCGTGATGTGCCTGTCGCTGTGTTAATGGAACGGACAGCAGATGCGATGGTCGCTATTTTTGGCATTTTAAAAGCTGGGGGAGCGTATGTGCCGATTGATCCATCACTCCCTGATGAGCGTATACAATATATTGTAGAAGATTCAGGTGCTTCAATCATTTTAACCGAACACACATTGGTCGAACGTTACTCGTACTTAAAACAAGAGGTCGTCGTGCTAAACGATGTGTTAGATGATGACCGTTTACTGCCTGATCTTGTAGATGTATCGTTGCCGAATGATTTGGCTTATATGATTTATACATCTGGAACAACTGGAAAGCCGAAAGGTGTGATGATTGAGCATCTTCAGCTACATCATTTGGTCCATGCCCTTCAACATGACGTCTATCAAGGGGCAAGTCAGTTAAACATGGCACTCCTTGCTCCATTTCATTTTGATGCATCGGTGAAGCAAATCTTTGCTGCCCTTTTGTTTGGGCATACGCTTCATATCGTACCAAGAAAAACAACTCGAAATGGTGTGAAGCTTGCAAATTATTATAGAGAACAACAAATAGAAGCAGCAGATGGGACACCGGCACATGTGCAGCTTTTACTTGCAGCCAACTTAGAAGGACTCTCATTAACTCACATGCTCATCGGAGGAGAGGCATTGCCTGCCAAAACGGCTCAATCCTTGATTGAATCGGTTCGTATGAGTGAGCCTGATTTTCAATTGTGGAATGTGTATGGCCCGACAGAGACGTGCGTAGATGCGACAGTACATCGGGTAGAACTCAATGAACTTCAAGCTTCTCCTGAAAAGCGTTATGTCTCAATTGGGAAACCGCTCGGGCATCATCGCATTTATATTTTAAATGTGCAAGAACAATTACAGGTGCACGGTGCTGCTGGCGAACTATGTATTGCAGGGATAGGTGTGGGACGAGGGTATGTGAATCAGCCTGAATTGACAGACAACGTATTCAAAGCAGATCCATTTGTTCCTCATGATCGTATGTATCGCACGGGAGATCTCGTCAGATGGCTTCCAGATGGAACGATTGAGTATCTTGGAAGAATAGATGATCAGGTGAAAATAAGAGGGTACCGCATTGAAATTGGTGAAATTGAAGCCGTCATGGAGCAAATCGATGGAATCGAAAAAGCGGTGGTATTGGTTGTAGATGAACCAGACGGTGAAAAGGTTTTAAGTGCGTATTATCAAGTCAGTCAAGAAGGTTTATCCATCAATACGCTACAAGCGATGATGAAAAGTCAGCTGCCTGCTTACATGGTGCCTCTTTATTACAAAGAAGTCGATGTGTTTCCGCTTACCGTGAGTGGAAAAGTAGATCGACGTGCGCTCTCTTCACAAAAAGGTGATAAAGCAATCAATGCGGTTTATGTTGCACCTAGAAATGAAATAGAAACAAAGCTTGTCCTGTTGTGGGAAGAAGTGCTTGGTCAAGAGAAGGTCGGTGTCTATGATTCATTCTTTGATCGAGGGGGCCATTCACTCAGAGCGATGACGGTGTTAACACATATCCAGCGCGATTTTCATGTGGATGTTCCGTTGTCAGTTTTATTTGAGCAGCAGACGATTGCTGCATTGGCAACCTACATTGAACAAGCAGATGAATCATCTAAAGAGGTGATTCCAAAAGCACCGATTGCGGCAGATTACCCGTTGTCACCTGCACAGCAACGTGTGTATATGGTGAGTCAATTGGATCAAAGTATGGCGTATCATATGCCGGCCGTCGTGAGGTTAAAAGGAACGCTAGAGCGAGAAAGGTTAACAGAAGCATTTGAAAGGCTCATTACGCGTCATGATATATTACGCACGTCATTTCATACGATCAAAGGTGTCCCTCGTCAGCGAGTGGCATCATCTGTGCCATTTCAAATAGAAACGCTATTAGGCTGTTCGATGGAAGAGAACATACAGCAGTTTGTTAGACCTTTTGATCTTGCGTGTGCACCGCTTTTACGTATTGGTTTGACTTCCATACAGGAAGAAGAACATTTATTGTTCTTTGATATGCATCACCTGATTTCAGACGGCCTTTCGATTGATTTCATTTTGCGAGAGTTGTCAGATGCCTACGAGGGATTGGCGAAAGCACCATTGAAGCTTCAGTATCAAGACTATGCGGTTTGGCAAGAGCATCAAGTCGATCATGGTCTTCAAACGGAAGAAGCATTCTGGCTACAGGAATTTTCCGGAGATATCCCATCTTTACAATTGCTAACCGATTATCAGCGTCCAGCAGTGCAATCTTTTGCGGGTGATCGTGTAACCAAGGTGATAGATGACACGCTAAGAGACAAGTTGCAAGAACTTGCGGTGAATCATCACACCACAATGTATACAGTATTGCTTTCTGCTTATTATACGTTGCTTGCAAAATACACAGGGCAAAAGGAATTCGTCGTTGGGACACCAACAGCCGGCCGAGTTCATGCAGATCTTGACGAGATGATCGGCATGTTTGTCCAAACGCTTGCTCTGCGGTCAGAGGTCGATTCAAATCGTACAATGTCGCAACTCATTACGCATGTAAAGAACAAGACCATGCAAGCATTTGAGCATCAGCAATACCCATTTGAGCGATTGCTTGAAAAGTTGGACGTGCAACGAGATTTCAGCCGTCATCCGTTGTTTGATACAGTCTTTACACTGACGCCAGATCATTCGTCAGTACAGCAAATTGGAGAAATGAAAGTGGAGATTGAGGAAACGAATTTTCACATTGCAAAATTTGATTTAACACTACAAGCGGTGGATTCAAGTGATGGTTTATCGTTTGATCTAGATTACAGTACGGCTTTATTTAAACGGAGTACAGCGGAGCAGATGCTGAAGCATTATGTTTATTTGCTTGAACAGATGGTGGAAGCACCGCAAGAAGTGATTGCTTCGTATCGATTGTTGTCTGATCAAGAGGCAGAGGCTCAACTACAAATGTGGAACCCGTTACCGACGCCTTATCCTGTAGAAGAAACGATTGTGACACAATTTGAGGCTCAAGTAGATCAGTTCAATGATCAGACTGCGCTTCAATTCGGAGACACGGTGCTTACTTATCAGGAAATGAATCAACGAGTGAATCAGCTCGCTCATTATTTGCGAGTCAACGGTTTTGAAAAGGGGATGACTGCGGCCTTATTTTTTGAACGGTCAAATGAGATGGTGCTATCTGTTCTAGCAGTATTAAAGGCGGGCGGTGTCTATGTACCAATTGATCCTGATTTCCCTGATGAGCGTGTGAAGCACTTTTTAACAGATAGTGATGCACAGTTCTTACTGACACATCAAGTGCTGCGTCAACGTTCGGTACTGACTGCCTTTGAAGGAACCATCATTGAAACCGAGAATGAGTCTATCCATCTTCAATCAAAAAACAATCTAGCACTCTCTGTTTTGCCTGAAGACTTGGCGAATCTGACTTACACATCTGGAACAACAGGCCAACCTAAAGGAAATATGGTGACACATCGTAACATTTTAAGAACGGTGAAGCAGTCGAATTATCTGACGATTCAACAACAAGATACAGTAATGTGCATATCAAACTATGTTTTCGATGCATTTATGTTTGATGTGTTTGGTGCTTTATTAAACGGGGCGAAACTCATTGTACTGCCAAAAGACAACATTTTAAACATGAATGAACTTTCTCAAGCGATCGAGAAGGAAAAGGTCAGTATATTGATGATCACAACAGCTCTTTTCCACTTACTCATTGATATGAAAAAAGACAGTCTCAAGAACGTGAGAAAGGTTCTGTTTGGCGGGGAACGTGCTTCAGTACCTCATATCGTATCAGCGCTCGAAATGATGGGGAAAGATAAGCTTGTTCATATGTACGGGCCTTCTGAAAGTACGATTTTTACAACATACTATCCTGTTAACCAAATGGAGGAACAGGCGATGTCCGTCCCAATCGGAAAACCTGTGAGTCAAACGGAAGTTTATATTGTAGACGAAAATGGTCACTTGCAGCCGCCGGGTGTTGCTGGCGAGCTGTGTGTTGCTGGAGATGGCTTGGTCAAAGGCTATTATCATCAACCTGAATTGACAAACGATAAATTTGTGGAGAATCCGTTCCATCCTGGTGAGAAGATGTACAAAACAGGTGATCTCGCAAGGTGGTTATCAACTGGTGACATTGAGTTCATTGGACGAATGGATCACCAAGTGAAGATTCGCGGACAGCGCATTGAATTAGGCGAAATTGAACACCAGTTGTTGTGTCATCCTCAATTGAAAGAGGTTATCGTCACGGTTTCAAATGATGATTTATGTGCGTACTTTACAGCTGAAGAGGCTGTTTCATTAGCGGATTTACGTGTGCATGTGGCACGTGAATTACCTGTTTATATGATTCCTGCCTTTTTCGTGCAGTTGGAGGAGCTTCCGTTGACTGGTAACGGCAAGGTAGACAGACGGGCATTACCAGCACCTAGCCGAAGTGTGGAGGCGGTCAATGAGTATGTCTCACCTCAAACTGATACAGAGCGTGTGTTGGCACGCATATGGGAAGATGTGCTTGAAGTGCCGAGAATCGGGAGGCACGATCATTTCTTCGAATGTGGTGGTCATTCTTTACGCGGTATGAAAATGCTCAATCGACTTTACGAAGAGATGCATGTGGAGTTCACCTTGAAATCTTTGTTTGAATTTCCGACCTTAGAAGCGTTTGCTCTTGCTGTTGAACAGGCAGATCAACAGGAAATCAGACGTGTGGAGAAAGCGGAGCATGCGGACTATTATCCAGTGACATCTGCTCAGAAAAGGCTGTTTGTCCTTCAAAAGATGTCCAATGCCGAGAGAAGCTATCATATGCCTGCTGTGCTCAAACTTGAAGGCGAATTTGATGAAAAGCGATTTACTCATGCTGTTCATCAACTAGTGCATCGTCATGAGGCGTTTCGTACGAGTTTTGATTTTGTTCAAGATGAACCTGTTCAGCGAATTGAAGAAGATGTCATGTTGAACATCGAAAAAATAGATGGAAACGGTCGAGACATTCAACAATTGATGAATGACTTTATTCGCCCATTTGATCTGGAAAAGGCACCATTACTAAGAATTGGTCTTGTTCCAGTGTCTGTTGATGTTCATTATTTACTGATTGATATGCATCACATCATTTCAGACGGTGCATCCGTTAGTATTTTGATCGATGAGCTTTCAGCCTTGTATCGAGGAGATGAACTAGAGGATTTACCTGTTCAGTACAAGGACTACGCAGTTTGGTCAAAAAGAGAAGAATTCCTTTCACAAAAAGGGGCACAAGAAGCATTTTGGCTGAACCAATTACACGGGGAACTACCGGTATTGTCATTGCCTGAAGACCTTCCGAGACCAAAAGTACAGACTTTTGATGGAGATCGGATGACGTTTACGATTGACGGGCAGCTTAAACAGCAGCTAGATGAGTTGGTCAAAACACTGCATAGTACGACTTATACCGTGCTGCTCACATGCTACAGTGCATTGTTAAGTAAACTTTCTGGACAAGAAGATATCATCATTGGTTCGCCAATTGTGGGGCGGACTCATCCTGATATCCAGTCGGTCATTGGCATGTTTGTCAATACATTGGCGCTTAGAACAAAACCTGAAGGTCATCAAACTTTTGCGGAATTTGCGTCAAGCGTTCATGACCTTGTGTTAGAGGCGAATGAACATCAATTGTACCCGTTTGAAGAATTGGTGGATCAAGTCCAAACGGTTCGTGATACAAGTCGACACCCAATCTTTGATGTTGTGTTCTCAATGGAAAATGCAGATATCAGACATTTAGAAATGGGCGACATTGACATTGTGCCACAAGCATTTGAGGAGAAAACGGCAAAATTTGATTTGACTTTAACAGGTAAAGAATCTTCGGATCAAATCGAGCTTGTCTTTGATTTCAATAGGTCCATTTTTCATCCGTCATCTATCGTGAAATGGAAGAATTATTTCCTTTATTTGCTTGAACAGATCGTCTCAGAACCAGATCAACCATTACAACAAATGCCGTTATTATCACAGCAACAACAGCGAGAGTTGATCAATGAATGGACAGGCCCTGCTCTTGACGTTCCGACAGATCAAACCGTCCACGCCCTCATTGAAGCCCAGGCGCAGAAATCACCGCATCTGAAGGCGGCCACTTTCTGCCACACAAGCTGGACGTATGAGGAACTGAACAACCGGGCGAATGCAGTCGCCACGGGTCTCATGTCTCGCGGGATCAAACGAGGGGATCGGGTAGGTATTCTCACTCGTCCATCTCTTGAAATGTCGGCCGCTGTACTAGGTGTTTTGAAAACAGGTGCGGCATTCGTTCCGATTGACGCCGATTATCCAGATCAGCGCATTGCCTATATGCTCGAGGATTGCGGGGCAGAGGTGCTTCTCATCCAGAGAGGACTCACCGCACCACCTACTTTCACAGGACAAGTCCTGCACATCGAAGAGGTGGTTGAAGGAGAAGCGCACAACATACATGTGTCGATCACATCGAATGACCTCGCGTATATGATTTACACATCCGGTACGACTGGACAACCGAAGGGTGTCATGGTCGAGCATCAGTCACTTGTGAACCT
>NZ_JBFEFT010000008.1:0-117499 GCF_047229225.1 Bacillus sp. 179-C3.3 HS | reverse complement strand
TTTTCTCTATTATAAAATGAGGAGATGGGAATTTTAAGGGAAAAAATAAGGCTGTCAAGATTTTCTCGACAGCCTGACTGTAAACATAAAGTTTACAGTCTTTTATCCGTTTATTACGCTCTTGATACGTATGAGCCGTCAGATGTATTGATAACTAGCTTATCTCCTTGGTTCACAAAGAAAGGAACGCTCACAATTAAACCAGTTTCTGTTTTCGCAGGTTTTGATCCTCCAGAAGTTGTATCACCTTTGATACCAGGCTCAGTTTCTACTACTTCTAGTTCAACCGTGTTTGGCAGTTCAACTCCTAATGTTTCAGAGCCGTACATGACGATTTGAACTGACATATTTTCAAGCAAATACTTCAACTCATCTTTAATTTGTGCTTCACTTAGTTCAAGTTGTTCATATGAGCTCGTATCCATAAAGACATGCTGATCGCCATTTGCATAAAGGTATTGCATTGTTTTTGTTTCGATCTGTGCTTTGGCTACTTTTTCACCTGCACGGAATGTCTTCTCTTGCATGGCACCAGTTCGTAGGTTACGTAGTTTTGAACGAACAAACGCTGCGCCTTTCCCTGGTTTCACGTGTTGGAAATCCATTACACGCCAAATGCCACCGTCCACTTCAATTGTCAATCCTGTTTTAAAATCGTTTACTGAAATCATTTTGTCATCCTCCTACATGTCACCATTATAATATGATGAGTTCTTTCGGTGAGTGGGTTAATCGTTTATTGCCGTCAGCTGTCAGGACAATATCATCCTCAATTCTCACGCCGCCGACATCTGGCAAGTAAATCCCCGGCTCAACTGTTACGACCATTCCCTCTTCTAACACGACCTCTGAGCGAAAGGATAGACCCGGCGCTTCATGTACTTCCATACCGAGGCCATGGCCAGTCGAATGGCCGAAATATGCTCCGTAGCCATACTTTTCTATGATGTCTCGTGTGATGCGATCAGCTTCTTTTCCTGTTATGCCCGGCTTGATTCTATCCACACCAGCGTTTTCTGCTTCTAAAACGATATGGTAAATTTCCTTCAACTTGTCGCTTGGTTGTCCTACAGCGATCGTTCTTGTCATATCAGAACAATACCCTTTATAGTAAGCACCGAAATCCAGTGTCACGAGATCACCAGTTTCAATCACTTTTTCACTAGCTCTTCCATGTGGCAAGCTAGAACGAACCCCTGAGGCCACAATCATATCGAATGAAGATCCTTCCGCACCTTCTTTTCTCATGAAAAATTCAAGCTCGTTCATGACTGCAATTTCTGTCAGGCCCGGCTTGATGTAAGTGAGAATATGATCAAAGGCGCGATCTGCAATCTTCGCAGCTTCCTCTAATATCTTAATCTCTTCACTTGACTTAATCAAGCGCAACTTTTCAACTGATTCAGAGACAGGGACAAGCTCCATCCCGCTTGCCTTGCTAACATACTGCTGATATGTCGCAAATGTCATATGGTTTTGTTCAAACCCAAGGCGTTTTACCCCAAATTCTTTTGCTGTTTTAGCGGCTGTTTCTACAATGTTTCCTTGATGTTCGATAATCTCGTACCCTTTTACCTCATCTTTTGCTTGCTCTGTATAACGGAAGTCGGTAATAAAAGCCGCACGATCTTTTGACACCACCGCTAGTCCAGCTGAACCTGTAAAGTTGGTCATGTATTGTAAATTAAAGCTACTCGTAATCACAAGACCATCGATCTCTAATTCAGATAACAGATTTCTTAATTTCTCAAGCTTCATGAAACCGCTCCCCCTTCACTCACTAAATATCGAATCGCCAATTTATACCCTTCTAACCCTAGCCCAACAATTTGCCCTTGACATACTGGGGCAAGAACTGAATGATGGCGGAATTCCTCTCTCTTATGAACATTTGATATATGTACTTCGATGACAGGTAAAGAAATACTGGCAATGGCATCTCTTAATGCATAACTATAGTGGGTAAATGCCCCCGGATTAAAAACGACGCCATCGTACTGCTCGTCTGCTTCATGCAAGGCATCGACCAAATCACCCTCATGATTCGATTGAAAAAATGTTAGCTGAATATTTGCTCTTTCAGCGAACTGAAACAAATCCGTTTCTAAATCCGTCAATGTTTTACTGCCATAGACAGCAGGCTCTCTCTTACCTAGCCGATTCAAGTTCGGTCCATTCAGCACTAGAAAATGAGGCATATGACCACTCCTTCACCCTAATTCTATCCATCACGATCTTTGGTTCTTTTTCCTAAGAAACCTTTCGTTTCCAAAAATATTTTATCATATGAATGGGTGATTTACACTTTATTCTGCCTTTTTCCCGAGCGCTCTTGCTAGCTTCTGACTCGTTAACTCATTGTATTCAAATGAAATGCTGTATCCAACAAACAGACCGTATAATACATATAAGCAAAATGTTGTCACAATCGTGTTTTGATGCAAATCATGCACTTGCTTCACATCTGGGAAAATGGGATTAAACACATAAAAGACAAGTACCCATAATAGTCCACCATAAATTAACGCCATCCATATCCCTTTTATTCTCTTTAAAAGGGCGTAATAAATGAATGCCACACCAATAGACAAAATACCTAGTAACACAATACTGATAAAAGTACCAAGTCCGCCCTTTTTCCAATCCCCGAGCACAAATGGTTGCAGCAGCATATTGGGACTCACTTCTGAAAAATGAAATATATAGGTAAGAAATCCGATAAAGCCCCAAAAAACACCTCCAACAAATCCGGTAGCAGCTGCCCTTGCCAGCATAGAAGCCGTGTGGACTGATTGATTTTTTTCTTCTTGGTTTTGGTTTTTCTTTTCATCACGTTTCATGTGAACACCTCCACCAGTTAGTATGTCCAAAATGTCATAAAAAAAAGGATTTCAATGCGTGAGTGTAAAATTTTTATATAAGGGTATACTGGCTTAAAAGAGGTAGATAGAATTCTAGTAGAATATCGACCTGTGAGCTAGTGATTTCCCCTCATTTCCTGTACAATAAAAGTATAAGGAAATGCATGTAAATTACAGGAAACAGGCAGGTTGATGAAATATGTCCAATCAAACAAAACCTCCAGCATATGGAGGGCAGGCAGTAGTCGAAGGTGTCATGTTCGGAGGTAAAAAGAACTATGTGACAGCCATTCGTCGTAAGGATCAGTCTATAGAGTTTTTGAAGCTCCCTAGAACCTCCAATAAACGAACGTCTTTTCTCAAGAAAATTCCTTTTGTGAGGGGAGTTGTTGCACTTGTAGAAGCAAGCGCAAACGGAAGCAAGCATTTGAATTTTTCCAGTGAGCGCTATGATTTAGATCCCTCTGAAGATCACTCGCTTCAGAAAGAACAAAAAGGATCGAAATTATCAATGATCTTCGGCATTGCAGTCATCGGAGTTCTCTCTCTTCTCTTTAGTAAGTTCGTCTTCACCCTTGTGCCTGTCTTTTTAGCTGAGCTTGTGCGCCCTATATTCTCTGGGGATTTCGCACAAATCGCAGTCGAAACATTTTTTAAATTCGTTCTATTATTAGGCTATATTTATTTTATTTCCATGACACCTTTAATTAAAAGGGTATTTCAATATCATGGGGCAGAGCATAAAGTCATAAACTGCTATGAACAGAATCTTGACATCACAGTGGAAAATGTCCAAAGCCAGTCTCGCTTGCATTATCGATGTGGCAGCAGCTTTATTTTATTCACTGTCATTGTTGGAATGTTCGTCTATTTACTCGTACCGACAGATCCTTTATGGGTGAGAGTGTTGAACCGCTTGGCGCTGATTCCCGTTGTTCTTGGCATTTCATTTGAAGTGCTGCAACTCACAAACAAACTAAGGGAAATACCAGTATTAAAAGTGCTTGGCTATCCTGGCCTTTGGCTGCAGTTGCTGACAACGAAAGAACCTTCTGACGACCAAGTCGAGGTAGCCATTGCAAGTTTTAATGAACTGCTTCGTTTAGAAGAAGCGTCGCAAAAGCATGCGTCAGATTCTGCTCATCAAGTGATCTAACTTTATAAATCCGGTAAATACCTTCGGAGGTGGACAGTTATGAATCGCCGAGTACATCCTGCTTTTATCATTATTTTCGCTTTAGGTATTTTGGGAATTGTCTATTTACTCGCAACGAATCCTGGCAGACTTTTCACGATGCTACTATCCGTTGTCATTGTTAGTGCGGTTTTGTTTTTCTTATTTAGATGGCTGATGAATCGAAGAAGTGGAACAGAAGGCAATCTTTATCGCAAAGCAGTCAAACAATCGAAACGGCGCTACCAGCAGCCTAAGCCAAAAACAAAAAGCCAAATAAAAAATCGGGTCACTCATTTGCGAAGCGTGCCAACTGACCACAAATCAAAGCCCGTCCTTCTCAAAAAGAAAAGCCAAACGCATTTGACCGTGATTGAAGGCAAGAAAAACAAAAAGAAAAATCGTGCTTTGTTTTAAAATGTCCAGCTTTTTAAAAATTGCTCGGCCTTCTGTCTACCTAGATCGACGAGCGCCCTTTTCTTTTCTGTCATGAGCTGAAAATCAGTGGCGATGACGTGTTCGACAGGAATAAAAATAATATGACGTTCGTGTTTTGTGGCGATATGTCTTTCGTCATGTGCACCACGCATCGTTTCAAAAAGAGCGCCAAACAGTTCAAACGCATTGCGTATGGAGTGTTGAGGGCGTTCTTTTTCGTTTGGGGTTAACGTCACACCAATAATCGGTCTTTTTTTCTTTTCAGCAAATAACCAAATGGGGAAGTTACTAAGCACCCCGCCGTCCACAATGGTACAGATCCCTTTGGATGACTTCAGTTGAACAGGTTCGAAAAAATAAGGCAGACTACAGCTCATTCGAATGGCACGTGCAACGGAAAACCGGTCTGGGTTTAAGCCATAAGAGGGGAGGTCATCTGGGAGGACAAGGATTTTTCCATTTGTTAAATCGGAAGCGATGATTTTTAATGAATCTTTCTTTAGGTCGCCAAACACAGTCACCCCTTTTCGTTTCAACACTTCTGTGAGCCATTTTTCTAGCCGGTCTCCTTTGTACAGACCGAGACGCCAATAGATGGATACCCATCTCAGCATTTTAAACGGAATGAAGTGACACCTCTTATCCAATAATTGATGCTCATCCATTTCTTCTAAGAGCTTCACGATCTCCTGACTTGTAAAGCCAGCTGCAATTAGTGATGCAATGATGGATCCAGCACTTGTACCAGCAAGGCGGACAAATTCAAAGCCTCTCGCTTCAAGAGCTTGATAGGCACCTGCAAGCGCAGCACCTTTAATGCCTCCACCCGAGAAAACACCATCTATCTTCATCAAGGAGCCCCCTTTTCCTGTCACACTATTAATAGTGTAGGAGCTTTTGCCTTCAATTAGAACTTTAATCAAAAAGGACACCCTATTGCAGGGCGTCCTTTGTCTTAAGATTCTTGATTCGTTTGTTCGTTTCTTTTTTGGACCACTTTCAGCTGTGCACAACGTTCTTCGTTTTCTTCAAAGTATTGAACAAGATCGCCGATACGGTCGATACTGTTCCAGCTTAAATGATGCTCAATGCCTTCTACGTCATCATAAATTTTCTCTTCATCTACACCAATGATTCTTAAAAATTGCTCTAGCAGTTCATGTCTGTATACGAGACGTTTACCGATTTTTTTCCCTTTTGGTGTTAAAATCAGTCCACGATATTTCTCATAAATGAGGTATTCATCTTTATCTAGCTTCTGAACCATTTTTGTTACAGAGGAGGGATGGACAGCGAGGGCTTCTGCAATATCAGATACTCTGGCATATCCTTTTTCTTCTATCAGCATATAAATTTGTTCAATATAATCTTCCATACTTGGTGTAGTCATAAAACCCCTCCAAAATGCACCTTTACTTAATAATCATCCCAATTCTACACCATTGCCCTTTAAAAAACAAGAAGGGGCTAAAGCCTTATCGCTTGTAATTCCACTCATCTGACGCATATTTTGTTTTAGCTAAATGGTGAACAAACGATAATTCTTCATCTGTCAGTTCATACGGAACAAGCTCAATATTCAAACCTTTTTCAAATCCTCGCTTAAACGCAATCCGTGCATCGTCAATTGTACAAGTCCGGTCGGATATCGCATTGATGGCAACCGCTTTGTTTTTAAAACTGCGCTGCATGCGTTCTCTCACTCGATCGTTTGGATACAAAAACAAATCGAACAATTTGTCCTCATCTAAGTCAATTAAAATAGAGCCATGTTGGAGGATAACACCTTTTTGTCTCGTCTGTGCACTTCCTGCAACCTTTCTCCCTTCTACCACAAGCTCGTACCAAGAAGGTGCATCAAAACAGACAGAAGATCTTGGATTTTTTAAGCTTTCTTTTTCTTTTTCTGTACGAGGAATGGCAAAGTACGCATCGAGTCCAAGCTCTTTAAATCCCTCTAATATCCCTTCTGATATCACGCGGTACGCTTCTGTTACTGTTGCTGGCATTTCTGGATGTTCTTCAGACACGATCACACTGTATGTCAGTTCCTGATCATGAAGAACCCCCCGGCCTCCTGTTGGTCTCCTGACAAACCCTAAACCGTAACGCTCGACTGCTTCCATGTTAATTTCCTTTTCAACATGTTGAAAATAGCCAACAGACAAGGTCGCTGGATTCCAGCCATAAAAGCGAATGACTGGCGGGATGAGTTTCTCACTGTGCCAATAAAGTAAGGCTTCGTCCATTGCCATGTTAAAGGCAGGGTCTTGCTTTCCTGAGTCAATGAAACACCATTTCTCTTTTTGCATTTAAAAATCCCTTCTCTTTTACGTAGTCAATGTGAAATGACGGTGGTCACCACTGGTTTTGTCTCCCCATCAGTCTATCAAATCGTGGTGAAATTGAAAATAATTCTTTCTATTTAGGATGACAAGTTTCTTTTGCTTTACTATAATAGTATTTGTCTAAAACGTACCATCAAACAGGTCCCCCTGTATTGATGTTTAAGAAGGAGTCGAGTCGCATTGCCAATGTTCAACTATATCGTCCTCGCACTAGCTGGACTTTTCGTTCTTTATTCAATCGGCAATTTCATCTATCAGCAGCGAATTATGAAAACGCTGACGGAAGAAGAATTTATCAAAGGCTACCGAAAAGCACAGCTCATTGATGTGAGAGAGCCGAATGAATTTGAAGGCGGACATATTTTAGGGGCGAGAAACATCCCGCTTTCGCAGCTAAAGCAGCGTAAAAATGAAATACGCCCTGACAAGCCTGTCTATCTCTATTGTCAAAATAACTTACGAAGCGGAAAAGCCGCACAAACTTTACGTAAAAACGGCTGCCGTGAAATTTACAATTTAAAAGGCGGCTTTAAAAAATGGGGCGGCCGCATTAAAACGAAAAAATAAAAAAGACTCTGGGAGCTATGCCCCCTGAGTCTTTTTTTATTTCCTTTCAAAAACAAGGATCGGATTTCGTGCAGCCTTTGTTTCATCCATGCGCTTTACAACTGTTGTATGCGGCGCTTCCTGTACCACTTCTGGATTCTCTTCAGCTTCTTTTGCTATGTGAATCATCGCTTCAATGAATGCATCGAGGGTTTCTTTTGATTCCGTTTCTGTTGGTTCAATCATGATACATTCTTCTACATTCAGCGGGAAGTAGATGGTTGGCGGATGATAGCCGAAATCAAGTAATCGTTTCGCAATATCAAGGGTGCGTACACCTAATTTTTTCTGACGCTTCCCTGACAGAACAAATTCATGTTTACAATGGCGATCAAATGGGAGATCGTAATGGGCACTTAAGCGTCGCATCATATAGTTGGCATTAAGCACAGCATTGTCTGTGACAGCCTTAAGCCCATCAGGTCCCATTGAGCGAATATACGCGTATGCACGCACGTTAATACCAAAGTTTCCATAAAATGGTTTCACCCTGCCGATGGATTGTGGACGATCATCATCAAACTGAAAGCGCCCTTCCTTTTTGACTAGGACTGGTTTTGGCAAGTATGAGATCAGATCCTTTTTCACTCCGACTGGACCCGATCCAGGACCCCCGCCTCCGTGTGGACCTGTGAAAGTTTTATGAAGATTTAAATGAACAACGTCAAAGCCCATATCTCCTGGTCTTGCTCTACTTAACACGGCATTAAGGTTCGCTCCGTCATAATAAAGCTTTCCGCCTGCTCCATGAACGATTTCTGCCATTTCTACAATATTCTCTTCAAATAGTCCAAGTGTATTTGGATTTGTGAGCATGAGTGCGGCTGTTTCCTCATTTACAACACGCTTTAAGTCTTCTAAATCAACAAGACCGTTTTCATCAGATGCAACGGTAATTGTTTCAAACCCAGCCACTGTCGCAGAAGCAGGATTCGTTCCATGTGCAGAGTCAGGTACAATCACTTTTGTTCGCTTGAAATCTCCTCGTGCTTCATGGTACGCACGGATCATCATCAGCCCCGTCCATTCTCCATGTGCTCCTGCTGCTGGCTGTAATGTCACAGCATCCATCCCCGTAATTTCTTCAAGGTGTGCCCCTAGGTCATAAAGTAGTTCTAATGCACCCTGAACGGTGTCTGCCTCTTGAAGCGGGTGAACGTGAGAGAAACCTGCCAATCGCGCGACCTTCTCATTGATTTTCGGGTTATATTTCATTGTACAAGAGCCAAGCGGGTAAAAACCTGAATCTACCCCATGATTGCGTCTTGATAGCGCTGTGTAATGACGCATAATATCAAGTTCAGACACCTCAGGCAGCTCCGCGTCTTCATGACGGATATACGTTTCATCAAATAAATCTGGGAGCTCCTGCTCTGGTACATCTAAATCAGGTAAGCTATAACCAATTCTTCCTTCTTTGGATAATTCAAAAATAAGCGGCTGATCTTGTTTATTCATGGCGATCCCCCAATTCCTTAATGAACGTATCAATTTCTTCTTTTGTCCTTAGCTCTGTCACTGCAACAAGCATGTGGTTCTGAAGTTCAGGGTAGTCTAGACCTAAGTCATAGCCTCCAATGATCCCTTTTTCAAGCAAGCGTTTATTCGCTTCTTGCACAGGCTCGTTTAACTTGATCACAAATTCATTAAAATGTGCACCATCTATGTCCGCTTGTAGCCCATGTTTTGCGACCTGCGTTTTCGCATAATGCGCTTTTTGCACGTTTTGATATGCGATCTCTTTCATCCCCGATTTACCAAGGGCTGTCATGGCAACAGATGCAGCTAACGCATTTAGTGCCTGATTGGAACAAATATTTGACGTCGCTTTATCTCTTCTAATATGCTGCTCACGGGCTTGGAGTGTAAGTACAAAACCACGAACGCCATTTTCGTCCTCTGTTTGTCCAACCAAACGCCCCGGCACTTTTCTCATTAATTTTTTCGTAACAGCAAAGTAACCGCAATGTGGTCCGCCAAATGCTGCTGGAATGCCAAATGGTTGTGCATCCCCTACCACAATGTCTGCACCGAGTTTCCCTGGTGGCGTGAGTAAGCCAAGTGCAAGCGGATTGCTTGAAACGATGAATAAACTTTTCCCTTTATGGGCAATAGGTTCGATGTCTTTTAATGGCTCTACTACACCGAAAAAGTTAGGATATTGCACAAGTACAGCCGCGGTCTCTTCACACACTGCCTCTTCTAATGCAGCTATATTCGTGAGCCCGTTTTGCGTAGGCACCTCGACAACCTCGATATTCTGACCTTTGGCGTATGTTTTCAGTACTGCTCTTGATTCAGGATGAACCGCCTCAGAGACGACAACTTTTTTCTTTTTTGTATGTCCCGCAGCCAGCATCGCCGCTTCCGCTAATGCTGTTCCGCCATCGTACATGGAGGAGTTAGCAAGATCCATGCCTGTCAGTTCGGCAATCATTGTTTGAAACTCGAAGATTGCCTGCAATTCACCTTGTGAAATCTCCGGCTGATACGGTGTATATGCTGTATAAAATTCAGAACGTGAGATGACATGATCTACAATAATAGGCTGGTAATGATCGTATACACCGGCACCAAGAAATGATGCGTATGAAATGGTATCCTTGTTTTTTGCGGCAAGACGAGATAATTCTCGCACAAGCTCTGTCTCTGATGCAGCCTCTTTTATATTGTATAATCCTTTGAATCTGACTTTTTCAGGGATATCTGAGAAAAGCTCGTCAATCGACTCGACACCGATGACTTCTAGCATTTCTTTTTGATCTTGCTCTGTTTGCGGCAAATACCTGTGCTTCATCCGTTATTCCCCCTCGTTATTTAGCTCTTTTGTAAAATGGTGTGGCGACAATTTTGGCTTTTAAGCGTTTTTTTCGAACTTGCACTTCCACTTCTGTCCCGATCGTTGCCAAAGGCGATTGGATCAAGGCAAGCCCAATATTTTTCTTTAATGTTGGAGATTGTGTACCCGTTGTGACAAACCCAATTTGTTCCTCTCCTGAAAAGACAGGATAGTCTGTCCGCGGAATTCCTTTATCGATCATTTCAATTCCGACAAGCTTTCGCTCGGTGCCGGCTTCTTTTTGTTGTTTAAGGGCGGTTTTCCCAATAAAATCTATTTCTTTTTCCGTTTTAACAGCAAAACCGATTCCACCCTCTAAAGGTGAAATATCCTTTGATAGCTCCTGACCATACAGTGGCAGTCTCGCTTCAAATCTTAAGGTGTCCCGTGCACCTAAGCCGCATGGAATTAACCCTTTTGACTTGCCTGCTTCTAATAGCGAAGACCAAATATGGACGGCATCTTCTGCCTGACAATAGATTTCAAACCCGTCCTCACCTGTATAGCCTGTTCGTGATACAAGTACTTCTTTTTGTGTCACAACGGTTTCTGATAGAAACGTAAACGGCTTGAGTGATGCCACCTCTTCATCCGCAACATCGTTTATGATGTCGCGAGCAAGAGGCCCTTGGAGCGCTAACAGAGCGATTTGATCAGAGACATTGATAATCGACACATCGTCTTCATCTTGATGACTCAACAACCAATCAAGATCTTTCTCAATATTTGACGCATTAATGACAAGCAAATAGTTGTTTTTTTCCTTTTGATAGACAAGTAAGTCATCGACTGTCCCGCCATCTTCATAGCACATCGCTGTATACTGTATCTTACCGTCTGTTAGCTTCGAGATATCATTCGTTAATAATCGTTGTAAAAAAGGAAGGGCATCACGGCCTTTAACTTCAACCTCTCCCATGTGAGAAACATCGAAAAGCCCTGCCTTTGTCCTAACAGCCTCATGTTCTTCTTTAATGGAAGAAAATTGGACAGGTAATTCCCAGCCCCCGAAGTCAATGGTTTTTGCGCCAAACGTTTCATACGCGTGAAATAGCGGTGTTCGTTTCAACATCAATCGTTTCCCCCTTTTTTTAATCGTGCGAAACACAAGCTGAATTTTCAGAAAAAATCACAGCAAAAAAGGACAGAGAACTCCCTTTTAACAAAAAGAAGTCTCTGTCCTTTCACCTGAAAGTTTACAGCACAACATCATTGTGCGTTTTCCCCTTTGGTGGTTCGCTCGTATCTATGCAAACACTCTCCAGAGTTGCGTCCGGTAAGAGTACTTTTGCCTGAGAGATTCACTGAACAAGTTCAGCTTGCTCCTTCGGCGCCTGCCAGTGCTAAATAACCGCCAAGTCTCTCCCCATACCATCATCCGCTCATATTCTCAATCTTTATTGGACATACTATCAAAAAGAGTGACTTATGTTCTTGATCACTTACCAACATCCTACCATTAGAAATGGATCAAGGGCAACAGAAAAAATCATTAACATTTTTAAAATATGAAGCCAACATCGTTCGCTTTTATAAATATATATAGGCTTTAAAAGATCAATAAAAAAATGAAGCGTTTGAAAACAGAACAATTTCATCAATATCTTGATAGAAAGGCAGGTCATGTCATTGGATATTCAAACGATTTTTGATCAAGAGTGGGCCACTGAATTTCACCAGCGTCTTGCACACGATGGACCATGGGCAAATTGGGATCTATACCGTTTGGCCACACAAGTGCAGAAAGTGACGGCGATTAACTCATTTGAAGGCTTGCAAGCTCCTGCACACCTGACATCTTTTACGCCCTTAAAGCACCAACTCGAAGTAGCCAGAAGAGTCGTAGAAGACATGAATGGTAAAGCCATTTTAGCAGATGAAGTGGGTCTTGGAAAAACCGTTGAAGCAGGTCTCATTATCAAAGAATACATGATTCGTGGACTTGCCAAAAAAATACTCATACTCGTCCCTGCCTCTCTAGTATCACAATGGGTGCAAGAGCTGCGGACAAAATTTTATATTGACGCGGTCGAACAGAAAAAAAGCTATGTGTGGGAGCAATGTGATGTGGTTGTCTCATCGATCGATACAGCCAAAAGACAGCCACACCGAGAGACGATTTTATCCATTGCTTACGATATGGTCATTATTGATGAAGCCCATAAACTGAAAAACAACAAAACAAAAAACTATGAGTTTGTGAGAAATTTAAATAAGAAATTCTGTCTCTTGCTCACAGCAACGCCGATCCAAAACCGAATCGGAGAAATTTTCAACCTTGTCTCCCTTCTGAAACCAGGACATCTAGGAAATGAACACCAGTTTAAAGATGTCTTTGCCAACAAAGATCTACAGCTTGAAGATCACGACCAGTTAAAACAACTCGTCAACAAAGTTATGATTCGAAATCGTAGGCAAGACACTGGCATCGAATGGTCAAAACGTCACGTAAAGACGATTACGATTGATTTCTCTCCAACAGAACAAGCATTATACGATGAAATCTGTAAGCTCAAAGACAATCCATCTTATTCGAAACATATGTTTTCCATTATGACATTGGAGCGCGAATGCTGTTCAAGCCGAGAAGCCGTCTATATGACCATTAAAAAAATGCAAGAAGAAGAACAACACATCATAGGATCTTCTGCCACTGGACAAATCATGGAGAAAATCAACCAAGTGACCCAAAATTCAAAAGCATTAGAAGTCGTTAAGCTCATTCAGACACTCAATGAGAAAGTCATTATTTTTACTGAATACCGCGCGACACAAATTTATTTACAATGGTTTTTACAACAAAATGGTATTAGCTCCGTTCCGTTTCGAGGTGGCTTTAAACGGAGTAAAAAAGATTGGATGAAAGATTTATTTAGAGAGCGTGCCCAAGTTCTCATTGCGACAGAAGCAGGTGGTGAAGGAATCAACCTTCAATTTTGTAACCAAATCATCAACTACGACCTTCCATGGAACCCAATGCGTTTAGAACAGCGAATCGGACGTATCCACCGTCTTGGGCAGGAGCGGGATGTCCACATTTACAATATGGCGACAAACGGTACCGTTGAAGAGCATATTTTAAAGCTTTTGTATGAAAAAATTCATCTATTTGAGAACGTCATCGGAGAGTTAGATGATATTTTAACTCGGATGGATATCAAAGAGAAAGAAACAGAACTTCATCATATTCTTTTCCAGTACAAGTCTGATATCGATATGAAAAAGAAACTAAGCCAGTTTGCTTCCCATTTAACAGAGGCACAAACACCACTTTTAGAAAAAAGACAGCAAGGCTCTTAAAGGAGAGTGACACACATGGAGCAGCAAGATATTCATACATTTCTTCTACGTTTCTTTCAGGCGAATCAATGTGACATCTTGGAGGAAAGCCAGGGACATTTGACCGTACAGTTAACGATTGAGATGGATAAAATGATTATGAACCGCCCTTTTTATTGGCATTGGCTTGAAAAAACAGGTGGTGTACCAGAGCCTCGTCAACTCACATTCATCACAGATCAACAAAAAGCAGGCGCCCAAGTAGAAGGTGAATTTATCCATTTCGGTTCACCCCGATTATTTCAAATATTCGAGGCTGTGAAGCAGCAAGGCCGGTTTATCCGGCTATACGAACGAGTCAATCCTCTCGGAAACCATCAAACAGCACTAGAGCCATGGCTTGGCCTAAATGTCAAAATATCCTATATGGCAGATCGTAAAAAGGATAAGCTAATGTCACTTGGTCTCCACCTCATACGCGGGGAAATCGTAGAACAATTTCAGGAAAAGCTGGAAACCCGCGAACTGTCGTCGCACATTCCTGATTACTGCTTTACGATGAGTGCCATGATCAAGCCTGAGAGTGGATTGAAACGCCTCTATCAGTTAATGGATCGATATGCACGCGAAGAACCAAACGATTGGGCAATCAGAGCCATTCAAAAATGGAAAGAAGATTCGGAACTTTTAAATCAATTTTATGAAGGGACTTCAGACACATCTGTAGAATATGAAATAGAAAGACAAGCACTCAAAACATTATACGAACCAAAAATCAGTCTCACGATTGAAAATGGTGGACTTTTTTACTTACAACAAAAAAGAGGAAGCTAAGCACAGCATATCATAGCTTTTCTCTTGATACGACTTGCAATTTTCGATCAATCGGAATCAACGTTTGTCTGTTTGTATTGGGCGGAAACATGACGCAAGCAATCTATGAGGTCTTACCACCTGAGTCTTTCCATTTAATGCGTTAAGTGCCTGAAATACATGATTCAGTATTTTAGGAGGTATTTGTATGGAAAAGGAAACGAAAAAACTAGACAGTGAATGGGTTCAATTGTTAAATGAAGCGCGTAATGCAGGAGTGACAGTCGAAGAAGTGCTCCATTTTCTCAAATCAACCGAAAAGTCCTCTGGGTCTCCCCACGTGGTAAGAAGTCATTCTATCAAACCTTTCTGAATGTGCTATAATATCGAAAGGAAGGTGATGACATTGATTGGCCAGCGTATTAAACAATACCGCAATGAAAAAGGCTACTCACTATCAGAACTGGCCGAAAAGGCTGGGGTAGCGAAGTCCTATTTAAGCTCAATAGAAAGAAACTTGCAAACAAACCCCTCCATTCAATTTCTTGAAAAAGTCTCCGCTGTTCTGGACGTCTCGGTTCATACACTTTTAAACGAAAATGATGAAACCGAATACGATGGTCAATTAGATAGTGAATGGGAAAAACTAGTTCGAGATGCAATGACATCAGGGGTTTCTAAAAAGCAATTTCGAGAATTTTTAGATTACCAAATATGGAAAAAAAAGCAAGAAGAGGAGTAAAGCGCTCGTTTTGGGCGCATACTCCTCCAATTACTATACAGACGTTGATATCGGTCTAAAGACTGGTTTTATTATTTATCTTCGCTGTGTGCTTTTTCGTTTTCTTTCACATAGCCTTTTTCATCCGTATGCTTTTTCGGATTGATCGTTAAACCATTCCACTGAGTCGCTTCGAAGGAAAGATCAATTTGAATCGCATCGCCTTGGTATTTATTTTGGATATACTGACCAGATTTATCTTTTGTCTGGTCGTTCACAAATTCAATGATCATTTCCACTTTATCGTAATCAAACGGATTTTTTGGAATGCCGTCATAATCAGGAGCCACTGTTCCATCCACAGTCGCTACATTGATTTTACCACTTTCATGTAAAAACTTCGCATCGACGGCTGGACGAAGCTTTTCAAATGCCGCCTTATCCTGTTTTGATGTTAATTGATGCAAGTCAAGCAGGTTTGCAGCATCTAAAATAATATTCTTCGGATACCCATTCCCACCTTCAGCTCCAACCGTGAGCACACTCACCTGGAATTGGCTGAGGAATTCTTCTGCCGAATTTTTGCTTCCATTCTTCGCAGAAGATCCATCTTTGAATTCGCTATAATCAAGGCTCATTAAGACTTGATTAATGGCGAGTGACCCCTTGTTTTCAAAATTGAATTCCTTTTTAATTCGGTCACCAGGTTTTAAGTTTGCAAGGTTAATGGCTCCGGAGTTTTCTTTTGCAGATAAATCTAGTTCTCCTGTAGAATAGACCGCATTTGCCTTTTCAATATCATTGAACGCAGCCCAAGTTCCCCCGCCAATTAAGGCGATTCCTAACGCCCCAGATAATACACCTAAACGAATTGATTTTTTAATTGCCATGATAAAACCCCCTATAAATTTGTTTTATTGAAACCTGATTAGGTTACAAACGAAAAGTTATGCTTGTTCCTCTGACATTTGAATTTCTGCCACTTGTTTTCGATTTTTTGCAGCCCCCACAAAGTGGATGGTAGAGTACACAAGCAGCATGACACCCGGTATAATCAGCAACAATGCTGTGCCAGCCGAAGTGCCAGCGTACGAGAGTAGTTTTCCTGCATAAGGAATATGAATTCCCTCGTATTTTGCTGCTACTTCATTCGCTTTCACTGGCGTTCCATCTTGATACATATTGGCATCCCCTTTGGTCTCAAAGGTTTTGCTCGTCCCCTCACCTTTTACGCCAACAATTCGGTGAGTCACAAAGGATTGCTTGTCATCCTGCTTTCCCTGAAATGTAATAATATCGCCTTTTTTAAGCGTTTCTGGTGACGTCATTTCTTTCACCAAAATCAGAGATCCAGTAGAGAACTCCGGTTCCATTGAACCAGATAACACTTGCTTTAGCTGATAACCAAAAATTTGAGGATCTCCACCTGTCGTTCTTGATGACAACACCACAATAATACTTGCGATCATCAGTGTGAAAATCACTACATATAGGATACTTCCAGTCATTTTCATCCATTTTTTCATGGTTCTTCTCCCCCTATAGATCATTTTTCATTATCGTTCCGTTAGGTCTTTTTTTCTTTACATTGAGAGAGTTTCATATGCTTAGACCAAAAGAACGGGTGTTTAGATGAGTTAAATCCTGTAGGATAATAGATTTTAAATGCATAAACCCCATTCGTTTTCGCCATACTTGTCGTTACGGTCATCGACTCCTTTGATAAAAGGGTAGTGATGGATCCTTTTTCAAGGATATGGCCATCCTGTATCGGGTTCTGATCACTACTCAGTTTGTGTAATTCCCATTTCCATTCCGAGTGTGTAATCGAACGCCCAACATTTCTCAAGGTCATACTTAGCGTATGCGGAGCACAAACAGTTCCCTTGGTGTTCGTCTGATTTGTAAGCTTCAAATGACTTTTATCCCACTTCTTCATCTGACAATTCTGATCTGTCTGCTCAAAATTTTCACACGTTTTCATCTCAAAGTTTGCCGTCTCAACATCATTAAAAGAAGCATTTGTAGAGGTTGTCATGCGAGACATAAAAATCAAGCAAATAGCGCAAATGAGTACAAAGAGCGACTGCTTCATCAATCCTTTCAACTCCTTGAACGACTGTTCTTTAAATAGAACGATTACATACAGTATAAGGAAATACTCATAAAAATCAAACCGTCAAATTAGGTCATTTTGTTCTTAAACAAGAACGATTACGAGAAAATTCTTCCATTTTCTCGTTCTTTCGCCATATTCAATATTTTTTTCCGTGTCATTTGTACTCATTAAAAATTTACATAAAAGTGCAAGAATTGGGCAAAATAGTCATGATTGAGGTGATGTAAGTTGACGTTTAAAAAAATATGGATCATCTTCACTTTACTGATGGGAGTCACGATACAAGACATACCCGCTATAGATATGATGGGATATGCTTCCGCTGTAGATCAATGGGAAAAAAGAGCAGTGAATGAAGCAAAGAAGAAATATCCATTAGCGAACGTTTTATTTAAACAAAAAGTATGGGACCGATATCGGGAGAAAGAAGCGGTGAAACAGTATCATATTACGCTAAAAGACCAAACGAAAGAGTTCGGGGTATTTGTAACCATTTCTTATAATCCCCACTCCAACAAGGTCAATAAAATCATTGTTGTTGAAGAATACAGTGAATAAGACATAAAAAAACCGCCTGTTGGCGGCTTTTTACTTATGTCGATGACGTTTTTTTAATAACATGGAAACTCCAAAGGGTAACACGCCAAACATACGCTGTGAAAATGGTGGTTTTGTATCAATTTTTTCCTGTTTATGCTCTTTTCGAGCGTCACGTGGTGTATTCATATATTTAATGATTTCTTGTGTCATATATTTCACGTAGTCATTTGATTTCAACGAACGCTCACCTCTTCATATTTAAAGTGTTACCAAGTAGCATCAATTTATACATTGGCTATTCAGGGAGCGTCCATTTGATCACTGCACCTGTGTTCCAATCCAAAACGAGTTCTCGTTGATCTGCTACACCATCTTTTGTTGTCACTTTTACCAACATACGGATGTGTAGTTTCTTTTGATCACACACGATTGAATTGAGCGTCACACGGCCATCTTCGGTGTCAATATCGACATTTTGCTGATCACAAAGACGTTTGGTTTTACTAACGGCTTCTCTTAAACCCATTCTTAGAAGATGATGTTTTTTATAAAACGAAATGGTCAGTTCGGCGCTTGCTAGCTCTTTTTGCAACCCAATCGTCATCGAGCCTAATATCAATAGAAAGAAAAGAATCGTCGCAAGTATGTGAGGATAGATAAACCCTTCTTCCCTTTTCACGTTTTAGGAATCACTCCTTTATATGTGAAAAAGATAGCTTCATGCACCTTCCCTTTCATATCCGTGACTGCAAGTAACGTTGTTTGTTGTTCAGTCTTCACACGCATTTGTTTGACCTTTTGCAAGAGAGGTAAATGACCGGATTTGTCGATTCTCTTTCGGATCATATCTCGATAAAGCTCAATGGTCACAACTTGCCCTTTCCCTGTGATATACTCTAACACTTCCCCTTTTTCCGCCACGCTAACTGCCACTGCCGCAGTTAACTCCTCTTCTAATTGCTGCACCGTTTGCTTCCATTCTATTTGTGAGAATTGATGAATGTTTTCAAATGAATGTCCCTTTTCAGCAATAGAAAAAAGAGAGATACAACCAAAAGAAAGGAGGACGAAAAGTTGCAAGTGCCAAAGTGCTTGAATGAATGTAAATCCCTGTTCCCCACTCTCAGCCCCGTAAGCATACGGTCTGTCGTTTTTGTAATTTGTACAATACACACCCCTTCTGTTGATCCCATTTGAATACATAGACGATTTCTCCTCTTTTCATTTTGACGGATTGTTTTTTTCCTGTCATCAAAGCGATATTCATTTGTTCATGTAACACTTGGTATGCATCTAGTCTCGCTCTTAACTCTTTCTTCTCAATCAACAGCTTTTCATAGGTTGGGATAAGTATGAGTGCTGTGAATAGGAAGAGTTGGCATGCAAACAGCACATCAATCGTACTAAATCCCTTACTGTTTCTGAACATGAATTCGACCGCTCCCTAAATAAACCGTCAATTTATATACTTGACTACCAAATTGAAAAACAATAGAACCTCCTGTACTTGGATGACCGTTTGCATTAAAGTGAACGACTTGTTGGAATGTAGAATGCTTGATGATCCCTTTTTTATGTTGATATGAGGTGATGACCCGATCATTTTTTTGATCAATAACCTGGTAGGAAACACCCTGCGGATGAAACTCAATACTCACCCTGGCTTTTTTGATAAATGCTGTATAAGACGCGAATTGAAAATCTTGTTTGATCATATTCACTTGCCTTTTTGCTTCCACACTTTCTAATATGCGCGGTACCTTCCCTACGACAAACGACATCAGTATAGACAGGATGAATAGAATCATGAGCTGTTCAACGAGCGTAAACCCCTTCTCTTGTGAAGTGAATTTATTCATGTTTGACGTTGCCATTTTGAATCACAATGGCTTTACCATTCGGACAAGTTAATCCCGGTTTGACATAGCCTTCTTTCTCTAATTCTGCTAAAGAAGGCGTCTTGCCATCATGTTCTAGTTCATAGGCCATCACCTGTGTACTGACCATTGATTTTAACCCTTCACACCCCTTTGCCTGAATGCTTTGATGATGACGTGTTATATTCGGAATGGTGATCAGTAACAAAATTGAAATCACAAGCATCACAATTAACATTTCTAACAGCGTGAATCCTTTATCATTCATGCTCTGGCCTCCTCATACTTGCTCCATTAGTTGATACATTGGTAAAAGAATAGATAAATACACGATGAGTATAAGAAACGCTGTCAAACCATAAATGACTGGTTGTAACCACGCCATCCATTTTTCAATTTTCAGTTCTGTATTTTCTAACAAGAATTGACTGTATGTGTACATCTCTCGCGCCAACATACCACTAGCTTCACCATGCTTAATCACAGCTGCGAAGTGTTTTTCAAAGTAAGGAGATTGTCCGACTTGATGTTCCATCGTCTCTCCTTTTCTTAAATCCTTGATCATTTGTTCAGATATTTCTTGTAGAAAGGGTAAATAGTTCTGCTGTTTGAATGCTTGCAAACTGTCGTATATTGATAACCCTGCTTGAAGAAGCCCACTAAGTTGAAGAGAAAAAAGATACGTATGCATCAGTTGCATTCCTTTATAGATCAATGGCACACGGCTCATCACGCTCAATTTCTCGAGCGTCGATTTTTTCTTAAAACAGACATGGTAATATACTACAAGCCCCATACACATACATCCTGTCGTCAAAAGTAGACCGTGTAGAAATTGAAAAAGAGCAAACATTCCTTGAATGAGCCATGATGCCTTCGTATCCATTGATGAATATAATTGGGAAAATTGCGGGATGATCATCTGTTGAACAAGCATCAATACAACAATCACTGTGAACATGAGAAAAATAGGGTATCGTAACATACGCTTGAACGATTCTAATTGCATACGTTTTTTCTCTAAAAAGCGTGCACTTTGTTCTAACGCACGTGATAGACTGCCATGTTTCTCTGAAAAACAGAGGATAGCTACAACTTCTCTTTGAAAATGAAGCTTCTCCAAAACAACATAAAAAGGTTCACCTTCTCTCAACCACTCGATTCCTGTCTTGATAAATAGCTGTTGTTTTTTTGTTAACTGAATATTGATCATGGTTAATGCGTCGATCAATGTATATCCAGCTTGAATCAATTGTGACAGTTTTGATAAACATTCTGCCTGTTCCTTTACTGACCATGCTTTAGAGGCTCGCTTCTTCATAAACCCAGCGATGATATGTGTTTTTCGATAAATAGCCTAATGCCACTCCTTTACGAATTAATCTTTGCAGTGTTTCATATGACGAGTGTGCATATTCTCCTTTTGCTTCTTTGATACACTCACCAAGCTCTTTTCCATAAAGCAGTTCAAATACATTTGTCCGTCTGACCGATCGATTTAATTTACAGTAAAGTTGACATGTCTCACCACAAAAAGGACACGTCAGCTCGATTAATCGTTGTGCAGCAATGGCAACCATTGTTTGTTCAAGCTCATTCATCGTTACACCAAACTCAAGCATTCGATAAAGGGCACCTTTGGCATCTTTTGCATGTAAAGTACTCATCACTAGATGCCCAGTCAATGCCGCTCTAATTGCAATTCTTGCTGTTTCGGCATCTCTTATTTCACCTAACACAATCATGTCTGGATCATGTCTTAAAATGGCGCGTAAACCTGTCGCATACGTCATACCGGCTTTTTCATTGACTTGGACCTGTAATACTTCTTCATTCCTCGTTTCCACAGGATCTTCAAGTGTGATGATATTCCGATTAAAATGCTCCTTAGCAAATTGAATGAGTGAATAGAGCGTCGTTGTTTTTCCTGAATTTGTTGGTCCGGTAAACAACAGAAGTCCATGAGAATGATTTAGAAATGATAATAACTTCGTAGAAGCTTTCGGAAATAAAGAGAGGTATTTTGTTTGTGGTACATGATCTTGCGGTAAAATTCGAATGACTAAACTCTCATCGTACACTGTCGGCAAAGTTGACATCCGAACAAACACTCTTCCTCTTCTGAGCATGACGGCTAATGACCCATTTTGCGGTTTCCTTTTTTCGCCGATATCCATAGATGATAAAAATTTAAAATGTGCGATTAACCGCTCTCCGCTTTTTTTATCAATGGTCCGTTGTTGAATGAGATCTGAATCTACCCGAAAAGAAACGGAAGCTTCCTTTTCTTTTGGCACAATATGAACATCAGATGCACGCATGCGACATGCTTCTTCTAACAGCTCTTGTCCTAAATGTTCAATGCCATACAAATGGCTCACTCCTTTCTCTGACCACATTGTAAAGTCTTGAAAGCCTGTCTGACAAAAGAGTAAATGACGATTTTCAACCGTATCTTTGTTTGAAAATCATGGTTTTAAGGTGTCTTTCATTGGAATTTTAAAAAAAGCCATATAAAAAAACCTGACTTTTACAAGTACAGGTTTTTTGTTCAATTCGCTTCTTGCTGCTGCTCATCAAAGATACGAAATCCTCTTTTTTCTAGCGCTTTAGCAAGGCTATGTTCAGTTTTTACTTTTGAGAAATCAATGCCTAGTTTCACAACCGTTTGTGCGATTTCTGGACGAATACCTGAAATAATGGTTTCAATTCCGAGTAGCTTCGCACTATCCACTACTTTAAACAGCTGATAAGCAACCATTGTATCCACGACTGGTACGCCAGATATATCAATGAATAAATGCGCCAGTCGTAATCTTGAGGCTTGTTCTAGCACAGATTCCAAAATGATTTTTGCGCGATACGTATCGATCTCACCGATCAGCGGCAAAATCCCAATCTCTTTTGACACAGGGATGACAGGTGCGCTCAGTTCTTGAATCATTTCCCTTTGTGCGTTCAATTGATTCAATGTGACGCGATCATATTCTTCTGATAATCGTTCTATCATCTCATCAAAGGTAAAATGAAAATGCACATTCCATTCGCATACATCTTTCACCGTCACGTCAAGCTCAGTGACCTGTGTGAATTTTTCGATTCGCGAACAGAAAATATGACGAAACACCTTAAACTGTCCAATGATTTCAAATAAAGGAACTTCATGAACTGCACGATCACGCGCGATATCAATTGACCATTTTTTAAGATGATTCTCAACTTTTTCTGATACCGTCACAAGTGTTGCAGCAATGGTTTGAATAAACGCCGTATTTTGTTCCTTTAGCTTGTTTTCTGTCTCTTCTGATTCATGTTTCGAATACAATGAGCCTTCTTCTGTTCTTGTTTCCAGCCATTCCTCGGTCATGATTGGTGCTTCTTTTAAAATAAATTCATATAATTGCTGAGATTTTTCATTTTCCATTAACTACTTCCGCTCCTTTTTCACACACTCGCGATAAATCAACTTTTATGAATAAATGACCGTAAATGGTGAACAATATCATTACACATATCAAAATTGGGCTATAGCCAAGTGGTAAGGCAATGGACTTTGACTCCGTGATCGTTGGTTCGAACCCAGCTAGCCCAGTTCAGTACAAAAACGAAGACGGCTGAAGCATCTTTTCAGCTAATCTTCGTTTTTATTAGGATACCGATTGGTGAATGGCTTTCTTCTTAGAAATTTTCATTAATTCGCCTGGGTTATATCCAACGACTAATTTATCTCCTTTAATAATAATCGGTCTGCGGAGAAGCTTTGGCTTTTCAATGAGAAGTTGGAGTACTTCATTTACTTTTAAATCATTAATATTTAAATTCAAGCTTTTAAATGCTTGACTTCTAGTAGCTAAAATTTCATCTAATCCTTCTGTTGTTAAGGAAAGAATCTTTTTTAATTCGTCTAAAGTCGGCGTTTCTCTGAAAAGGTGACGCTCCTGAAAATCAATTTGATTGGCCTTTAACCAATGTTTAGTTTTACGGCAAGATGTACAGCTCGGGTATGAATAAAATGTAATATCACTCATTCGTCTTCCTCCTTAGGTCGTTAACCTTTTCTCTTATGGAGTTAGTACCCTGATGCTTTTAGACATAAACTCATTTTTATCACTTTTTTAAAAAAATATTTTTATTCCATCAAATAAATGTTCACACGATGTCAAAAATGTAAATGTTTACATATGAAGGCGCTATCAGCTATAATATGAAACAAAGGGGTTTTTAAGGGGAGGGAAAGAAATGAACCGCATGTTCCGCGTGCTTGGCTTTTGGACGGGTATTTTTGCCGTGATGTTCTATTTAGGGCATATGAAAGATGCTTCGTTGCTGTTCTTCGGTCAAACCGTTCTTTTTGTATTTTTATCCTACTTGAATTTATCCGAAAGGATGTATATTTACATTTTCGGAGCGTACTTGACGATTTTCTTTGCCGGATTTACATATTATTCGATTTTCATCATGGTTCCCGGTACCGGACATTAAGAGAAAAAAGCATCTCTCCTTAAAGAGATGCTTTTTTCATGTGTGCTAAAGGGTAAATCCATTGATAAACGGATTTTGCTCCTGCTCCGTCAAAACCGTCGTTTCCTCTCCATGTCCACTTAAAACAAGGGTGGATTCAGGCAATGACAACAATTTGTCATGAATGGATTGTAACAATACTTGCTGACTGCCCCCAACTAAATCTGATCTGCCGATGCCACCTTGGAATAATGTATCACCCGAGATGACAAATCCCTCTTCCTTAGAATAGTAAGACACACTACCGGGTGAATGCCCAGGTGTGTGGAGCATTTCTAACGAAAATGATCCGATCCGAAGAGTTCCCTCTGACGTAATGAGTTCTTCAGGCTCTTTCACTGTAATCCCATTTCCAATCAACCTTGCTGAACCATTTAGCTCAGCATTTGTCAGCCATTCTTTTTCTTTTTCATGTACATATAAGGGAATTCCCCACTCAGCGCGCACCTCATCTGCCGCTCCTATATGGTCGAAATGGGCATGTGTCAGTAAGATTGCTAGTGGTGTGAGCTTCTTTTCTTTTACATAAGAAATCAGCTTTTGCGCTTCACCACCCGGGTCAAATATTAAGCATTCTCCTTGCTCGTTTTTCCAAATATACGCATTCGCTTGTACATAGCCTAGTGGCATTCTTCTCCAATTCAAATCCATCACCTACTTTATTCATTCTCTTTATTATGAAGGCTCATCGGAAAAAATTCAAACAATCGTCAACTTGATTCTACTCGACAAGCTTTATGAAAACGGTTAAAATGAAAAGAAAGGAAATCAAGGGGATTGATGACAAAGGGGGACTTTCATATGATGCTCGTCATTATTTTTGGTCTAGTCACGATTTTAGCCGCTCTTGGCATTTATCGCTCACTTAAAAAAGTGAACGTACTCGCCATCGCTTTTGCTGGCGCTACATTTTTGGTTTTTGGATGGTTTACCGTCATGACTATCATCTATAGCGGGTATCCAACCGCACATTAAAAGCCTGCATCTTAGCAGGCTTTTTTTATTGATTCAAATGCTTATTCACACTGTCTATTTTACTTTTTAGTGTCGTCGTTTGATCGCGCCTGTCGTCAATCCGGATGTTTGTTGCTACTCTATGTAATCCTTTTTCAAACGGGGCCTCATGAATACGCTGAATGACCTCAAATAAAACAGATAATTTTCCCTCAATTAACGTATTCATTGGCGTTAATTGATATGTAATCTTTCCTTCTTTTTGAAACTTTTCTAATATGATTTGCACATCTGCTACATATTGACTCACACTCGGTGTGTCTGTCCCTATTGGAATGATCGTAACGTCTGCTATTGCCATGTGTCTTGCTCCTTTCAACGCTCTTTCTGTTACTCATCCTTATTGTACCTCATCACGGTTTGAAAAAGCCATGATCACGTAGCATCTAACGTCGATTCATCACGTTCTAACGTTAAATCCATTCTCCCTACCTTCCCAATCTTTGTGAACAAGAGTAAACAAATGCCAGAAATCGCTTCAATGACACCTCCTGCTGCAATGACATAGCCTGAACCAAATAGGGTGGCCATATACCCACCAATAAGAGCACCTAACGGAATCATTAAATATGAGATCATATTAATGATGGCATATACTTGTGGCTGATCCTCTGCCTTAACTGATAATTGAATCATCGTATGTTCAGGTACATTGACCGCACTGATCGCTGCACCTAACGCGAAGGCTGATACAAACAGTAGAGGCAAGATCGCATTCATTCCGGTGATAAAAAACGCCACCCCGTCCACAATGCCTGCGCCAATAAAAAGCAAACCATACCGATTCACTTTCACTTTTGTCAACAAAAAACCCATCAAAAATGCGCCTAATGCCGTTGTCACTTTGATGAATGAATATACCACTGGACCGCTATTTAATTCCTCAGTTAAGTAAATCACCGATAATGCTTCCCACGGTGCTGCAGCAAAATTGGAGCACACGCAAAAGATCGCTAAGGGAAATAAAATATGATGCTTTCTCACAAGAAAAAATCCTCTGACTAATCTTTTGCCATACGATAATCCCTTTGTACCTTGATCATTGCCCTTCTCTACTTTATATGTAATCAATAAAACCAATAAGGCTGACAGGAGATATAGAGGAATGATTGCAAGCATCGTCATCCCCACTCCAACAAAAGCAATCATTACCCCGCATACAGTCACCGTCACAATTCGCACAACATGACTGGCTGATTGAATGGACGCATTCGCTTTTTGAATGACGTCCTCATGGACAAGTTTCGGAATGATGGAGACAGATGCCGGTTCATAGGAACCACCAGTCGCTGAGTGAAGCAGCATGGCTCCAATAATCAGCCATAATGGAGAAAAACCATGAAAATAACTTAGACATATCGCTACAATAATTGCCGCTCGTGTGAAGTCCGCAAAACACATCCAAAATTTCAATTGATTTGGCTTCATCATCGGTGTGATGAACGGCCCTACGATCGCTTGTGGGACAAAACTAACCGCAATCAAAAAAGCTGTCCCTATCGCCCCTTTTCCTTCTAACACTAAAAGCCATAAAATCGTATTAAAAGACAAACTATCTGCCGTCACTTTGCACATTTTAGAAACAAATAAATACGTGAAATTCCTTTTCCACATGCTTTGTACACTCAACGAACGACATCCCCTTATAAATATCCTTATTTTTACAAATCCCTCTTTCAGAATAGCCCACAAGGTGAATCTCGTCAATCACTTCACCACTGATTTTATTGACAATAAGAAATTGCTTGTCTCATGAAAAAAGCACCTGTACAGGTGCTTTTTTAAAACTTGCATGCCTCCCATAAAAGGGGCCTTGTTTTTTCATAAATCGCATCGAATTGATTCATGGAGAGAGGATTTCTTCCCCTGCCTAGCTCAATTGTATAACCTTCATTTTGAAATTGATAAATAAACCAATCACGAAACCCTGCATAGCTGTCTAGATATTGTACCGCCTTGTATCCGCTAGCTCGTTCAAGCCTTGTGACCGTTTGTTTAGAAACAGCCGGTTCATATCCTAGAAACCCCCAATAAATTTCTTCTCCTTGTGTATGAATGGCGATGAGCCGGTCAAAGCGTTTACGTAACGCAAGATTTGCCATTGCCTTTGCTTCTGGTTCGGTTAATGGCTTGTGACCAGGAAAGTCTCTATACGTAGGTGCCTTTTGTTCATTGCGGTAATATTCAATTTCCCAATAAGCCGGAAATTGATTGTTTAAATCCACTCCTCGAATATTCGCCTTCCATTCTTGATAATGAGAGTATCCGTGATTAAGCAGTTTGAGCTCTTCACTGGTGAAGCCCAATGATTCAGGACCATTACGAACCAAATCAACCCCGTCTGGATTGACCATCGGCACGATAGATATCGCTGTCGTTTGCAAAAGACGAACGGCCTCATGGTGTCTTGCCTGCACAGGGTCAGACGCTGCTAAACAAAGTGATTTCAACCATTTTAATAAAACAGAGGTAGTTATCCATTCATTGGCGTGAAATGAGGCATTGAGATGAATGGAATGAAGATGCTGAACAGGTTCTGTACAAATTTCATACAGAGGTGTATGAAGCACCGAGTACCCAATCACATGAACTTGAAGGAAAGGGAATATACTGGTGAATTCTCTCAATTCCGCCTCCAAGTGTGCACTATCATATTCATATGTCCCATTCATCCATTCATCTGATTGCTGCAATCGATACGGGGCAATAAACGCTTGCAATTCAGGTATCGATTCAAATGAGTGTATTCCTTCTGGGAGCCTATATCCCGGTAATTGAACATGATCTGTACTCGCCGCTTGATTCGATAAAGTAAAAGCAGTTTTTCCGATGCCAAGATGCTTTGCTAATTCACCTGAATGAACATCATCATGGCGCCATTCAATTTTCCCAAAAGACGTTTTCTCCATTTTCATCCCCCCTGTCACATACTATATGAAACGAGGAGCAAAAAAAGAAAACCTCCACTTTAGATAAAGTAGAGGTTTTCAAATGGGTTAGACCGATTTATTTGCCATCAGCTTCCCCATTGGAAGTTTCAGCGTTTTGTTTGTTACGCTCATTAAATCTAAGGAGATCTCCATAGATGATTTGGTCTGAAAATTGCAGCTCTTGCTTCGCTTTTTCTTCATACGGTTGACAAACCGTTGCATCATCTTTAGGTTCACCCGTCTTTTTATCATAGCAGACACCATCTGTGTAGACACTGTCCTTCGTAATAAAGCTTCCATCACGAAGTACGGTGAAATCATTCGTATCTTTTGATAACAAGTCATGACCAAACTGAATTTGGTTACTTGTATCAACTCCTAGAAGATTTAACACAGTTGGGCGGATATCCACCTGTCCACCGACCGTATCAATTTCCTTCGGTTGCTTATCTGTGATACCTGGGATGTGTACAACAAATGGTACTTTTTGTAGCTGTACTTCTTCAAATGGGGTGATTTCTTTATTTAAGAATTGTCCCATTGCTTCGTTATGGTTTTCGGAAATTCCATAATGATCTCCGTATAAAACAAAGATTGAATTATCGTATAACCCAGCTTCCTTCATCTTTTCAAAGAATAGCTTGAGTGCTTCATCTTGATAACGCACTGTTGGGAAATACTTGTTTAACGTTTTACTTTTCGAATCATACTCGTCAATTAGTTTATCTTCTTCGTCAAGATCAAATGGGAAGTGGTTGGTTAATGTAATCAATCTCGTATAGAAAGGCTGCGGGATATCTTTCATGAGTTCGACTGACTGCTCGAAGAACGGGCCATCTTTTAGTCCCCAACCAACGGAATTCTCCTCATTCACATCAAACGAATTAATATCAAAGAACTTATCATAGCCAAAGCTATCATAGATAAGGTCACGGTTCCAGAAGCTTTTGTTGTTTGCATGAATCACCGATGAGTGGTAACCCTTTTCCTTTAGAAGCTCAGGTGTTGCTGTAAATTCATTATTTGGATTTGTAAAGAACACAGCGCCTCTTCCTAATGGATAAAGAGAATTATCAACGATAAACTCTGAGTCAGACGTTTTCCCCTGACCTGTCTGGTGGTAGAAATTATTAAAGTTGTAACTTTTCTTAATTAATTGATTCAAGAACGGAGTGATTTCTTGCCCATTCAGTTTTTCATTGATCACAAAACTTTGAGTTGACTCAAGAGAAACATAAATCACATTACGTCCTTTTGCTTGACCAAACGTCTTCTCATTTCGATCCGTTTGATTCGCACTCACATAGTTCTCAATTTCGGTCAAACTATTGCTGTCTGCAAGCGCTCGTTGGGCAGACTGTTTCGACTGTAAGATCCCATCATAAATATGAAAATTGTATAAACTGATATTCTTCACAAGCATTTCACGATCAAATGAACGAGTTAACAGCTCTGGTCTTTCAGTTTCAGCCAATCCAAGGTTAAAGAAGAAAGTTGCTGCTACAAATAAATAATATGCTGCTCTTTGCTTGCGTGAAATGGTGATATCTGTTCTAAAGGAAGGCTGTTTTTTATATAGCCAAATTAAAATGATGATATCGACGAACATCAATAAATCAACTGGTTCAATTAATGAGGTAATACTTGACCCGAGGTCACCCATATTGTTTGTTTGAAATAGGACGGGGATGGTTAGAAAATCGTTATAGAATCGATAAAATACGATGTTCGCTAATAAGATAAATGTCAGGATAAAGCTAGTGACGATGATATAGCGATTACGATTTTTCTCTTTAAAAAATAAACCGATACCGAAAATAAACAAAAGAAAGCTAAGTGGGTTAATAAACAGGATAAACTCCTGCATGAAATTTTCAATTTTGATGTTAAAGCTAGATTTATAGATGACGTAGGTTTTGACCCACATGAACAATGTCGCTATCAGTAAAAATGAGATCGACTTTAATCTTTTCTTTCGCATTGTAACCTCCTTATGCTAAAACGCACACAGGTTGGGACGTGCCCCAATGAATGGTGCTTGTTCAAAAATAACTAAAGTATATCTTATCCTTTCTGGGTTAGAAAATCAATCTTTTTTTCCCCATGACAACTTTATGAATATGCTAATCTGACAATTTAATGCCTATACACTGCATATTTTAATCAAAATGACATCACTTTGACACGTTTGTTTAAGGTCGCCATTTGTTTTTTGCCATCCAGGCACCGCCAATGACACCTGCATCGTTTCCAAGTGAAGCAATCACAACCTCAACGTCCTCCCCGCAAGCAGGAAAAGCTCGCTCTTTCACGACGCGTTCAATGTTTCCTCGAAGTAGCTCCCCTGCTTTTGAGACGCCACCACCAATGACAATTTTCGTTGGGTTTAAGGCACTGGCGAGATTCGCTAGTACAAGACCAAGGTGTGTTGTGACTTGTTCGACAACGCGCATACCAAGTTCATCACCACAACTTGCCGCTTCAAATACAGCCTTTGCTGACAACGAATGGGCTGCGCCAAGTGATGTTGTATATTGACCTGCGTCAATTTTTTCTTTTGCTATTCTGACAATGCCTGTTGCAGACGCAATGGTTTCAATACAACCCGTTCTTCCGCAATTACACGGGGCACCATTCACAGGAACTGCACATATATGACCAATTTCCCCTCCGGCACCCGTTTCACCTTGAACGACTTCTCCATTCACAATGATACCACCACCAACACCTGTGCCGAGTGTGACCATCAACAGATTTTTCGCACCATCACCTGCACCTTTCCACATTTCACCAAGGGCGGCGATATTTGCATCATTTTCAATAACTGAGGGAAGTCCCGTCTCCGCTTCTAAATGATCTTTCAAGGGATAATTTACCCAGCCGAGATTCGTTGTTTTGTAGACGATACCTGACACTTTATCCACCGGTCCAGGTGCGCCCATTCCAATCCCGATCAGAGCTGATTTGGGCATACTGATGTCAACGAGTTTTTGATCGATCGATTTCGCAATATCCACTGTGATCGTCTGCCCTGATTTATCCGTCGGAATTTCCCACTTGTGCTGAATTTCACCATAAGCATTGATAAACGCAAGTTTAATTGTTGTCCCCCCAAGGTCAACACCTACAAACCAATCCCCAGTCATACGCTCTCCACCTTCACATGGTTTTTCGATTTAATTTAGCCAATTCCATTTGAAGGATGGTCATAGCGCTTGACCATTCGGTCCGATCAATGATCCCCGCTGTGTACATCTCCTTCAATTCATCTGCCATCCATTCTATTTCTAATTCCCGATCTCCAAAATACACATAATTTCCAAATCTCATCAGCAATTGCTGAACATCATAAAAAGTTTTCATTCTTCTCACCATTTCTTCAATTCAACAGATAGGATAAGCGTATTCATAAACACGCTTTCAGTCAAGACATTCAACGGGTCTTCATGTTCTCAATATATTGTTTCATTTTTAAAAACTGCTCGTTTTGTGGATCTTGCTTAAGCGCTTTTTGAATTTGAATGTCTGCGTTCTCAGGATCTCCTTGTTCTACATACAGTGCTGACATGTGGTACAGCTTATTTGGGTCATTAGGATCTTTTAGAAGTGATCGTTTTAAAGATTGTATCGCATTTTCAATATGGCCAAGCTGTGCTTCAGAAAGTGCATATATATGCAGCGCTTCTGCTGATACCTCTTCTTTATCTACGAAGTCTTCTAACTGTTTACTCGACTCAATAAATTTCCTTTCATCGAATAAACGGGCTGCTTCACTGATTGCCGCCGCTTCTTTTTGTGCATCAGATTGAAATCCTGTATACAAGCCAGTACCACCAATCACGAGTAGGAGAATACTCGCAAGCAGCATTTTGACAGGATGAGATCGCTTAGGTAGGCGCACAGCTAAAGCCGTGATCAATCCGCCGACAAGCCCCCCTAGATGTCCTGCATTATCAATGCCAGGTACAGTGAAGCCAATGCCTAAATTGATGAGAATAATGACAATGATGTTCGTGCCCATTGTTCGAAAGAATAGCTTTCGATTCGAGATTGCTAAATACAGTAGTGCCCCTAAACAACCAAAAATCGCTCCTGATGCACCTGCTGCGATCGCCGTATTGAATACAAAGCTAGCGATTGTTCCAAAGATGCCGGAAATGAAATAAATGAGTAAGAACCTACTTGAACCATATATTCTCTCAACAGCCGCCCCGACAGACCAGAGAGCGAACGTATTAAAAAGTAGATGCGTTAGCCCTATATGCAAAAACATAGGTGTGATGAAACGCCACCATTCGCCATTTAAAATCAGTGCATTCTGTTTAGCGCCGAAAGCGGTCAGTGTGGCGGTGTTTGTGCTTCCTCCTGACAACTCAAGCAAAAGAAACATCACAACTTGAATCGTCATCAGTAAATACGTAAAGATGGGCTTGCCATTTTGAAAGACGGCGCGCTCTTGCTCTCGCTTTCTCTCTTGGTCATCAAACGCCTGAAGGACTGTTCGTTTTAGGTGTAACACATCTTCATCCGTATCTAGCTTAGCTTGCTCTACATCAATTGAAAGTGATGTGTTCAACCATTTCTGTAGCTCGTGCACATCTTGTTCAAGTGCAGTCTCATTCAGTAATACCGGAGTAATGGTGATTTTCTTTTCTTTATGTGGTCGACCGTTTAGATCCTGCCAATCATCCACTGGGTATTCTGAAGAAAATTGAAGTTGCAAGAGATGGAGAGATCGTTTTCTCATCGCTTCTCTCAGCTGATTCATACGATACGACTGTTCTTCCATATCACGAACCATCTCTTGTCTAAAATTCACTTCTCTTCTATATAGACGGATGAGATCATACCCAGAGTTTCGCGGTGCTTCAAAAAAAATTTCTTCTTCTGGGTACGGACTTTGAATGACTTCGTACCCTTTTGCTCTTAGTTCATCAACCACTCGCCAAAATAGACTATCTATTTGATTCATTCATTCGCGCTCCATTTTTAACATTATTATAGCAAGAATCTGACTCACACGCATTTCTGAACAAAAAAATCCCGACTTATGCGGGATTAGAATGCTTGACGAATAAATTTCGTCCGAAAATATGGGATTTTCATCAACCATTTAATGAAGAAATGACGGATCTGATTTTGACCTAAAATCACGTTCATGAGTCTATAGCGATTTTGCAGAAGAACGTATGCAAACAGCGTGAGCACGATACTCCAAATCAATTTGTTCATGATATTCCCTCCTATGTTCGTATCGTGGCTTAAATGGGATTTGTTTATGCATGAACACCCATTTTTATCATAATGGGTTCTGTTCCATCAAAAAACCGCTCCTGATGTATCAGAAGCGGTTTTGCTTATTTAGATGACGCTACCATCTGTGCCCCTTTTTCGGTGACAATGATGGACACTGGGATGTCGTGTATTTCAGCAGGAACTTGCGCTATTTGTTGTACAGAAAGGCATACTGCAATGGCCTCACCTGGGTAGTCCACCAAATAGCGATCATAGTAGCCGCCACCATATCCGATACGATAGCCTTTAGCATCAAAACATACGCCAGGTACGATCATCAAATCGATCGCCGTTTTCTCGATCGCTGTAGAATTGACAGGATCTGGTTCTGTCAGCCCAAAGTAGCTGGATGTCATCTTTGTTTGAGATGTATATTCATAAAACGTCATTTCTTTCGTTTGTGGAAAACAAGTCGGCACACATACCGTTTTCCCATGTTGCCATGCTGCTTCAATCAAAGGTCTCGTCGGAATCTCTTTTCCCCTAGACATGGTCATGGCAACTGTTTTTGCCTGTTTCCATGCTGTTAATTGAAACAAATGCTTGTAAAGTAATGCCGTTTTATGCTCAAATTCTTCAGAACTCATGTCGTCAAGCCGTTCTAATGTTTGAAGCCTCAGGTTTTTTTTCACGCTGATCATCTCCCATTATAAAAAAACAGCAGGAATACTCCCTGCTGCTTACTTTGTTTCACGATGTAAAGTTTGTTTTTTATCACGTGAGCAATACTTTTTGAATTCAACGCGATCTGGATTGTTTCGCTTATTCTTTTTAGTAATATAGTTACGCTCACCGCATTCAGTGCAAGCTAGAGTAATATTTACGCGCATGTTTTTCCCTCCAAACTAAAATCAATTCACATTCAGACCTAACTATAATACCACTTCTAGCTTAGGAATGCTAGAATGTTTTTTAAGCAAATTTATTTTTCAGCAGATTCCGCTCAACCTCTTATCATCGTGAACTTGCCATTTGCTTGAAAAAACACCCATCCCCCTAAAAAACCACGCTCATTGTCGTATTCTATACTTAGAAACCCCTGTCTTACCCACAGCCCAATTTATTCCATGACCCTCTTTATTTTAACAGCGAACGACGTTTTCATACGCGTTTCCCATATAAAATGAAAAAAAGGTGATTTTCTTCATCAATTCCTTTAGAAACTAGCATTTTTGTGGTATAAAAAAGAAGGGTCGAAAACTGTCTGAAACAATCTTGAGAGCCTTTTTTTGGCTTTCACCATTAAAATACGTATAAAAGGTGATGAAACATGGAAATTGCAATTATTGGATTGCTTGTAGTCAGTATTGTACTGATCGCATTCTCATATTTTCAAAGAGAGCCGATTAAAGAAGTTGAGCAAGAACTTGAAACACTTCAACTATCTGCCATGCAAGAAATCTATAAACTGAAAAAGAAAATGAAGGTTCTAGAAGAAGAATTACTTGAAACAAATATTGTTGTCCGTAATCATTCAGAAATTGATCCTTCAATTGCAAGACAAATTATTTCAAAGCATCAAAATGGCATGTCTCCTGAGGCGATTGCGCGCGCAGAGCACGTATCTGTCGAAGATGTCAACACGGTCATTAAAGACAACAAGAGGGTGCTTGTATGACGAAAAAAAGCATCCAAACGTTTGCCGCAGGTATGATTCTTGCCACAGGGGTTTTGGCGGTTGTCTTTTTCTTCACAGGAAAAGATGAAGTAGAAGCTGATTCAACAACAAAGGATACCCTTTCAGCAAAAGTGACTGACACTGATGTGAAAAACTATTTAGACTCTAAAAAAGAGGTATCTGTTAACCGTGACACTTACCAAGAACTGCTCAGTTATAAAGAAAAAGCACTAAAAGCAAGTGAAGACGGAGATACGAATAACGACAAACAAACAACAGAGAAACCGAAAAATAAGTCCATTAAATTCGTGATTAAAAACGGTATGAGTACAAGTGATGTTTCAGACATGCTTGAAAAAGAAGGAATCATTAACTCTTCTAAAGATTTTAATGATTACGTGATTGACGCCGGCTATCACAAAGAAATTCGTGCAGGCAAATTCAATCTAAAGACAGGTATGACGTTCAAACAGATCGTCAAAGCCTTAACAAAATAACAACAAAAATCCCCTGGAAGCAATCAGCTCCAGGGGATTTTTTTATCCGAATCGTCCAGATATATAATCGTTTGTTCGTTGGTCATTTGGTTCTGAGAACATCACGTCTGTATCATTTATTTCCACAAGCTCGCCCATGAAGAAAAAGGCTGTTCGATCCGATACCCTTGCCGCCTGTTGCATATTGTGCGTGACAATGGCAATGGTATATTTCTCTTTGAGAGTCATAATCAATTCTTCGATCTTTAATGTAGAAACAGGATCAAGTGCTGATGTAGGTTCATCCATTAACAAGATGTCTGGGCTTGTCGCAATCGCTCTTGCAATACAAAGACGTTGCTGCTGTCCACCAGAAAGACCTAATGCAGGTGCATGAAGTCGGTCTTTTACCTCATCCCAAAGCGCGACATCACGTAGCGCTTTTTCAGCGATCTCTTTCAACTGCTGTTTGCTCTTAATGCCATGAATTCTTGGACCATACACGACATTATCAAAGATAGACTGTGGGAATGGATTTCCTTTTTGGAACACCATTCCAACGTTTTTCCGTAGCTCAACTAAATCGACACGGCCTTTTAAAATGTTGTCGCCATTATACAACATTTCTCCAGTGATTTTCACTCCTGGTACTGTTTTGACCATCAGATTTAACGTTTTAATAAACGTTGATTTCCCGCATCCTGAAGGGCCAATAATGGCTGTGACTTCATTCTTCCTGATATCTAAGTTTATATTTTTCAGCGCATGATGCTGACCGTACCAAAGGTTCATATCATTGACACGAAACACATCTTTTGTTGCTGTTTCAGTTGCTACTGCATTCATCAATTCCACCCGCCTTATCCAAATCGTCCATTGATATAGTCTTCTGTTTTTTGCTGTGCTGGACGTGTAAAGATCCGTTCAGTCAGGTCGTATTCAACTAAATCACCATTTAGGAAAAAGGCAGTATGATCAGATACACGTAACGCTTGTTGCATGTTATGCGTCACAATGACGATAGAATAATCCTTTTTCAAATCCGTTAAAAGCTCTTCAATCTTAGCATTTGAGATAGGATCAAGGGCAGATGCAGGTTCATCTAATAGAAGCACACTTGGCTTCATGGCAAGTGTACGCGCAATACAAAGGCGCTGCTGCTGACCGCCTGACAAGGATAAAGCCGAACGATGAAGTCGATCTTTCACCTCATCCCATAATGCAGCCTTTGTTAAGCTTTCCTCTACCGCATCATCTAGAAGCGATTTTCTTTTTTCCCCCGCATATTTCAGCGCATGGGTAATGTTATTATAGATGGATTTAGGGAATGGATTTGGTTTTTGGAACACCATTCCGATTTCTCTTCTTAAGTTCACAACATTAATGCGATCGTCGAGGATATTTAACCCTTCATACATGATCGCCCCTTCACACCTTGCGCCTGGAATGAGATCGTTCATACGGTTAACACTTCTTAAAAAGGTTGACTTACCACACCCAGAAGGCCCGATTAATGCGGTAATGGCATTCTTTTCGATATCAAACGAAATGCCATTCACTGCTCTTTTCTCACCATAATAAATACTTAAATCCTGCACCTGTAAAATCTGTTGTGCCTGAAGTGGAGCCGTTTTTGCTGCCATCTCTTTTTTTTCTGCTAGCATTTGAACCATATCCCCTTCACACCTTTCTCCAAATTATTTTGACGTAAGCTTCTTATGAACAAATGAGCCGAGCCATCTAGCTGCTAAGTTGAAAATTAAAACAGATATCACAAGTACCGCAGATGCACCATTTGCAATCGATTGTGCATCGAGCATGATTCCTTGCGTATTGACGTTCCATATATGAACGGCTAATGTTTCTGCCGGTCTAAAAATATTCAGTGGAGACGTTTCGGAAAACGGACTCCAGTTTGTAAAATCAAGTCGAGGTGTTGAAAGACCTGCTGTAAAAAGAAGTGCAGCAGCCTCACCGAAAACTCTTCCTGATGCTAAAATCGCACCAGTAATAATTGATGGAATCGCGCCTGGAATCAAAATCGTTTTGACGGTATGCCATTTTGTCACACCAAGTGCGAGAGATGCTTCCTTCTGATCTTTCGGTACTGAACGAAGTGCATCCTCGGTCACCCTCACCATAACTGGAAGGTTAAACACAGTAAGTGCAAGTGCTCCACCGATAATCGTATAACCCCATCCTGTTAAATTCACAAACATAAGTAAACCAAACATTCCAATGACAATTGACGGAAGTGATGACAGTACTTCAATACATGTACGAATAAAGTCCGTTAATTTATTTTGCGGTGCATACTCAGCCATATACACCCCACCACCGACACCTAGCGGAACTGTAATCAGCATTGTAATGATTAAAATGTAAAAAGAGTTAAACAGCTGATCCCGAATTCCTCCGCCGGATCCAATCGCGCTTGAGCGTGATGTAAGGAAATCAAGATTGATTTCTTTTACTCCGTTGAAAATGATATAAGAAAACAATGCGACAAGAATTGCTGCAATAATGGCAGCACATAAGCCAAATACAAACGTGGCAAAACGATCGGTCATTTTGCTATTCATTAAACTTTCCTCCTAGCAGACAAGTATCTAATAATGAGTATGAACATAAATGATACAACTAGAAGGACAAGACCCATTGACCAAAGTGTATTATTTTCAACACTTCCATACGTTGTGTGACCCATGTTTAACGTAATAATGGTCGTTAATGTACCAGCTGTGTCCATAATGCTCTCTGGTAAATTACGCGTGTTTCCAATGACCATCTGTACTGCAAGGGCTTCTCCAAAAGCTCTTGCCATTCCAAGTACAACTGCTGTCATTAAAGTCGGAAGGGCTGCTGGAACAAGGACACGTCTAATCGTTTGCCATCTTGTTGCACCTAAAGCATAAGACCCTTCACGTAAACTTTTTGGCAGTGAAGCCATTGCATCTGTTGCAATAGAAGTGACAGTTGGCAAGATCATAATAGAAAGAACGATCGTTCCTGCTAGTACACTGTGTCCTGAGCCACCTGACTTAAATTGTCCAATAAACGGTACCAATACTGTAAGACCTATGAATCCGTAAACAACGGATGGAATCCCTACAAGCAATTCGATGACTGGCTGGAGAATCTTCCGTCCCCATGCAGGTGCAATTTCTGTCATAAAAATGGCGCCTGCAATTCCTAACGGAGCTGCAATAAGAGCCGATAAGAGCGTGACGGCGATCGATCCAAAGATAAATGGAAATGCGCCATATTCAGGATTCTCTGCTGTTGGGTTCCAATTGATACTGGTTAAGAACTCAATCGGGCTTACACCATTTACAAAGAAAGATTGTAACCCCTTAATGCCTAGGAAGAGCGTGATGGCTACTGAGACTGCAATCATTAAGATTGCACAGAATCTCACCAAAAGACTTCCTCTTACTTCATCCATTTGCCTATTTTTTTTCGAGCTAATCAGCCGATCGCTCGCATCTTTATGTTCTATCTGTTTCATTTTTTTCTACACTCCTATGAATGTCATAAAAGGAAAAGTGAAAAGCTCCACTTTTCCTTCATTATCAATTCAAGACCAATTTACTTATCTGTTTGTTTTCCTTCTGCATCTCGCTCTACTTTCATATCAGTGACTGAGATGTAGCCTTGGTCTTTTACAACTTCTTTTTGTACTTCGTCACTCATTAGGTAGTCTAAAAATTGTTTTGTTAGACCGTCTGGATCACCTTTTGTATAAGAGTGTTCGTATGCCCAAATTGTATATTTACCGCTTTGTACATTGCTTTCTTCTGGCTCAACACCATCAATGCTAAGCGGTGTAATTTTGTCATCTGTTAAATATGAGAAGGCAAGGTATCCAACCGCACCTGGTGTTTCTGCAATCAGCTTTTTCACTGTGTTTGAAGAATCTTCTGTAATTCCTTCTGCAGGTGTTTCGCCGTCAAGTGCATATTTCACAAATGTTGCACGAGTTCCTGAAGAATCAGGTCTGTTTACAAGTGTGATTTTTTGGTCTTTTCCGCCAAGCTCTTTCCAGTTCTTTATTTTACCCGTAAAGATTTCTTTCAATTCGTCTTTTGTAACGTCTTTGACACCCACTTCAGGGTTAACCGCTGCTGCCATACCGACAACTGCGACTTTGTGGTCTTTTAACACTTTTGCGTCGATTCCATCTTTCTCTTCTGCGAATACATCTGAGTTACCAATTTGTACAGATCCTTCTGATACTTGAGAAAGTCCTGTACCTGAACCGCCGGCTTGTACTTGAATATCGGCTTTTGGATTTTCATCCATGAATTTCTCTGCTGCCGCAAGAACTAAAGGCTGCATCGCTGATGATCCTGAAATGGTAATGGAACCTGATGCCCCGTCTGAAGCATTTCCTTTACTGTCTTTTGAATCATCGCTTGAGCTGCTGTTTCCGCATGCTGTGACGAATGCTAACATTGCGATTGTAAGGAAAGTAAGCAGCCATAATTTGTTCTTTTTCATTTCAAGAATACCCCCTGAATAATTTGTCCTACGGGTACTACATTAAAGGTTCTTTATTAATTTCGTTTAAAAGGAATGTTAAGGTTTTGTAAATGTCGGCGCTTTGTAGAGGAATTGCGAAGTTTTTCGGGATTTTTGTCAATTTCAACCGAACATTTTGTAGAAATAATGAAAAAAACGCCCACAAAAAGTGAGCGTTTTTACCTATGGAAGACCTAGTCATTTGTTTCTGCTTCATTTTCAATTTTATTTTTATTTTTTGCTTCCGTATCATCGCTTTCCTGTTTTGATTTCAGTTCAAAGTATTTATCTAATACTTGTTCACCAATTTCATTTGTGATTGGATAGCGCTGACTGTAGTTCTGATACACCCACGGAACAACGACTGAAATCGCCACTTCTGGATTATCGGCAGGCGCATAAGCTACTAGTGTCGTGTTATATGTCGGTGTACCACGTTTACTTTCAATTGGTCCGTCATAAAATGACTGTGCGGTTCCTGTTTTCCCAGCGGGTTTATACTTTTTGTTCCCAAAGTTCGGATATGCTGTCCCTCTTGGACTTTGCATGACAAGCTTAAATCCTTGTTGTACACGTTCGATTTCTTCATTTGTCATATCAAGCTTATTTAATACGTCAGGCTTGACTGCGTCCGTGACAGCGCCAATCCCGCGCTGTGGATCTGGCTCTCTGACTTCTTTTACAAGTTGCGGGCGTAAACGATAGCCATCATTTGCAATTGTTGAGACATATTGCGCCATTTGCAGCGGTGTATACGTATCATATTGTCCGATGGCATAGTCAAGGAGAAGACCAGATTGTGTAGATGTTCCTCTATAGCCTGTTGCTTCGTTCGGAAGATCTATTCCTGTTTCCACTCCAAGACCAAATTTACTGAAATTGTAGCGGAATGTATCGAATGCTTTTGTATCAATTGGGAGTGGCCTGTTCTTTCGGTATTCTCCTTTCCCAATTGCAATTGCTGTTTTAAACATATAGACGTTTGATGAGCGCTGTAATGCGGTTAAATCATTAATGAGTCCCATATTTTGATAAGACTTCTTTGGTGGAGACTGCGCGATATACAGCGGTTCATCGTACTGGGTGCTTCCAACATCAATCACACCCGTCTGATAACCTGTTAGAACAGTTGCTCCTTTCACCGATGAACCCATGGCATAAGATGATGTCATGTTTCCTAGCGCATAATCATCGAATTTGTACTTTCCATCTTTATTTAAAATTTGCTTCCCTGCAATCGAAAGAACCTCTCCATTTCTCGGGTCCATCATCACAACAAACGCACGATCAAGAAGCTCTGTTCCACTTCTTTGCTTCGCACTTCTTAAATTCTTTTCAATGATGTCTTCGACAGCTTTTTGGAGCTGAATATCAATTGTCAGTACAAGGTCTTTCCCGCTTCTTCCTTCAGTTAAGACTTTAGAGCTTTTGACATTCCCATCTTTATCGGTTGTACTTTGTTCTTTTTCTTTCTGACCTTGTAGTACATCTTCATATTGAAATTCGAGATAACTTTTCCCTACGCGGTCATTTCGGCTATAGCCTAGTGAGAGATAATGATCAAGCAGTGTTTGCGGAAGACCTTCATCACTTGAAGAGACACTACCGAGAATACTGCGAAGCAACCCTTTATAAGGATAACTACGCTTCCAGTCGATTGTGACATCAACCCCTGGGAGCTCGTCCAAATGCTCAGAGACGTATGCAATTTCACTTGCTGTCACATCTTCATTTTTAATAAATTGTGGCGTAAGGGCATAACCTGCGTCCATCTGTCGTTTAATGGCGAGCACTTGCAAATCTTTTTTGGTGAGCTGGTTTAATTCTTTATCTGTGATGCGCTCAAGTTGCAGTTCATATAACGCTTCATCAGAAAGTTTATCGTCACCCTTTAATTCTGATTCTTTTTGAACAAGCTTTTTCGCTTCATTCGGATGCGTTAAGATCCAAAAGTCTTTTTTATCACGATCTGTGATTTTCTTCGTACTCACTTGAATCATATCCGCTAATTTAGTCGCGACTTTGAGACGCTCTTCATGAGAGGTCGTTGACGTTCTCGTATAAGTAATGGCATTCAGCGCTTGATTGCTGACAATTGTATTATAGTTTCTGTCATAAATTTTCCCGCGTGGAGCTGATGAGCTGACATTGACATCCTCTTGTTTCTCTGCCTGCTTTTTATAATCTTCTCCATTAACAATTTGCACAAATCCTAGTCTGACAACAACACCGGTAAAAATAATAAATGCAGCTAAAAATAATAAATTGAGCCGAAGCGGAAGTGTTTTGCGCCCTTCCTTCGCGTCTTTTTTGTTTTTCTTGTTTCTCATCTCATCACCTTTCTATCAAGAAAGAAATGGCACCCCTTTTTGTGTATAAAAGGTGCCATCATCATTTTAGCGGTTTTTGAATCACTTTTCTAGAAATTCGATGCCAAGTAGGCGTGATGTTATCTTTCTCCTTTAATAAGATTCGTGTGAGATACAGGCTTTTGACCGTCAGCCTCATTCATTTCGCCTGCTTTTTCCTTCAAGTGAATGTCTTTGACAAAATAATAGATGAGTGTGTGTCCCGCTCCTAGCACGACGAGCGATGCAGGTACACCGATTTCAACACCTAATAGTGTCACTGATAAGAGAAACAAGAGAATGGAACAAATACGCCCTGCATTTAAAAACAATTCTCTGACGACGATATATTCAATTCGAGCCTTCCTTGCATACCGGGCATGTCCGATCACATCATACGTTAAAGACACATATGGAACTAGCAAGAGAGGATAACCGATGGCGATGGCCACTGCATACATGAGCAGTGATACATAGGATAGGTGAAACACGATTAAGAAAATGGCACCGTAGAGAATCAGCCCGCCAAACATGATGGCTTTTTTTCGCCATTTCTTCTTAATCAACCGTGTAGCGAAAAAATAAGTAAAAAAAGCGACGCCTGAATTCACAAGACCAAATGTGCCAAGAGCCAGTTCACTATTTGTGGCGATAAACACAAAGACACTGATTAAAAAGACAAAGACCCCTTCTCTTAGTCCTTGAAAAAAGTGTGCCGACGTAATCTTACGCCAATTCTCATCAGCGTGTCGCTCTCTCCAAATTTGTTTGATCATAAACTTGCCTTTTGATTGCCTTCTCTTAAGAAAGAAGCTCATGATGACTGCTAGCGAAAACAAAATGAGAGATAAAGTGAAAATAACGGTATAGCCTGTATCGTCTGTTAATTGAGAAATGACGATACCCGAAAGAAGTGGACCGATCATGCCAGCTGTAGATGTGAGAACACCTAAAAAGCCATTAAAAAAATCTCTCGTTTCAGGTTCTGTGATTTCAAAGGTCAATACATTAAAAGCTAGCCAGTAAAAACCATAACCAATCCCAAGGACACTTCCTAATAAGACAAGCCGCGCCGCCGCTTGTTCTCCTGCTAATAATACAATTAAGTAAAAAGCGGCCAAGAAGATGACACCAAAACGAAGAACAAATGCGCGATCGATTTTTTTGGCGAGCTTACCCGCAACTAAAAAAGTGATAGGCTGTAATACAACAATCGCCAAGTTATAAATTGCAATATCTGTAAATCGTCCAGACTGTTTCCATAAATACACATTCACAAACGTATTTGAAAGCGCGATGGCCAGTGCGTATAATCCGCCAATCGTGAGGAGGAGCAATAAATCTCTTGTGACATCCATGTCCCCAAACATTTTTTTCAATCTGCTCATATATTTCATTCTCCTTTTCTACACAATAGTCTGTCTCATCGAAAGGTAGATATGTAAAAAAAGGAGGGAAAATATAAAAAGACCCGCTCACATCGAGCAGGTCTTTTCATTCGAACAATTGATTTATTTTGCTTCGCTGTATAGGCGAGCAACTTCATCCCAGTTTACGACATTCCAGAATGCTGAAATGTAATCAGGACGACGGTTTTGGTAGTTCAAGTAGTAAGCATGCTCCCAAACGTCAAGTCCTAGGATTGGTGTTTTCCCTTCAGTTAAAGGAGAATCTTGGTTTGGTGTGCTTGTGATTTCAAGTTTGCCATTGTTCACAACAAGCCATGCCCAACCAGAACCAAAGCGTCCTGCAGCTGCAGCAGCGAAATCAGTTTTGAACTTTTCAAATCCACCTAGTTCTTTTTCGATCGCATCTGCAAGTTCACCAGTTGGTGCGCCGCCACCATTTGGTGAAAGAAGCGTCCAGAATAATGAGTGGTTTGCATGTCCTCCGCCGTTGTTACGTACTGCTGTACGGATGTTTTCAGGCACAGAGTTCAAGTTAGCTACAAGCTCATCAATTGATTGGTTTTCAAGAGCTGATACACCTTCAATTGCTTTGTTTAAGTTTGTAACGTATGTGTTATGGTGTTTCGTGTGGTGAATCGTCATTGTTTCCTTGTCGATATGTGGTTCTAATGCGTCATAAGCATATGGTAATTCTGGAAGTTTAAAAGCCATGGTTAAATTCCTCCTTAGTAATGTATGTACTGAAATGCTTCCTAATTTAGCAAGCCATTCCTTATTCAAAGAGTATCAAAAGAAACAGCTAGTTTCAACGTTATTGCTCATGATCTGAAACATTTCAGTGATTATGTTGTATTTAGCCCTTTTAAATCATTTTTAAACACTTTTTTATCAATTTAGCGAAGCACATAAAACAAAAAAATTCCCAGCATCAGTGTTTGGATAAAACCTTTTGCAAATACACCTGAGACAAATCCAATCAATGAGCCTACACCAACTTTTATACTCGTCTTCACATCTTTACGATGAACAAGCAGCTCTGCAAGAACACTTCCGATAAAAGGCCCTAATATAATCCCTGCGATCGGAATGACAAATGGACCTATTAACAAGCCAATCGTACTCCCCCATATGGCAGCTCGACTACCGCCAAAACGCTTCACACCAATCAGGTTTGAGACGTAATCAGCTACAAACAAGACGACTGTTAACATCACTTGAATGAGCCAAAATGTGAAAGTAAGCGGTTCAAAGCTGAAAAAGACACCATATAAGATAAAACCAAGGAGCATAAAAACAACACTAGGGATAATTGGATAAATGAGACCAACAAATGCCACGACAAATGCACAGCCAATCAGTATCCAATACAGCACATCCACGTCATCACGCCCCCTTTTTATCAACTGCCTTTCATTATGCCCCATTCCCCTTCTCTTCACCAGCCATATAGGTGATACTTGTACTTGATGGATAGACATTGATACAATGTGAAAGAACAGAAAAGAATGTAGGAAGTGAAACGGTTGAACGTATTTAAGTTGTTAGTAAAAGGAATTTACTCACCAAAAGATATTGCAAGAGCACGCTTTTCAGGGATTGGAAAAGCCATTTTGTTTATTTTTATTTTGTCATTGATCGCATCTGTCCCTCAGGGCTATCATATGAGTCAACAAATTTCGAATACCATATCCGGATTTGAACACGTGATGAAAAAGGACTTTCCGGATTTTACGATTGAAAAAGGGCAGCTTCAAACAGATCAAAAGACTCCGATAGAAAAACAAGAAAACGGGGTCACCATTATCTTTGATCCTGATGAAAAAATAAAATCAAGTGAGATTGAAACAAAGCAATTGGCTATCGCTCTATTAAAAGACAAAGCGGTGATTGCGATTGAAGGGCAAATGACTGATATTCCATACCAGCTCCTTGGTGGTACGTTGACAAAAGATGATCTCGCACAAGTGACAAACCAAAACCAAGCAGTCATCATTCCAATCATTTGCGTCTTACTTTATCTATCAACAGCGGCTCTCATGTTTATCAGTGCCACGTTCCTCGCCATGCTTGGTACATTTATTAAGCGAATGCAACGTAAGGAGCTATCCTTCCAAATGCTTTGGAAGCTCTCGGCTTATTCTCTCACATTAACAACCGTCTTTTTCGCCATTATGAGTGCGCTAAACACGCCGGTTGCCAACTCATTTTTATTAAATTGGGCGATTAACTTTATCTTTTTATATCTCGTTGTAAAAGAAATACCCGCTAAAAAATAAACCACTTTTCTAGTGGTTTTTTTCTTTCCCTAAAAAGGCTTAGTAGAACGAACTAGACCGAACAAATCTCGCTTTTTACCCCTTTTTGGTTCTATCATTTCCGGACATGCATACATTTGAAGTAAAATCATAAAAGCGGTGATCAATATGCGGCGAATTATTTTTTTACTTGTTAGCTTGTTTGTGCTCTTTATTATCTTTTTTGATTTAAAGTACGGTACGATTCCTCATCAAGCGGGACACGCTGTTCCTGCAAATGCCATTCAGACCTCTGTAGACACATCATACAAGACGGTCACTGTCAAAAAAGGAGAGACCGTTGTATCCATCGTCCAAACAAATCAGCCTCTTGAAGAAGTCATCGAGGATTTTGAAGCGCTGAATAAAGGCGTCAAAGCGAATGAAATCCAAGCAGGCAGCACATATAAGTTTCCGGTCTACGAGAGATAAAACGTTAATTCCTTGTCATTCATACAAAGAGACTGTTACAATATGAAATGTAAAACACGTCGTGCATGGTCATTGCATTGCATGTACACTAAGGAGCGATTGACAAGTGAGTGAAATCACACATCGTACTAAAACGCGTCCCGTAAAAGTGGGGCCTTTAACTATAGGTGGAAATAATGAAGTCGTCATACAAAGTATGGCAACGACAAAAACGCATGATGTCGAAGCGACAGTTGCTGAAATTAAACGTCTTGAAGAAGCAGGCTGTCAAATCATACGAGTCGCTTGTCCTGACGAACGAGCAGCAAATGCTATTGCTGATATCAAAAAACAAATCAACATTCCACTTGTAGTCGATATTCATTTTGACTACAAACTTGCACTAAAAGCCATTGAAGCTGGTGCAGACAAAATCCGTATCAACCCAGGGAATATCGGGAGACGGGAAAAAGTAGAAGCTGTTGTCAAAGCAGCGAAAGAAAAAGGCATTCCAATCCGTATTGGTGTGAACGCCGGTTCGTTAGAGAAAAAAATCCTTGATAAATACGGCTATCCAACAGCAGATGGAATGGTTGAAAGTGCACTACATCACATTAAAATTTTAGAAGACCTAGACTTCCATGACATCATCGTTAGTATGAAAGCATCTGATGTCAACCTTGCGATAGAGGCGTATGAAAAAGCGGCGAAGGCGTTTGATTACCCTCTCCACCTCGGCATCACAGAGTCAGGAACTTTATTTGCCGGAACTGTAAAAAGTGCAGCTGGACTTGGTGCGATTTTAAATATGGGAATTGGAAACACACTTCGTATTTCACTAAGTGCTGATCCAGTTGAAGAAGTCAAGGTGGCACGTGAGTTATTGAAATCATTCGGTCTTGCATCAAATGCAGCCACACTGATTTCTTGCCCAACTTGTGGAAGAATTGAAATTGACCTCATTAGCATCGCAAATGAAGTAGAAGAATACATCTCGAAAATTAAAGCTCCGATTAAAGTAGCCGTTCTTGGCTGCGCTGTAAACGGTCCTGGTGAAGCCCGTGAAGCCGATATCGGCATTGCAGGCGCTAGAGGCGAAGGTCTCCTGTTCCGCAAAGGAGAAATCGTGCGTAAAGTACCAGAAGAAACAATGGTCGAAGAGCTGAAAAAAGAAATTGATAAAATTGCTGAAGAACATTACGCAAAAATGGAAGCTGAGAAACAAAAACTAACAAACGCATAATAAAACGCCTGACAGTGATGTCAGGCGTTTTTCTGTTCTTATTAAAAGAACGGGGTGATAAAAATGCCAAGGATGACGGAAACAATCCCAATCCCGATTGACCATGCGCCAAGCCCTTGTGCTCCTTTTCTTCTTGCCATATAACCAACGACAATCGCGGTTACCCCTAATAACACTGGGAATACAAACAGTGAGATAATCGCAATGGCAAGAGCGGTATAACCTAGCCCTTTACTGCCTGATTCGTCACCTACACGGTCACGTCCTCGTCTGTCTTCTCGATCTCTTGATGCTTGATAAGGCTCTGCGATTTCAGCAGCTGTTTCCTCTAAATAGCCATCATCGTTACTAAAGTTCGTGTCGATTTCTCGATCATTACGTGTAAAATTGTCTCTTTCCATCATCAATTCCCCCTTTTGTTTAATAGAAAGGAGCTTTTTTAGTATGAGCAGAAATGTCTGTTTCATGTTTGCTAAAACTTACTGGAATTGTGAATAGATTATGTTACACTTTAAGAGTATAAATATGAGGAGTGTGGGCATGTTACGTTTAGGAATTGATATTGACGGCACTGTGACGGCGCAGGACACTTTTGTTCCCTACTTAAATCAGTCGTTTCAATGTGCCATCACACTAGAAGATATGACAGAATATGATTTGACGAAGCTTTTAAAGATTTCGAATGAAGAATTTTGGGGCTGGATGGATCAGCAAGAGCCTCTTATTTATAAACACGCGAAACCTGCTGAAGGTGCAAAAAACATCTTGAATCAAATGAAAGAGCATCACAAATTGATCTATATCACAGCAAGAAGAAAGCATCTCACAGATGTGACGTACACATGGTTTCAAGAACATCAAATTCACTACGATGACATCGAGCTTGTCGGGGGTCATCATAAACTCGAAGCTGTTCAACAACACAACATTGATGTGTTTTTCGAAGATCATCATGGAAATGCCACAATGATCGCAAAAGAAGCCAATATCCCTGTCATTCTTTTTAACTCCCCTTATAACCAAATGCCAACTGACGACAGAATTATCCGCGTCAATCACTGGAAAGAAGCGGATCAGTGGATAAAGCAATATGAAAAAAGACTACAAACAACCTATTAATGACAGCCACAAAAAAGCCGATCCCTCAACAGATCGGCTTTTTTAGACTGGATGACCTTCTTTCATTAAAAAATGATACAAGGCTCCCTTCATCCCTGCTTGATTCAAGTAGTAGCATGGTTCAATGCTCACCTGAATGTCTTTCCAAGCAGGCAGTGTATGTAAATACTTTTCAACGTTTGAAATTAAATCTGATCTGCCACTCACACCGCCACCAATTAAAATTTTTTCTGGATTAAGAGTTGCGGTGACATTATAAATACCTACAGCAATTCGTTTATACCACTGTTCAAGCATCATTTGAATGGACGGATCATCTGACGCCTGTTCAAATATCATGCGACCGTCTATTTGTGCACTTTGTGGAATTTGTTGCTTTTCTTTATAGGTACGAATCAAACCAGCAGTTGAAGCGGTGCTATTAAGGGTTGTAAATTGTCCATTTTCCGTTTCAGTTAGCATCATGCCAAACTCCCCGCCTCGAAAAGAAGCCCCGCGAACGAGCTGTCCGTTCACAAAAATACCACCACCTACACCTGTACCAATGGTCATACAGATAAAATTGTCACACCCTCTGGCATGACCGCTATTTCTTTCGGCTAACGCTGCACAGTTCGCATCATTCTCCACTTCCACCCGAAGTGAAAGACGTTTTTCCAAAAGGGTTTTGATATTGTGACCATTTAGGGCAATCACTGCCCCTGCAAATTCTGTATAACCGGTTTGACTGTCCACAAAGCCAGGAAGACTAACAGCAACACCACTTACTTCATACATTTGTTGATATTGTTTCACGACACCTTCCATTGCCTCTAAAAACGGCGCAAGCTGATGACAATTCGTTGCATAGTCACCACTTGTGATGAGATCTCCGCTTTCATTCATCAATCCATGTTTTGTTTTTGTCCCGCCCACATCAAATACCACGTAATAAGCCACGTTGTCTCCTCCTCACCATCATGATGCCTGTTGATCTCATTTTAATGAAACGTGGGTGAAATGTAAAACGTTTTCAAAAGGGGTGTAAAAAAAAGCCAGTTCGTCAACTGGCTCGTTCATGCATGCACTTCATTCGGTTCACAAGAAGGACATGTACCGTAAATCTCAAATTTATGTCCGCTAATATGGTAATCCTTTAAATCTGCTTCTAACCTGTCCATTGGGCAGGCATCAATTTCCTTTGTTTTACCACACGCAAGGCAGATAAAATGGTGATGATGATGAGAAAAAGAACATTTAAAGCGGAATAGCTTTTCACCTGACAGCTCCGTTGTTTCCAATATGCCCAATTCCTCATATAAGGAAAGATTTCGATAAATCGTATCGAAGCTTAGTCCCGGATAATCCTCATTTAATGATGTTAACACATTTTTAGCTGTTAAGTATTTATCAGAATCAGAAAACAGTTGCAGCATATCTTCACGTTTGCTTGTATATTTGTAGCCTTTTTCCTTTAATAAATCAAGCGCTTCTTGTACGTTCATGATGATTCCCCCTTCTGAATTTCTCAATACTAATACACCCAATCAAAATCAATATGGACAGCATCACAATGGTTCCGCCCGGCGCAAGGTCCAAATAGTAACTTAAAATTAATCCGACAAGCACCGATAATTCACCAAACAATATTGAAAGAAAAATAGCTTGTTTAAACCCTTTGGCAATTCGAATACTTGCAGCAACAGGTAACGTCATGAGCGCTGACACTAGGAGCGTACCCACGATACGCATAGATGCCGCAATGACTAACGCTACAACTAGGATAAAAATAAAATGAATCCATTTTGCTGAAATGCCAGATGCTTTTGCATGTTCTTCATCAAACGAGAGTAAAAACAGCTCTTTATACAATAGCACCACGACAAGTACGACAATGACAGAAATGGCGATAATCACCCAAAGATCTACTCTTGATACTGCACTCACACTACCGAACAAATAACTAAACAAATCCGTATTAAATCCATTGGCTAGTGAGATGAAAATCACGGAAACACCAATACCGCCAGACAAAATAATCGGAATCGCTAGCTCCTGATAATGCTTATATACCGACCTTAGCCGCTCAATGAACAAGGACCCTGCGACAGAGAATGCCATCCCTAAGTAAAGTGGGCTCACACCTGTCAGCAAACCGAATTTTTTATCAAGGAATAGACTTGCTGCAATCCCCGCAAGTGAAACGTGACTAAGAGCGTCAGCAATAAGAGACAGCCGTCTTACGACAATGAACACACCAAGTAAAGGTGCGATAAATCCAATGAGCAACCCTGCAAAAAACGCATTTTGTAAAAATTCATATTGAAAAAATGGAAATAACATTATTCGTGTCCCCCATGATGGTGATGATGGTCGTGATGAATCACTTGAATGTCATGCCCATAAAATTGAGACAACGCCTGATCATCCATGGAATCGAATGTTTTTGCATCTCCGTGAAAGTGCAATTGCTGATTTAAACAAGCGACATGCGTCACTTTATCAGATACGGTTCCGACATCATGTGTGACGAGAATCAATGACATCCCTTTTTCTTGATTTAATGTTTCTAACAGCTGATAGAACCCTTCAACGGTTTTTTGATCAACCCCAACCGTCGGCTCATCTAAAATAAGGAGCTTCGGCTGGCTGACAAGAGCTCTTGCGATAAAGGCACGCTGCTGCTGACCTCCAGATAGCTCTCCGATGTTTTGATGTTTTAAGTCTTGTATTCCTACTGAACGAATGGCCTCTTCTACCTGCCATTTATCCTGCTTATTCATTCGCTTGAATAAGCCAATTTTCGCCGTCAGTCCACTTGCAACTACCTCGTATACTGAGGCAGGAAACCCTGTATTAAAGCTATTCGCCTTTTGGGAAACAAAACCGATTTGATCCCAGTCTTTAAATTTTGAAACAGGCGTACCAAATAGTTTCAGTTCCCCTTTTTGAGGTTTTATCAGCCCGAGCAGGCATTTTAATAAGGTTGTTTTACCAGATCCATTCGGTCCCACCAGCGCTAGAAAGTTCCCTTCCTCGACTGTTAAATGAATGTGATCAATGACATTTCGCTGTCCATACGAATAGGAAACGTCCTTCATTTCAATAATTGGCTTTGCCATGAATATTTCCACCTTTAACACAATATAAAAGAATGATTACGATTTATACAGCAAAAAGAAAATGGCAAACGCCATTTCCTTTGTTTATACACTATATTTCATTATATAAAAGAAACATGAAAAAGTAAAATAAAAGCTAATGAATCGCCGTTTTGAACTTTCCGCCCCTTGTTTCATGTGTATCCATAATCGTGATAAAAGCTTGGTCATCAATTTCAAATACGATGGATTTTAGCTTTGTAATTTCAAGCCTCGTCACAACGGCATAGATGACATCTTTTTCTTCATCTGAATAGCCGCCTTTTCCTCTAAGCTTTGTCGTTCCTCTACCAAGACGGTGAAGAATCGCATTGGATATTTCATCAAAATGATCGGACACAATAATGACCGCTTTTGTTTCATCTAATCCTTGAATAACAGCATCAATCGTTTTCATTGCCAAATAATATGTCATGACAGAATACATCGCTTGCTCTGGTCCAAAAACAAAGCCTGCCCAAATGAAAATGAACACATTGACGATCATGACAAACTCACCGACTGAAAAAGGTATTTTTTTCGTGAGTAGAATACCCAAAATTTCAGTCCCGTCCATTGATCCGCCATTTCGTATCACTAACCCAACACCAAAGCCAAGTAATAGTCCTCCAAATACAGTCGCTAAGATCGGCTGATTTGTAAAGGCTTCGACATGATGTAATGATGTTTCAATAAGAGCCAAGCTGACAATTCCAATGACAGTGGATACAAGAAAGGTTTTCCCGATATGTTTGTATCCCGATATCATAAATGGAATATTTAAAATGACAACAATCGTCGCAAAATTAATGAATGGGTTATCGGTAAAAAGATAATCCAAAATAAGTGCGATGCCGATGATGCCCCCATCAATAATATTGTTTGGCACTAAAAATAATTCGATACTAACTGCTGCACATGCAGCTCCTACTAAGATCAGAAAGATCCTCATGATAAAATGAGGCACTGATTCCTTTCTATGATGTGTTCGATTTGCCATAGGTTCTCCCCTTTTACACTTGTTAAATTTTCAATGAACATGATATTGACTTTCTTATTTTATCATTTCACGGAGCCAAATGAAATTTATTGCACATTTTCCGGTTTCGCCCATACATTGTTACAGAGGGGAGGAGTTTGCATTGATTTTAATCCAAAAAATTGTGCTCCAACGGCTGAATCAGATCACAGCAAATGATTTGTTAAAGTATGCAAAGCAGTATGGGGTTAGCTTAACGAACAACCAAGCTGTCGAGGTCGCCAAACTCATGAATGGGAAAAACGTGAATATCTTTCATGATGCTGAACGAGCTAGGCTTCTTAAACAAGTGGAAGCCATTACGTCTAAGCAAACAGCACAAACCGTCAATGATCTATTTAATCAATTTTCAAGCTAAGCAAAAAAGGGCCGCATTTAGCGGCACCTTATCGAGTTGCATGTCATTGTTTACTGTTGCGTAATTTTTTCTAGTAAGCCTTCATCAAATTGCTTTTCTTTTAGCATAGCAATTTCAAACTTGTAAGGTGGTTTTTTGTTCTTTTTATCTTCACCTACATAAGGCGTTTCTAAAATTTTCGGCACATCTTGCAGCTGCGGATGATGCACAATATAGCTCAGTGCATCAAATCCAATTTCACCAAAACCGATATTTTCATGTCGGTCTTTTCTTGCGCCTTGCACATTTTTACTGTCATTGATATGAAGAACCTTGATGCGATCAATCCCAACAATTCGATCAAATTCCTCTAAAACACCATCAAAGTCGCTGACGATTGGATATCCTGCATCATGCGTGTGGCACGTATCAAAGCAAACGGAAAGCGCTTCGTTATGTGTCACACCATCAATGATTTGGGCAAGCTCTTCAAAGCTTCTTCCGCATTCCGAGCCTTTGCCGGCCATTGTTTCGAGTGCAATTTGAACCTCTTGTCCTTTTACAATGACTTCATTTAAACCTTCGATGATTTTTTGAATTCCAGCCTCTGCCCCTGCCCCTACATGTGCACCTGGGTGAAGAACAATTTGTTTCGATCCAAGCGCTTGTGTTCGTTCAATTTCTGAGCGAAGGAAATCAACCCCCAGCTCAAAGGTAGCAGGATTGACAGTGTTCCCAATATTGATAATGTATGGTGCATGTACAACGATATCTGTCATGCCATGCTCCTTCATATGTGCTTGTCCAGCTTCAATATTGAGGTCTTCGATTTTCTTACGGCGTGTATTTTGCGGTGCACCCGTATAAATCATAAACGTATTCGCACCATAAGAGGCAGCTTCTTGACTTGCAGCAAGAAGCATATGTTTTCCACTCATGGATACATGCGATCCAATTTTCAACAATGGTTCTCCCTACTTTCCGTTACGCTTTGTCTTTCTTCGCTCTTGTCTCTTAATTTTATCGATCTCACGCGTCATTTTCTTTTTATATCCAGGTTTGACGGCCTTCGGTTTTTTCACAAGACGCTTTGCTTTTTCTTCAATTTCGTTTGGTGCTTTTTTGCGTCTTTGGCGTTTCAAACGGTCATCAGCATCTCGCCATTCTCCGTGAACGATTGTTTTGTTTTCAAACACCACGCCCATTTTCTCAATCTGTACGAGTGCATCCTCATCTGCTAGATCGTAAATGGTCATCGCAATTCCAGAAGAACCCGCTCTGGCTGTTCGTCCTACACGATGAACATAAAAATCAAGATCAGACGGAAGCTCATAGTTGATCACGTGGCTAATTCCCTTAATATCAATTCCACGAGCGGCAAGGTCTGATGCCACAATATAGGTAAACTCTAAATCTTCAATTTGTTTCATCACTTTTTTACGTTCACGTGGTGTTAGTCCGCCATGAAGTACACCAATTTTCATTCCTTGTTCTTGAAGGAAAGCAGCAATTTCATCTACTGTTGATTTTGTATTGGCAAAAATGATGCCTAAATAAGGCTGGATATTTGTAACCATCTCATGGAGCAATTTTAATTTGTCACGTTGTTTTGATGGAATTAAAACATGCTGAATGTTTTCAGCCGTCATCCGTTTCGGTTCAACATGTGCATATTTCGGGTTGTCCATATATTTTTTGAGGAAAGGCTTTAATTTTTCAGGAATCGTCGCTGAGAACACAAGCATTTGCAATTGTTCTGGCATTTGTGCACCAATCCGGTCCACATCTTCCAAAAATCCCATATCTAGCATTAAATCCGCTTCATCAATCACGAGGGATGTCGCTTTGTATACATTCAATGCTTGTTCATGAATGAGGTCAGCAATACGTCCAGGGGTACCGACAACCAAATGTGGTTGATTCTTCAGCTTTTGAATGGACTTTTGTTTATCTGTTCCACCAATGTAGAGCTTCGCCTTGATTTCTTCTTCTGGCGACGCGTTCTTTAAAATCGTCTGAGCTTCTTTGAAAATTTGATTGGCTAATTCTCGCGTAGGTGCCGTTATCACCACTTGTACTTGTTCTTTGCTTGGATCAATCGAATGAATGAGCGGTACTAAATACGCATGGGTTTTCCCTGTACCTGTTTGTGATTGTCCAATTACACTTTCTCCTTTTAAAACCGCTGGGATGATTCTTTTTTGAATATCAGTTGGCTCGTAAAAGCCCAATTCATGAATCGCATCTATAATAAAAGGCTTTAATTCATATGTCGTAAATTTCGTTTCTTTCATGTTTTCACTCCTTAAGGCAAATGCCTTTTTGCTCATCTCCCCATTATAGCGGATTTTTAGCAAAAAAACCATGTCCGCTTTTCTCACAGGAAACCATTTGTTGCTTCCTTGCATACCCTATGAAGAGAAAGAGTTTCAGGAAGGGAGGTACAAGTATGTTAGGGCAAAGGCCTATGGGCGATTTTCAACCGCGACGTCCCTCACGCCGGCACCTTGGAAATGGTGGGCCGTCAGAGATATTTCAAAGGAATCAACCCGCACCTATCAACCAGCCTTTTCAAGGACAAGGAAATCAACTTCAACATATGATGCCTCGTTCCCCGTCTGTACAAGGCGGTGGTTTACGCGGTGTCGGAGGGATTCCAGCAGGCGAGAGCCGGGCACTGGGCGGTGGAGCCGGTATCAAAGGCATGCTCGCAAAATTTCTTCCTGGCGCTGGGGGAGCAGGAATCTCTGGAGGCGGTGCGGGTGCGGGATTACAAGGAATCCAGAGCTTCGCAAATCCAGCGACCTTATCAAGTATGCTAGGAAATGTTCAGAAAGTACTCGGGGTCGCGCAACAATTCACGCCAATGATTCAGCAATACGGCCCTTTAGTGAGAAATCTACCTGCAATGATTAAGCTGTACAGTCAGCTTGGGAGTGCAGATGATGATGCGGAGACGAATGATGCGGACGCCGATTCTAATGAGACCAATGAGGAAACAGTGAAAGAACATGAAGAAACGGCAATCGATGACGAGCCAAAAGAAAAAGACAAACAAGAAGACAACCTAATCAATGAAGAAAAAGATCATTCAGATCCTAGCACATCATCTCCTGAAGAAACACCGAAGAAAAAATCGGGACGCTCTGTTCCAAAACTATATGTCTAGTGATCTTTTGAAGGCGAAGTGTCCATATCGTATAACAATCTTTGATATATACACTTACTTTGGCTATAATGGTAGCAAGAGAATGAAGAAAAAGCCGTTTTTACGGCTTTTTATATTGTTCTTCTCTTTTGCAGCACTTCCCTACAGGAGGACGAATAAATGAATGTAATCAAAATCTCACCGCGTGGCTATTGCTACGGTGTTGTAGATGCAATGGTTATTGCTAAAAACGCCGCCCTTGATCAAAACTTGCCACGCCCGATTTATATACTAGGTATGATTGTTCACAACAAACATGTGACAGATGCCTTTGAAGAAGACGGGATCTACACACTTGACGGCCCGAACCGATTAGACATTTTAAAGCAGGTCGATAGCGGCACAGTGATTTTCACCGCTCATGGTGTGTCACCAGAGGTTCGTCAAATCGCAGAAGAAAAAGGCCTTGTCGCCATTGATGCCACATGTCCAGATGTGACCAAAACCCACGACCTCATTTCAGAAAAAACAGCAGATGGCTATGACATTATTTATATTGGGAAAAAGGGTCACCCTGAGCCAGAAGGCGCTGTAGGCGTAGCCCCGGACAAAGTGCATCTGATTGAAACTGAAGCTGATATTGAAGCGCTCGATCTGACATCAGATAAACTGCTCATTACAAATCAAACCACGATGTCTCAATGGGATGTCCATGACTTGATGGAGCTGATTAAAGAGAAATACCCTCATGTCGAATACCATCAAGAAATATGTCTTGCTACACAAGTGCGACAAGAAGCTGTTTCAGAACAAGCCGGTCAAGCAGATTTAACCATTGTCGTTGGAGATCCAAAAAGTAATAACTCCAATCGATTGGCACAAGTCTCAATGGAGATCGCAGGAACGAAAGCGTACCGGATTGGAGATTTAAGTGAGCTTAAACTAGAATGGCTTGAAGGCGTAAACACTGTTGCCGTCACTGCTGGCGCTTCTACACCAACGCCTATCACAAAAGAAGTCATTCGCTTCTTAGAAAATTACGATCCAGCCGATGAATCAACTTGGAACATTGAACATGCTATTCCACTATCAAAAATTTTACCTCGTGTGAAAACAAAGAAATAAGAAAAACGTCAGAGTCACTTGCTCTGACGTTTTTTTATAGCTTTAAAAATACAATTGGCAACTTACATGAAATAATTCTTTTTAAAAAACAGAATAGTAATTGAGTTTCATTAAAAGAAATACTCCCTCATTCCATCTGTGAATATTGGAAGAGTCTTGGTCACTAACTCTTCTGCTGAAATCGGTCTTCCATTATTATTCCACGTGTATGTTACTCCATAGATACTCCAACTCAGTACAGTAGATAGGGTTGTTACGACTTGTTTATCCCCTATGAAATTGGTATTCTTTGTTCCTTTTAGCACAAGATCAGCTATTAACTTCTGCAATTCTTCTTTAATTTTACTTTCTATAATAGTCCCTAAAGAATGATAACCTTTATGGCACAGGTCGCTTAATTCTTTATGGTGATCACACATAGCTAGGAAAATGTTTGCAATGACTTCCTCATTGAATCCATCGTGATGATTAATTCTTTTTTTCAATTTGTCTAAAAAAGTATTGGTGATTGTAGAATGTAGCAACTCAAATTTATCTTCAAAGTGTGCATAAAATGTAGCGCGGTTAATCGTTGCTTTTTCAGCGATATCACGTACCGTTATATAATTGAAGTCTTTTTCGCTGGCTAATGAAATAAATGCGTCTACGATCAATTGTCTTGTACGAAGTATTCTCGGATCATTTTTTTCCATATCGTTTTTCTTCTCCTTATTGGGCTTCATATTGATGTTTAAAAACGACAATTTAACAGAAATGTTGTGTAAACAACTTACTAGCCATTTTGATGGTTGTGAATTGTTCTATCACATCATATCATAACTTATACAACTAGTGTTGCCTAAATTACTAGTGTTGTTTTCAACGACCAAAATGGTTGCGCTTAGTTTAAATCGCAGACGGAAAAAATTTAAAAATAAGGAGAATTAAAAGATGAAAGTAGAGATTTGGTCAGATTTTGCCTGCCCGTTTTGTTATATTGGCAAACATCACTTTGAAATAGGGTTAGAACAATTTGAACATAAAGAAAAAGTAGAAGTTGTATATCGTAGTTTTCAATTAGATCCATATGCGAAAAAAAATACAGGTATGGATATCCATCAAGTCTTATCTGCCAAACATGGTATCCCATATGAAAAAGCAAAAGAAATGAATAATCAGTTGAAACAGTATGCGAAAAAGGCGGGGTTAGATTATCAATTAGATACAATGATTCCTACGAATTCATACGATGCACTTCGACTTTCGTATTATGCAAAAGAGAATGGGAAGATAAAGGAATATATGGATCGAATTATGAAGGCTCACTTCACGGATTCACTAGATATCGGTGACCCAGCAACACTTGCCCAACTTGCAAGTGAGTTAGGTCTTAATGCCAACGAAACGTTGGATGTTCTAGCAAGTGATAAATATAGCGAGAATCTCGCAGCTGATAAAGCCGAAGGTACAGACATGGGGATTCAAGGCGTTCCCTTTTTCGTAGTAGATAACAAATATACCATGTCAGGTGCACAATCTCCCCAAGTATTTTCAGAAACATTACAACAGATTTGGAAAGAAGATTACGTGAATGATAACGCTAAAGAGCAATTAGAGCCATCACTTGATCATTATTGTTCAGATGGAACATGTAAATTTTAAGTTATGTTCAAAATCAAGTTAAGATAAAATCATTTTGTTTTGCTAAAAATCAAAAGGCGATCAAAACATTTGAAGCTATGGAGGAATCAAACGATGAAAAATATTGTAATTGTTGGTGCAGGACCTGGATTAGGAATGTCTATTGCTAAAAAATTCGGACAAAATGGATTTCGTGTGGCGCTTATTGCCCGAAATAAAGAAAAGTTAAACCAACTGGTTCAGGAATTAGAAGGATTAGGTGTTGAAGCAGTAGCATATCAAGCAGATATATTAAATAAAGCAGAAATTGGTTTAGCATTTGCAGAGATCAAAGAAAAATACGGATTTATTGATGTGCTTGAATATAGCCCTACTCCGAGTATCGATACAGTAGCCAATACTTTGGAAGTAACAGAAGAAAATGCATTTTACCAATTTCAATTCAATGTTATGGGTGCAATATCGAGTATTCGAGAAGTCCTTCCAGATATGTTGGATAAACAAGATGGTGCTTTGTTATTTACGACGGGTGCTGCCGCAATCAATCCAGTACCAATGATGGGAAATGTCGGAATTGCTGTTTCTGGCCTTCGAAATTATATATTAAATTTGAGCAGTGAATTAAAGGACAAGGGTATTTATGCTGGGCATGTTTCGATTGGTATCTGGATGCAGCCGAATTCCGGAGTACAAGACAAAATCGCTGACATTTGGTATGACATGTACACGAAAAGAGATCGAGTTGAAGAATTAGTGACGGATGATCATGTGTCATAAAAGCAACCTTTGATATAGACATTAGATACATTTTATTTAGAACATAATAAGCTCGAGGTGGTAGGAAAAAAATGAACATAACTATTTTTGGAGCAAGTGGTGCAATCGGTCATCTTCTCATGGAAATTGCATTAGACAACGGAGATCTTGTTACTGCTTATGTAAGAGATCCTAAGAAGATCAAGATAAATCATTCAAACTTACGGCTTGTAAGAGGAGAACTCTCGGACACAGTAGCCATTGAAACGGCAGTTGCAGAAGCTGATGTTGTCATTAGCACAATGGGGCCTTCGATTGATATATCTCGAAAGCTGAAAGGTACGCCAATTGCTGATGGGCATGACCGGATTATCAAAGCAATGAAGAAGTTCAACAAAAAAAGATTGATTACTCTAGCAACTCCGGCCTTACAATCGAAAGATGATAAGAAAAACGTATCGACGGTTTTGCCAGGATTATTGGCAAAACTCTTTTTACCAAACGGCTATGCTGAAATGAAGAAGATGGAAAGGATGATTAAGCAATCCAATTTAGATTGGACTGTTGTCAGAATGATTAATCCTAATATAAAACACAACGGGCAACTTTATGGTTATTCAATTGGAAATCAATCGGCTAAACTGTCTGTCTCTAGAGAGAATGTAGCAAAATTTATATATTCCACTATTGGGCAAGGCTCGTTAATAAGAAAAATGCCCATTGTTTATAATATTTAATCTATCTTTTAATAGTAACCTCTTGCGGATATCATACCGAAGAGGTTACTATTAAAATGATTATGAATGATCCATCTTTTTTATAAAACTACATTTTTTACATAAATTGAAATGGATTTGTATTAGATTCAGACACAAAGAGCTGGACATCATACTTTTGATCGTCACATAGCGATTGAAGCTTCTGCTTCACGCCCTCTTTCATGATCTTTTCTGCATAATGCCCTGGATCAACCACATGCAGCCCGATCATCATGGCATCATGTGCCACATGGAAATAGAGATCTCCAGTAACGTAGACATCAGCACCCATTCTTTTCGCTTGATGGATGTATTTATTTCCGTCTCCGCCAAGCACCGCTACTTTTTTCACAACGGCGTCCTTCTGTCCAACAAAACGAGCACCGTTCACATCTAGCTTTGTTTTCACCAATTGTGTAAAGTCTTCAAGTGTCATCGGTTTTTCTAATTCTCCAATGCGTCCGAGACCTTTTTGAACGGGAGGAAGGTCGGTTGTGTGTACACTATATGCAACCTCTTCATATGGATGTGCTTTGATCATCTCACGAATGACCTGTTTTTCAAGACTTGCTGGAAAAATCGTTTCGATTCGCACTTCTCTCACAAACTCTAGCTTGCCTGACTCCCCGATAAAGGGTGTTGCCTCCTCTGACGGCAAAAAGCTACCTGTCCCTTCATTTGAGAAAGCACAATGACTATAGTTGCCAATATGGCCCGCTCCAGCATTTCCTAATGCCACTCGGATGGCTTCTTCAAATTCCTCTGGTACATACACAATGAGCTGTTTGATTTGCTCTTCATATGTCGGAACTAACACCTTTGTTTCCTTGAGCTCTAATGCATCAGCGAGTAAATCATTGACTCCCCCATCAGCCACATCTAAATTTGTATGCGCCACATACACCGCAATATCATGCTTGATGCACTTTTCAATGATGCGCCCAGCTGGCTGGTCAGTTGCTACATGTTTTAATGGCCGAAAAATAGGCGGGTGGTGCGCGATAATTAAGTCTACTTTCCGCTCAATCGCTTCGTCTACCACGTTTTCTAATACATCTAACGTAATCATCACATTTGAAACACGTTTATTTAATGTCCCAATTTGCAGCCCAATTTTATCTCCTTCCATTGCGTAAGCCTTTGGCGAAAATTGCATAAACAATTGAATGATTTCATGACCGTTTACTGTTTTAGCCAACAGTTAAAACCTCCTTTAATAACATGATTTTCTTTTGCAACTCTATCTGTCGCTCTTTATTCTCTTCAGTAGGCGCTGCCTGCGCGATTTGACCTTCTATTTTCTCCATATGTTGAAGCTCTTGCACCCATTTACGTCGGAAGACATCACTCTGTTCTTTCGCAAGAAATGGACCAACCAATAGCCCCGCTTCAAACGACATATGTTGATAGGCTTGATCTTTATTGCCTTTTTCTGCAATGATGATTTCGTATATCTTGCCATCCTCTTCTAAAATGACTTCATCTAAAAGTTCATATCCCTCTTGATAAAGCCATAAACGTATATGATAAGCATGGATATTAGGCTGGAGGATCAGTCTTTCTTTTCCATCCAATTTCTCTTTGCCTTCTTTTAGGATGTTTGCAATAAGGGCTCCGCCCATCCCGGCAATTGTCACAGCATTGACCTCACCTTGTTCAATGACTTCAAGGCCATTCCCTTTTCTCACCGAGATTTGTTCATCTAACTCTAGTCTATGTACTTGCTGTTTCGCAGATTGAAGCGGTCCATCGGTGATTTCTCCCGCAATGGCTTTCACTGCTTTTTGGTGTAAGATCGCGTAGCATGGCAAATAAGCATGATCTGACCCGATATCGGCAAAGACAGCGTCTTTTGGTAAAAAGTCTGCTACCCGTTTTAATCGTTTTGATAAATTCAATTCATTCATACATATCACTACTTTTCTTTAATGTTCATACTTGTCTATCTTATATAAATTATGGACTTTTTAAAAGTCGTTTTCAAATGAAAAAAGCTCTTCTTAGGAAAAAGAGCTTTTTGTGCGATATTATTTGATTTTGGATACCCACTCCGACATCTCATCTAGCTTTTCATTCGGAATGAGTCCACCTGGCATCCCATTTCCACCTTCTTGAATTTTCTTCTTAATTTCTGCCACTTCAAGCTTATCACCAACCCCTTTTAATGCAGGACCTGCGCCGCCTTCATAATTCTCCCCATGGCAGCTTAAGCAGTTTTGCTTATACAATTCTTCCGGTGTAGCATTCGCAGTCTCTTCTTGCTTTTGCTCTTCGCCCCCAGATGCGATCTTCTGTTCATCTTTGAGCCCCTTCATTGATAAGAAAAAAGTGAGTCCAATTCCTAAAATGGCAATCAATAAGAATGGTATAAGTGGATTCCGTTTCATTTCTTTCATCCTCCCCTTTGTAAAAACCCCTTTGATACTTTGAAAACAATTCTAATTCTACTTTAATTTTACAAAAAGTAAACGCATTATGATACAATACTTTGATCAAGTTCACATATTAGACAAAACTATGCAACAAGAGATTTGACGCTTCCAAGACATTTTGATGTATTTTTTATACATCTTTTCCTAAGAACGTTGCAAATTCATTTGTTATTCAGTAAAATATAATCAGAATTGAAAAAGCGTTTTCATTTTGATGATGAAAGAACGGATCTCTCGCAAGATCCGTTCGGGTTCTATTCTAAGAAGTCTTTTAATCGTTTACTTCTGCTAGGATGTCTTAATTTACGAAGAGCCTTCGCTTCAATTTGGCGGATCCGCTCTCTAGTTACGCCAAACACCTTTCCAACCTCTTCTAATGTGCGTGTTCTTCCGTCATCCAGTCCAAAACGTAGTCTCAGCACATTTTCTTCACGATCCGTTAGCGTATCTAATACATCTTCAAGCTGCTCTTTTAACAATTCATATGCAGCATGATCCGATGGAGATGTGGCCTCTTGATCTTCAATAAAGTCACCAAGATGCGAGTCATCTTCTTCACCAATTGGTGTTTCTAAAGAAACTGGCTCTTGTGCAATTTTAAGAATTTCTCTAACCTTTTCTGGTGTCAAATCCATGTCTTCAGCAATTTCTTCTGGCGTTGGTTCTCTCCCCAAATCTTGTAGAAGCTGTCTTTGAACACGGATTAATTTATTAATCGTTTCAACCATATGCACTGGGATACGAATGGTTCTTGCCTGGTCAGCAATAGCACGCGTGATCGCCTGTCTAATCCACCAAGTCGCATATGTTGAGAATTTATATCCTTTGCGGTAATCAAACTTCTCAACCGCCTTCATGAGCCCCATGTTTCCTTCTTGAATTAAATCAAGGAACAGCATACCACGACCGACGTAGCGTTTGGCAATACTGACAACGAGACGAAGGTTCGCTTCCGCTAATCTTCTTTTTGATTCCTCATCGCCTTCTTCAATCTTCTGTGCATACGAAATTTCTTCTTTTGCAGATAATAAATTGACGCGGCCGATTTCTTTTAAATACATACGAACAGGGTCATTAATTTTGACACCTGGTGGTACACTTAAATCATTCAAGTCAAATTCTTCTTCTGCTTTCGCCAGCTGCTGAACATTCGGGTCTTCAGTCTCTTCGTTTTCACTGATGAGTTCGACACCCTGTTCGCCTAAATATTCATAGTATTCATCCATTTGGTCTGATTCAATTTCAAAGCTAGACATACGCTCTGCAATTTCCTCGTATGTTAAAACGCCCCGTTTTTTACCCGTTTCAGTAAGTTTGTCTCTTACCTGTTCAAAGGTTAGTTCAGTTTCAGTTTCGTGGGCTTGTTTATCAGCCATTATGGATCCCTCCTTCCAAAGCTTGCAACGAATTCTTAAGTAACTTGCGATTTGCTTCTCATCCGCTCTTCTCTCTATATAGAACAGTACGAGCAAATAGGAATAATATAAATAATGATGAAGGCAAGATGCTTGCGGTCTCTTTTGCTCCTCCTGTAAAGGATTCATTGCCAGCCGTAAGCGGATTACTTATTAACGTATTACTTCAGCGTACGGTTCAACTGAACAATTTCTTTTGCAAGTGTTGCCGCTTTGAAGAAATCTTTTTGTCTTTCCGCCTCTGCACGTTCTAGTTCTTTTTCCTTTATCATTGCCAAATTCCGATGATTCAACACTTTTTTTACATAATCACTTAACTCAGCTTCACTTAGTTCGTCTCCGACTTGAATCATTAGTATATCCGTAAGAAGCTGATTCATCTGATCATCTTCAAAACGGTTCATTAGGTGCTGCGGCGTTGGCTCTTTGCCTTCCTCATACAGTGCATACACGTATGTTGCAAGAGCCCTATGTGAATCTATATTAAATTCTATCCCTACTCTATCAAGCACTTTACGAATGACATCATCGCTTTTTAACATATGGGCAAGTAACATTCGTTCTGCATTTTCATATGCGGGCCGTAGACGCTTTCGTCTGACCTGTGTTGATAGATGTGCACGCCGTTTCTCAAGTCCATTCTCTTCTTGCGTGTTTTTCACTTCTTGCCGCTGCTGCTTTTCAAATAGCTCTAATTGTTCTTTTAATGAGTCAAGTGAGATCGAGAACTCTCCAGCAAGCTGCTTCATGTAAATTTCTTGTTCCAAGGAGCCGTTTAATCGGCTAATTTCGCGGAGAACTTGCTTCATATAAGTAAGACGGTCTCCCTCGTCTGATAAATTTTTCCCTCTTCGGAAAAAATTCATCTTAAACGTCATTAATGTCACACTTGCATCTATGATGTCGTTCCTAAATTTCTCGCCGCCATATTTGCGAATGTAATCATCTGGATCGAGTCCATCTGGAATCATGGCAACGCGAACTTTACATCCTCTTTTCCCAAGCAAATCCGATGCTTTCATGGTTGCTTCATATCCGGCCGTATCTGAGTCATAGCATAGGATGATTTCTTCTACGTTCCGTCTAAGAAGCTTCACATGCTCTTCTGTTAGAGACGTTCCCATTGTTGCAACACTTTCACCGACACCAGATGTAACAGCCGATATCACATCTGCAAACCCTTCAAAAAGTACAGCTCTTTCGCGTTTTCTAATATGCATACGCGCGTCATGAAAGTGATAAAGCAACTTACTTTTATGAAAAAGTGGCGTTTCAGGACTATTCATATATTTTGGCTGCTGATCACCGAGCGACCTGCCGGAAAAAGCTACGACCGCGCCATGGTGATCGTGAATCGGAAACATCACGCGATCTCTAAAGCGGTCAAAAAATCCTGTACCATTTTCACGTTGAATTAAAAGACCTGCCTTCTCCATCATCACGGGTTCGAACCCTCGTTTTTCTAAAAACTTGGTCATGAAATCCCATGAGTCTAGTGCATACCCGATCTCAAATTTGGCTATTGTTTCATCCGTAAAGCCTCGTGAACGTAAATAATCGAGTGCTTTTTGACCTTCCTTTGTATTTACCAACAAATGGTGGTAAAATTTCTTTAGAAGATCATGTGCCTCCATCATTTTATGATCTGCTGTATCTTCTTGAGAAGAAGAACTGACCTGTGCATTCGCTACATGATCTGGCAGGTCAATATGGTACTTATCCGCCACGTGTGAAACGGCTTCGATAAATGAGTAGCCTTCCATTTGTCTCAGGAAAGAAAAGACATTTCCTCCTGCACCACAGCCAAAACAATGGAAGATTTGCTTATCTGCTGAAACAGAGAATGAAGGAGTATTTTCACCATGGAATGGACAAAGACCGAAGTAATTACGACCTTGCTTTCTAAGCTGTACGTATTCGCCAATTACTTCGACAATGTCTGCGTTTTTTTGGATCTGCTCCAAAAGTTCATCTGGTATACGTTTGCTCATCCTAATAACACTCCGTCGTACATTATTCGCCTTTTAATTCAAAAACCCTTCATAATTCGACAGGATTTTTTGTAGTTGTACAATAAATCGCTGTTTATCTTCTTCTAAAAGCTTTTTGGGACCTTTTCCGTATACACCTTTTCTTCGCTGTCTGCTCGACATATGCCTCCGCTCCAAATCAAAATCAATTGTATCGTTTTTGTACATCCGTCCTCTTTCTGATAGGACGATGACATCTTTTGGAAGGAGTAGCGAAGCAAGGCCGATATCCTGCGTGACGACAATATCATGTGCAGAAGCCGCATTTGCAATGACGAGGTCAGCTGCTTCTTTGTGTGTATCAACAAACCGCCAATCCTCAAGTGGTGATCGACTTGTTTGAAAATGGACATATGAAGCAACGAATGTCACAGGGACTTGAAATTCAGATGCGACAGAAAGAATTTCATCTTTTACAGGACAAGCATCTGCATCGACATAAATCGTCCTGCCTTTTTTACGTTCATTCAGGTGACTAATTCTCCATCCCTCCACCTTATTCCTGCTTTAGCGAAGCAAAAAGATCATACTTTTCCCCCATAAAGTGTTCAAGAGTAAAACTCATTTTGTCGAAAAATTATGTTCAGAATGACTTGACTTCTGCCAATATTAGTTTATTCGTTCTTGACTTAACTTAAACCTAAAATCAATCATTTTATCACAATTTTTTATTATAATACAAATGCAGCTAATTTGCTATTGTTTTTGTTTACCCATATCCCACCATAGGAAAAACCCAGGAGATACATCCTGAGTTTATTCGGAACCTCTTCTTGTCATCATTTGATGAATGACATTCGCCGTTTCCTCAACTGCCTTGTTCGATACATCAACGACTTGACAGTTAATACGATCAACCACTTTTTCAAAATATTCCAGTTCCTCTTTAATTCGCTCAATATTCGCATAAATAGCGCGATCATTAAGACCTAATGATTTCAAACGTTCTTTACGAATATGATTGAGTTTGTCTGGACTGATTTTTAGACCGATGCATTTTTTGGGATCTACTGAAAATAGCTCTTCTGGCGGGTCTACTTCAGGAACGATCGGAACGTTCGCTACTTTTAGACGCTTATGAGCCAAGTATTGAGATAGCGGTGTCTTAGACGTACGCGATACACCAATGAGCACAATATCAGCCTTTAAGATTCCTCTTGGATCTCTACCGTCATCATACTTAACAGCGAATTCAATCGCTTCAACCTTTTTAAAATAGTCTTCATCTAATTGACGTACACGACCCGGCTCATGTTTCGCTTCATTCCCATATGCAATTTCCATTTTATCAATTAGAGGACCAATAATGTCGTAGTAAACGACGCCGTTCGCTTCTGCCTCTTGTATTAAAAATTGGCGCATCTCCGGCACAACAAGTGTAAAGCAAACAATACCGTTATCTGCCTTTGCCAATGAGATGACTTCTTTGATTGTACCTATATCTTCTACATATGGAATTCTTCTAATATTTGAATGGTCAGATGAGCTGCCATCAAATTGGCTTAACGCCGCTTTGACCACGAGCTCTGCTGTTTCACCTACTGAATCTGAAACAACATAAATTACGCGATTACTCATAACATCCCCTCGCAGTCTTCTGTGATTAGAGTATTTCGTTCTCCGATAAGCTCACAAGTAATTTGGTCATGTTTGTTTTCGTGATTCTGCCTACTACTTCAAAGCCTTTATCTGTATCTTTAATGACAGGCAGTGCGTCTATTTGCTTTTCAATCAAGTGTTTAGCCACATCCATGATGAAGTCTTCCTTTCGGCAAACGGTGATGTTCGGCATCCTCGTCATGATGATGTGCACTGGGATGGATGGGAGTTCTTGTTTTCCAATACTGGCTCGAAGAAGGTCTTTTCTCGATAAAACACCAGTTAAAATAGAGTGATCGTCGACCACAAATAATGTACCCACATCCTCTAAAAACATCGTACAAATCGCATCATAAACCGAAACATTCTCATGGATCACGACTGGAATGGATTGATAATCTTTCACTTGAAGCTTTTTCAGCTTATCTGCTAAAAGCTGCGTGCCTGTTTTCCCTGTGAAAAAGTAACCGACCCTTGGCCTTGCTTCTAAAAAGCCAGACATCGTTAAAATGGCCAAATCCGGCCTTAGGGTTGCCCTTGTTAAGTTCAGCCGATCGGCAATGTGCTCTCCAGTGATCGGACCATTCTCTTTGACAATCTGTAAAATCTGCTCTTGCCGTTTATTTAACTCGATTGTACTCACCACCTTTAAATAGAGAGAGCGTGTCTTTCCTTATGTAGATCATTTTCACAACTTATCATATTATAGCGCATCTTTGTCCGAATGAAACAGAAATCCCTCAAAAACGCTGAATAAATGAGTAAAAAACGATTGCCCTTCAGAAAAGGCAACCGCTTTTGGATATTCATTTTACAATTAAATTGTTCATATTCGCAAATGATTGAATGACTTTTGCAAGTTTGACCATCTGCGCCAAACGATTTTTCTTTAATTTTTCGTCATCTGCATGAACCATTGTATGATCAAAATAATGAACAATCTGTGTTTTTAACGTCTCTAGTGCATCAAGTGCCAATTGATATTGTCCCGCTGCCGTATGTTCTGCTGCGGCTACCTCTACCTGCTGATAAGCATCGAATAGAGCTTTTTCGTGTTCGTTTTCAAACAATGCTGGTTCGATGTGTGTATCTTCACCTTTTTTACTGATTGAAATGACACGCCCAAGCGCTTCCGCCGTTTCTTTGAAGCTTTCTTGTTTCACACTTTCCTCAAGGACGGCTGCTTTTTTCACGGCTGCATAAGGCTCGATATCTTCTACATCAAGTACTGCATCGATGACATCATGTCGAATATGTTCTGCTTGAAGGACATGCTTTAATCGTTGCGTCAAGAATTCAACAAGTGCCGTCTCATGGGCTGGCTCAATGTGTGCAAGCTGTAATAGCTCTTTAAATGAGATATTCCAATGACGGTCGAGCAAGATCTGGACAATACCGCTCGCTTGTCTTCGCAATCCATAAGGGTCTTGTGAACCAGTTGGAATGACGTCAATCGAGAAGAATGAACAGATAGAATCTAGTTTATCAGCGATTGCGACAATTGCCCCAATGAAAGTAGACGGCGCTTGATCGCCAGCAAAACGCGGCATGTAGTGTTCATTGATACTCTTTGCAACTTCCTCATGTTCACCAAGTGCTTTGGCGTATTTCTCACCCATGATTCCTTGTAGCTCTGGGAACTCATTCACCATTTGGGTGACAAGATCAAACTTTGAAATACTTGCAGCTCTTGCAACACGTTGTTTCGTTTCATCGTCAGCTCCAATATGCGCTGCTAGACGAGTTGAAATGTCTGTCACTCTCTTCAGTTTGTCACCAATCGTTCCGAGTTTCTCATGGAAGACAACTTTATCAAGCTTTTTAATATTGTCTTCAATGACGAGCTTCTCGTCTTCCTTATAGAAGAATGCCGCATCCGATAAACGTGCACGGAGTACTTTTTCATTTCCTCTTGCGACATTTTCGAGTGCCTCGCTGTTCCCATTTCTGACTGTAATAAAGTGTGGCAATAATTCTCCTTGCCCATTTTTCACAGGGAAATAGCGCTGGTGCTCTTTCATTGTTGTGACCAAAACTTCTTCTGGCAATGCAAGGAACTCTTCTTCAAAGGATCCAAACAACACAGTTGGATATTCTACAAGATTGTTGACTTCTTCTAAAAGCTCAGGATCGACTGGAATCACCCAGCCTTTTTCTGAAGAAAGAGCATCTAGCTGTTCCGTAATCATTTGTTTTCTCTTCTCTATATCAACAATGACAAACTGGTCTTGACATGTTTGCACATAAGTTGCAGGTGAATCTATGCTGGCTGTCGTCCCGAGAAAACGATGTCCTCTTGTCTCCCGTCCGCTTTGTACGCCTGCAATTTGAGTAGGAATCACCTCTTGACCAAATAAACAAACAATCCATTTAATCGGACGGATATAGCGTAGATCTTTGCTACCCCATCTCATGTTTTTTGGAAAGCTTAATGAAGCAGCGATGTCACCTAGTGCTGGCAGAAGGTCTTTGACTTGTTTTCCTTCTTCAAACTTCTGCACATGGACATAATCTACTCCTTTGATCTCTTTGAAATAAAGATCATCTGTTGTAGCACCTTGACCACGGGCAAAACCTTCAGCTGCTTTTGTCCAATGACCTTCATCATCTTGGGCAATCTTTTTAGCTGGGCCTTTTGCTTCTTCTTTGATATCATCTTGCTTTTCTGCTACACCTTTGACAAGAGCAGCAAGACGTCTCGGAGAATTATATAAGGAAACATCTTCAAATGAAATGTTTTGCGCGTCAAACCACGCCTTTACTTTTTCACCTAGCTGTTTTGTGCTCTCTGCCATGAAACGCGCCGGCATCTCTTCTAAGCCGATTTCGAGTAATACATCTTGTTTATTCATGAGATGCCGCCTCCTCTTTTAGCATTGGGAATCCCAGTTTTTCTCGTTCTTCGTAATACGTTTTGGCTACTTTTCTCGCTAAATGACGCACTCTACCAATATAGCCTGTTCGTTCAGTGACAGAAATGGCGCCTTTTGCATCGAGTAGGTTAAACGTATGGGAGCATTTGAGCACATAATCGTATGCAGGGTGAACAAGTCCTTTGTCCATTTGGCTATGTGCCTCTTTTTCGTAAGTTGTAAATAAATCAAATAGCATTTCTGTATTTGATGTTTCAAATGTATACACAGAATGCTCATATTCAGCCATTGAAAATAGATCTCTCACCGTAAATCCGTCTGTCCATTCCAAATCAAAAACATTTTCTTTGTCTTGAATATAGGAAGCGAGACGTTCAATTCCGTATGTGATTTCAACAGATACGGGCTTACATTCTAAGCCGCCAACTTGTTGGAAATACGTAAATTGCGTAATCTCCATACCATCAAGCCATACTTCCCAACCAAGTCCTGCACAGCCAAGAGATGGATTTTCCCAGTTATCTTCCACAAATCGAATATCGTGTTTCAATGGATCAATGCCAAGCGCCTTCAATGAATCTAAATATAGTTCCTGAATATTATCAGGTGAAGGCTTAATAATGACTTGAAATTGATGATGCTGATACAATCTATTCGGGTTTTCTCCATATCTGCCATCAGCTGGGCGTCTGGAAGGCTCCACATATGCCACCTTCCATGGCTCTGGGCCAATGCTTCGCAGGAATGTGTATGGACTCATCGTTCCTGCGCCTTTTTCTGTGTCATAAGCCTGCATTAAAACGCAGCCCTCATTTGACCAATGCTTTTGCAAAGTCAAAATCATGTCTTGAATATTCAATGATCGCACCTCCAACTTTTTCTACGCGATCCGCTATGTATGACGGATGCGGAATAGAACCTTTTCAGAGAACACAAAAACTCCCGTCTCTATGCTCGCAAGGTCCTTGCAAACATAGGGACGAGAGTTTTTCCCGCGGTTCCACCCTATTTGCTGGAATCGCCATCCAGCCTCTTTGTTTTACGTTGCTCAAGAATGCCTTTCGTTACGCCTCCATCCTTAGCTCACACCGCCCTAAGGTCGCTTTTATGGATGATACGTAAGTACTTCTTTCTGTCAATGCAACATATTGATCTTAGATGATCTTACAAAAAGTCTTGGGAGATGTCAACTTTTGTTTTCGTCACCCATGAGCTTTTTCATGGATTCCATCTGATCCATGAATTTTTTAGATTTTAAATAAAGACCTGAATACTCGTCATAATAGTGATCTAACACTTGACGAATCTCTTGTTTTGTTTGTGGTTTGACATCCACTTGACCAAGTCTCGATATATCAAAATAATGAAACAAACGGAGAAGTCTTGCAGCTGCTGGAGATAAGGGCAGTTTATATGGATCTTTCGCAAAACAGTTTTGACAAATGAATCCGTTGTCTCTAATCGAGAAATGAAACTGCCCCTCTTTATGACCACAATGTACACATTGATCCAGTTCAGGTTTCATTCCCATCACTGATAACATTTTGACTTCTACTATAAATAAAATAATTTCAGCATCTGTGCCTTCATTCAGATGGCGCAAAGATTGAAGAAGCAGCTCAAACAAGTAAGGGTTTGGCTTCTTTTCTTCCGTTCCTTTATCAAGCAATTCTGTCATATATGCGGCATATGCGGTAAGAAATAAATCTTCCCGAATCGCTCGCATGCTTTCCATCATTTCACCTTGCTGGAGCGTTCCGAGCCCTGTGGATGATTGAATGAGGAATGTTCCGTATAAAAACGGCTGGCTAATTGCTGACAAGCGGCTGTTTGATTTTTTAGCGCCTCTTGCCATCACACCAATCTTCCCATGTTCTCTAGTGAGTAGCGTGACAATTTTGTTTGTTTCGCCATAATCTGTGGTTCTAAGGACAATTCCTTCACTTTTAATGAGCATTTGTCGACACTCCGAGCTTGGAGGAGATCAAGATTTATAAAATTGGAAAATCAAATCGTGCTATTTCTTCTTCAAGTACATCGGGTCTTTCCAGGTTCTCCTTTTCTAACTCTTTGAAAAGAAGATACGTGTCTACGCTTCCTGTTTGTGAAAATACGTTCCATGTAAAATTCAACATAAAAACCCCACCTTTCTTTATTAGAAGCAGCAACGCTACATCCAACATATTTAATTTTATCTTGACCAGGCTACCTCCATTTCATGATAAACAATTTTTACTAAACGAGCCGCTTTATTGTAAGATTTTATAACAGCTGTACGTTTTTAATATTCGTCTTCTCTAAATCCAAAATCACGCAGGTGAGTGGACTTATTACGCCAGTCCTTTTGAACTTTTACCCAAAGCTCCAAATACACTTTCGAGCCTAGTAATGCTTCAATATCTCGACGCGCTTTTTGTCCCACTTCTTTTAATAAACTACCTTTTTTTCCGATGACAATTCCTTTTTGGGAATCACGCTCAACGACAATGGTCGCCGCAACATGAATCTTTCCATTTTCATCAGGTTTAATAGATTCGATTGCTACTGCAATACTATGAGGTATCTCCTCTCGCGTTAAATGCAGCACTTTTTCTCGAATCAATTCAGAAATAATAAACCGTTCTGGATGATCCGTTACTTGATCGGCAGGATAAAATTGAGGTCCCTCCGGCAGATAATGTTCAATCTGCCGAAGAAGCGTATCAATATTATTCCCTTCAAGTGCCGATATTGGCACAATTTCCTTAAATGGGAAACGGGTGCGGTATTCATCAATTAAAAGAAACAGTTCATCCGGATGAATCTGATCAATTTTATTCACGACCAAAAACACCGGTGTCGATGTTTGTTTTAGTCGTTCAATGATGAATTCGTCACCTTTTCCATAGCCTTCCTGTGCATTGATCATGAATAAGATCAGGTCGACTTCCTTCAGTGTGTTTTGCGCCACCTTCATCATAAAATCCCCTAGCTTGTGCTTAGGCTTATGAATTCCTGGTGTGTCGATAAAAATCGTCTGTGAGGTGCTCGTTGTCAAAACACCTTGCACTTTGTTCCGTGTGGTTTGGGGCTTATCACTCATAATCGCGATCTTCTGCCCAATCACTCGGTTGAGGAAGGTCGATTTTCCTACATTCGGCCTTCCAATAATTGATACAAATCCAGATTTGAAGCTTTCATTAGTCATTTAAATCCTCCGGTGAAAATGCGCCTGGCAATAGTTCGTTTACTGTTGTTTCGTGTATATGTCCTTGTAAGTTGGTTAGAATCACTGGCATATCAGGTGCACATAGCTCTGAAATGACCTGTCTGCACGCACCACATGGTGGAACAGGACGATCTGTGTCAGCTACGACTGCAAGCATTTGAAAAGATGTGATGCCTTCTGAATAGGCTTTAAAAAGTGCTGTTCTTTCCGCACAGTTACACATGCCATAAGATGCATTTTCAATATTGCATCCACCATACACTTTTCCATCTTTCGACAATAATGCTGCACCGACTTTGAATTTTGAATAGGGTACATACGCAAAATCTCTTGCTTTAATCGCTTCTGAAATTAACTCTTGTTTGTTCATTTGCTCATTCCCTCTTTCAGAAGAAATGGTACCACTGTCACATTTATATTTTACATAATTTACGTGACATTTTCACGCCCATTTCTCAAAATGTTAATAAATAGTAACATCGTTCTATTGCATCACCTTCGGTAGGAAGATGATCAATCCAATCATAACCGAAATAACCGCGTAAACGCAAACAGCCCCTGCTGCTGCGTCTTTTGCTCTCTCTGCAAGTGGATGCCTCTCCTCTGTCATGAGATCAACAGCGTGTTCTATGGCTGTATTCACAAGTTCAAGCGCAAACATCCCGCCACATAATAAGAGAATGATCATCCATTCAAACAGATGAATATGAAACCAAAAGCCGCAAACCACCACGATGATGGCTGCGACTGTGTGAAATCGAAAATTGCGTTCATTTAAGAACGTTCGCCCTATACCTCTAAATGCATAATAAAAACTCCGAAAAAAACGAACAAGCGGCCGCCGCTTTTTATCATGATCTTGAAAGGCCATAATCATCCAATATTTCCGTCTGTTTGGCGAACATTTCTTTTTCGTCCTCTGCAGTCATATGATCATAACCGAGCAGATGCAAAAAGCCATGAACTGTCAGGAATCCAAGCTCTCTCATAAAGGAATGACCATATTCCACAGCTTGTTCCCTTGTTCGATCCACACTAATGATAATATCACCTAATACCGGCGGAATATCCTCCGCTCCAATGATTTGAATTTCTCCTTCTCCTTCTTCCTCAAGTGCAAAGGAAATCACATCTGTTGGCGCATCTTTCCCACGATATTCTTTGTTGATCTGCTGAATTTCTTCGTTTGACACAATCGTTACAGACACTTCAGCTTGATCTTTTACTTCAAGGGCGTCCGCAGCAAATTGAAGAAGCTTTTCAACTTCTGCAAGCTGCTCTTTTGATACTTGTCCTGTTTCATCTATTAAATCAATTAACAATGTCATTTACTTCACCTTCTGCTTCGGGGCATCTGGATACTCAATCCGAGAATGGAAAATCCCCTTTAATGTTGTACAAATCGTTTGACTAATCATGTTTAATTCTTTGAATGTTAAGTCACATTCACTAAACTGTCCATCCTGCATTTTATCTGAAATAATCCCTTGGACAAGTTTTTCAATACGCTCAGGATTCGGATTATGCATGGAGCGAACTGCCGCCTCAACGCTGTCAGCGACAGAAATAATCGCTGCTTCTTTTGATTGCGGTTTTGGTCCAGGGTAACGAAATTCTTCTTCTGTCACCTGATCATCACGTTCTTTTGCCTTATAATAGAAGAACTTCAGCAGTGATTTCCCGTGATGCTGTTCAGCAATATCAACTAGCTCCTGAGGAAACTTCTTTTCTCTCAACATATCAGCACCATCTGTTGTATGGGCAATGATGATGTTTTTACTTAACTGCGGAGAGAGCTTATCATGCGGATTATCCATATTCATTTGATTTTCAATAAAATATTGTGGCCTTTTTGTTTTTCCAATGTCATGATAATACGCCCCTACTCTCGCTAGAAGCCCATTGGCTCCAACCGCTTCACATGCCGCATCTGCTAAGTTCGCCACCATCACACTGTGATGATATGTGCCTGGTGTCTCTGTTAAGATTTTTTTGAGTAACGGATGATTCGGGTTCGATAATTCGATCAGTTTCATTGTTGAAAGAATACCGAACATACTTTCAAAAACAGGCATTAATCCAATAACCAAAATAGCGGATGCAAATCCTGAAACGATCGCCATCATCAGATTTATACCAATTTCAAGGCCGGATGGAGAAGAATTTTGAATGAGCGTAATGGATAACACGGCAAGAACATTGACCGCGGCCACCAAAAGTCCAGCCTGTAAAATTTTCGATCTTCCATTATGTTTTCGAAGGAATAAAATCCCTGCCATCCCACTCATGAGATAGTAAGCACAGATGACATAATTGAAGACACCTGTCACTCCTTGATTAAACATCATACTTCCGCAAAGAGCAAATACAAGTCCAGAGTAAATGGCTAATCGCTCATTAATCAGGAGCTTGATCAGCATCGTACCGAGCGCAACTGGTACAACGTAGCCAATTGTGGTGTATTTCGTTTCTTGAAAAAGACTGAAGACTTCCATAATGATTAAAATGATTGTGAAAATCAATGAAAAGAGCAGTAACGTTCTATTCCTATGTGCAACAGATACACTTCTTGTTTCAAATGAGTGAATAATCGCTGCTAAAAAGAGGCCGATGAGTATGATCAGACCGCTGACAGGCTTTACTAAATTTGAGCTATTCAAAAGACCCGTTAGCTCTAGTTTACGGTATACTTCACGGTCGATGAGTTCGCCTTCTTCCACAAGAATTTGTCCTTGCTTGATTTGAACTGGCTGAACATTATCAGCGGCTTCTTGCCTTTTCTTCTCGGTTGCCACCGGATCAAATACATAGTTTGGAATAATCGCAAATTCACCGATTTCTTTGGCTGCATCTAAATATTTAGAAGGAATCGAATTGTTTTCAAGCTCCTTCTTTACTTGTTTTTTCTCTTCTTGCAATTTAGCCGCTGTGATTTCTTTACTCATCAGTGAGTTAACGACTGTGATAATCGAATCCTTTGTAAAAGAGAGATTTTCATCACTGGCTTGTAAGAGTGCTTTAATGGATTTGTCAGAAACGGCTTCCTGCATATCAGATGTCAACTTCTCTTTTACGCGCTTCACCTGTTCTTGATCTGTTGGTGGGTTCTCTTTTTGTTCAGCAGCTTTCTTCTCTTCTTTAATGGCTTCAAAGAGGGATGAAATGAGGTCAACTCGATTATCAGAATACGCTTTTTTGAGCGTATATTGATCTTCCACTTGATCTGTTGCTTCTTGTTTCTTTTCTGCTGTCGCTTCTTGATCATCAACGGTGGATGGAGAATAAATGGTCTGTTCGCTTACTGAAAATAAATCTAGATCGAGCGATTCAGGCTTCACATGGAAGAAGAGCACGCCAAACATAATGACTGCTAATGCAGCATATAGCAAGGTGTTTATGTAACGTGAGCGTTCCATTTTCTGAGGTTCTTTTTTAGATAGCAGTCGTTTGCGCTTCCTGCTTTTCTCATTCTTTCTCAAGGAACGTACCTCCTTTTATACTTTAAACCACGACTGAAATAAAATGACCCGATTAAGGAGATCGGGTCACTCAGTTCACTTTTGCTTTTCGTATGCGCCAATGATCTTCGCCACAAGCGGGTGTCTCACCACATCCGATTGGTCCAATTCAATAAATGAAATGCCCTTAATCTCTTGAAGCATGTCCCTTGCAGTGGCAAGTCCCGACTCAACACCCTTTGGCAGATCAATCTGTGTAATATCTCCTGTAATGACCATTTTAGAGCCAAATCCAAGTCTCGTCAAAAACATTTTCATTTGAGCGGGTGTCGTATTTTGCGCTTCATCTAAAATGACAAATGCATCATCGAGCGTCCGCCCTCTCATATAAGCTAGAGGCGCAATTTCTATTACACCGCGTTCAATTAAGCGTTCGGTATGATCACTGCCAAGTACATCATGCAAGGCATCATATAGTGGTCTTAAATAAGGATCAACCTTTTCCTTTAAATCACCTGGCAGGAAACCAAGGCTCTCTCCTGCTTCAACGGCTGGTCTTGTGAGGATAATTCGCTTCACATGCCCATTTTTCAATGCATGTACTGCATGTACAACGGCTAAATAGGTTTTACCTGTACCAGCCGGCCCAATCCCAAAGACCAAATCGTCTTTTTTCATTGCCGCAGCGTATTCACGTTGGCCGATGGTCTTGACCCTGATCGTTTTCCCTTTGGCATTTTTCGTGATTTCATCTTCATACATATTTTCGAAATAATTCAGCTTGTTTTTCTGAGCCATTTTGATGGCATAGACGACATCTCGCTCCGAAATCTCAATTCCTTTTCGGATCAGATGTAAAAGTGATGTAATCAAATGATTTACTATATCTCTCGCTGCTTCCTCACCAGAGATATACACCTTTTCTCCACGTGTGATAATGGATACATTCAGCTCGTTTTCCATCAATTTTAAATAAGCATCTTGATTTCCAAATAGAGCAATGGCTTCATTTGGACTGTCTAATTTTTGTTGAATTTCAAGTAAATGTTCTGTCATTCTCTAGTCTCCCTGAACAATAGGTGTTGGTTGAACAATGTCTTCTATTACTTGGTAGAGTATAATTAACTTAACTTTACCATTCCCTGTTGTCTCGTGCAAAACTTTTTCACTTTTCACCTCTCCTGTTTGACCTAGCTTCTCTTCTAATTCTTTTTTACCCATTTTAATCCCTGCTTGCACGGCTTCTTTATTTGTGTATGTTCGATTTATTTTTTCACTTTCGCGTGTGATTTCCTTTTCATATGAGAATGGAAGTTGAAACGTTAAGAATCGAAGAGGATGAACTTCAGTTTCTGTTTGAGATTGTTGAAACTGATCCTTTTTCAAGTGAAACCCCCAAAATGGCACTGAACCGCCAAATAAGGAGAGCTTGTGCTTTGTCTTCATTTTACCCGTTAAGACGTCAAAAGATGTTTTGAGCGGGACAGAAACTTCAGAACGATACCAAGTCTCACCATAAATTTCCGCTTTGGCTCCTACAGTTTTTTGCTGATCTTCGTTGCCAATGAGACCAGATACGAGCATCTGCCCCTTTTTCACATGCTCATCCACCTGTGTGAGCGGTTCTCCCTTTTCTACGTACATTCTTGTGATTACGGCTTTCTTCTTAGCTACGATATGCTGAGGACTTGTATATTTTTCTTTTTCAGGTTCATTTTTTTCAACAACCTTCATTTGAAATGCGGTTCCATTTAATTCTACCCCTACCCACGTAATGTTCTGAATATGAGTTGTCAGGGATTTTTGAATTTTCTCTGGTGTTCCCATTAGAAATTGAAAACGCCCTTTTTTCACACCAATTTCATCTAAATGTTTTCTCATTTGATGTTCCGTCTCTGGATTTGCGCCGGTAATGTCGATTTTCCATACCATATTCGACAAAGCGAATATCGTCATGAGAAAGAAAATGATGCCAACTGTGAACCCCATGTTTTTCTTTGACCACATGAGAAGAAATGGAAAGCCTTTCTTCTGATGAAATGAACATTTTATCTCATGATGCCTTCGCAACTTTCGAAAGGCATGTACATCTGACAAGCGAATAAATAAGCGCACGCTGTCTTGACGGCGGCTCACTTGAAATAACGTGATCCCCTCTCTCGTGCACTCATTTATGAGCCGCTCTATCCCGCTTCCTTTCATCTCCACTTCTACTCTGCCAATAAAGTAGGCAAACCATTTATTCTTCACGCTTCTCCCCTCCGTCAGCTAAGAATCAATATAACGGACTTGATCGATTTTTCCTTCTAATAAAATTTCTTCTGGCAAAATTGTTTTAATGACAAAGTCTTTTCCTGAAATGATGCACTGTCCTTGTTTGAGCATCAGCCTTACCTCTTGATCACTGAAAAGCAAGAGCCCTTTATGGTTCTCTATGTAAATGTGGAGTCTGCCAACCATCGTCATCCGGGGAAGATCCATCATCACGTCCGGAGGGATTTCAAGTGTTCTTGTCAGCCATGCTTTAAGACGATTTTTCCTTTTTCCCATTCAATAAGAACCCCTTCCCACCCCATGTGTATGAGATCAAATAGAAAGATGGCGAGACTCATGAAAAAGCCTCTATCCCATTCTATTCCTCAGCGGTTCAGTTCATGCTAATGAATCCCGGAAAAGAGGTCGTTTGTGAATCCCAATCTAGCTTGAGCTGATGTAGAAACACTTTCTTCATCGCGCAAAAAAGCTCCCTTCATAAAGGGAGCTTCTTGTTTATCTCTTGTATGGCCGTTTCATCGTTCGATGCGGCTTTTTAGCGCGTGGGTCTCCAAAGACTTCACCAAGGATCATGCCTCGCACAATGGTATCTTGATTGAGCTTCTCAATCATGATCGGTTTCACTTCAGCCATTGGTTTTTTTGGTCTTGTGAGCTGATTTTCAAGCGATTGCAACTCTTTGCTTAATTCGCTTGTTCTTCCTTCGACTTTGGCTAGTGTTTCTGAATAGCGATCTTGTAAAGTCTCTGCCTTCTTTTTCATTCCGCCATGATCAGGCACGTCACCAAAATCATCAAGCTGGTCCGTCACGACTGGATCTGGACGGGTTTTGGATGCTGTTTGCTTTTGGGGCATTGGTTTGCGCTCGTTCTTTTGTTCATTCTCATCTTGCTTCCCAATTTTCCCAAAAATCGTTGAGATGATCCCGATAATAATCGCAATTAATATCGGATTTTCAAATAGAATGTCCATTAGGCTCCCTCCTTAAAGCGTGAGAGGATGCTTATTTGTTTTCATTTTCAGATGGACCCTTTGTCATTTTACCAAATGAGTCTCTCATATCCGTATCAGCATCGATATTTTTAATGTTCATGTAATCCATGACACCAATGTTGCCTTCACGTAGAGCTTCGGCCATTGCAAGTGGTACTTCAGCCTCCGCTTCTACTACTTTCGCGCGCATTTCTTCTACTCTCGCACGCATTTCTTGTTCTTGGGCAACAGCCATTGCGCGGCGTTCTTCTGCTTTTGCCTGTGCAATGTTTTTGTCTGCTTCCGCTTGGTCAGTTTGGAGAATCGCCCCGATGTTTTTACCGATATCAACATCTGCGATATCAATCGAGAGAATTTCAAACGCAGTACCTGAATCTAATCCTTTGCCTAGTACAGTTTGAGAAATCATATCAGGATTTTCAAGAACCTTTTTATGATTATCTGATGAACCGATTGTAGAGACAATTCCTTCACCTACACGGGCAATGATTGTTTCTTCCCCTGCACCACCGACAAGTCGGTCAATGTTTGCACGAACAGTAATACGTGCTTTTGCTTTCACTTCAATCCCGTCCATTGCAACACCCGAGATAAATGGTGTTTCAATGACTTTAGGGTTAACACTCATTTGAACCGCTTCAAGTACATCACGACCTGCAAGGTCAATGGCTGCACAGCGTGCAAAATTCAATTCAATATTTGCGCGTTGAGCCGCAATGAGAGCATTTACTACACGGTCAACGTTACCACCTGCAAGATAGTGGCTTTCTAATTGGTTAATTGTTACATCAAGACCTGCTTTATGTGCTTTAATGAGCGGGTTTACAACTCGGCTTGGAATAACGCGACGAAGCCTCATCCCAACAAGTGTAAAAATGCTCACTCTTACGCCTGCCGCTAGGGCAGAAATCCACAGCATCACCGGTACAAAGGTGAAGAAGATCGATAGAACGATCAAACTTGCTGCAATAATCACAAATAATAGTAAAGTAGACGGATCCATTTTTTTCCTCCTATAAAATCAGTATCTATACTTTCCTCACGACAATGCGTGAGCCTTCCGCTTTTACAATCTTCACTTGTTCATCTTTATCAATGAACGCACCTTCTGACACAACATCAATGCGCTCGTCTCCGAGTATAATCGTACCAGACGGACGAAGTGCTGTCGCTGTCACAGCGATTTGTCCAACAAGATCATCTCTTGTTTCATTTGAGACATATCCACTTTCTTTATTCGTTGAATCGGTTAAAACCAACTTCTTAAAAAATTTCATCCGTTTCCCCAACACCTTTGTCAGTATAATAAATGCTATGATTGACACAGCCGTGGCAATCGCGATTGAAATCGCCATTCCTGTAAAGCTTCCACCTGCTAAAAATAAGCTGACAACTACACAGATTAGCCCAATAACACCTATAATGCCACCAGGCAAAAACAACTCTAGGATGATCAGCACAATTCCTATTAAAAAGAGAATGAGTGTCTCATACCCTGCAAAACCGGCGACAAGATGGCCATAAAAGAAAAGGAGTAGCGCTGTCACACCCATCGTTCCTGGCACACCGAAGCCTGGAGAATACAGCTCAACGACAAGACCTAAGCTTGCAATCGATAAAAGGATTGGAATGACAACTGGATGCGTGAGAAAACGCGCAACCTTTTCAGCGAAGCTGACTTCATCATATTGAACAGATACATTCGCTAAGTTCAGCTTGTTCAATAACTCATCCATATTCTTCGCTTCACCTTCTGCATATCCAAACTCAAGCGCTCGGTCTGTATTGAAGGTTAACAATTCTCCTTTAGGTGCACCGGCTTCTTTAGCATCTATATCAGGATCTGCCATCGCAAGCGCATACTTTGGATCACGGCCCTGCTTTTCCGCAGCGTCACTCATTTCTGCCAGCCATAGTGATTCAGATTTTTGATCAGCCGCATTCCCTTCACCATCAATGATCGCAGCTGCCCCCATCTTACCATTCGGGGTCATATAGATTTGATCAGCGTTTAATGCAAGGAAAGCTCCAGCTGATAGTGCCCTATTATGAATATATGCTGTTACTGGGATATCGGAAGCTCGGATCGTATCTGCGATCTCAAGTGCCGCATCAACTGCACCACCTGGTGTGTTAATGTCGAGAATGATATGTCTCGCCCGCTCCGTTTTTGCTTGTTCAAATGATCGTTCTATAAACTTAGAAAGTCCTTTTTCAACCGTATCTTCGATTGGGATCACGTGAACTTTCGGTTCTGCTGATTTCGCGGTCAATTGAACCCCTAATATTAAGCATATTATAAAACAGCTAACAAGAGCAATAGAAAGTTTCATTTTTTTCATCTATCTGGTCGTCCCTCCTCTCTATTCTTATTTTACATTTCCCTTATATACGTTACAAATGTATCAGAGGTTTCATTTTTATATGACACATTTGCAAGATCATAAAAAAAGTACCCTTCTAACGAAGAAGGATACTTTTTTATTGAGACAATTGTTCGCTGACCAGTCTGTTTATAGCAGAACCATCAGCTTTACCTTTTACTTTTGGCATGATAGCGCTCATCACTTTCCCCATATCTGCTTTCGATGAAGCACCTGTTTCAGCAATCGTTTCTTTCACGATGCTTTGCAGTTCTTCCTCTGAGAGCTGTTCAGGTAAGTAAACGGCTAAATTGTCAATCTCTTTTTGAACTTTATCTACTAAATCTAAGCGATTAGCTTTCGAAAATTCATGGAGGGAGTCTTTACGTTGCTTCATTTCGCGGGAAAGGACGGTTAGTTCCTCATCTCCGGTCAAATTGTCTTTCTTAAGCTTTATTGCTTCATTTTGGAGTGAAGCTTTTACCATACGAATGACAACAAGCTTGTCTTTCTCACGGTTTTTCATCATCAGCTTCATATCAGAATTTAATTGCTCAAGAAGACTCATAAATCCACCCTCTTTTAAAATTTACGTTTTCTAGCAGCTTCGGACTTTTTCTTGCGCTTTACGCTAGGCTTTTCATAAAATTCACGCTTTCTTGCTTCTTGCAATGTTCCAGTTTTGGATACACTGCGTTTAAAGCGACGAAGAGCATCTTCAAGCGATTCGTTTTTTCTAACGACCGTTTTTGACATTCTCTTTCCCTCCCTCCGAATACACCAATCGACTGCATTAAAAAAAGATATACATGTAAACATGTACCTAAACATTATAATATAAGCCAAGTGCGAGGTCAACTAAGTGATTCGGAATTATATTTTCGTCATGAACAGGTAAACAAGTCCATATATTCATTGGTAAGAGGAGGACTTTTAGATGATGGCATTGATCACTTTTTGTGCACTTATTTTTGTTTTTTTATGGTCCATGGGGTTATTAAGAAAAGGGTTATTGGCCTTGGCATCCTCCCGTATTGAGAGGTCACTTCTCCTCTTTACGGATCACCCTTTAAAGTCGTTTCTTGTAAGCATCGTGTTTACCGGTGTTCTTCAAAGTAGTTCAGCATTTATGGTCATCGTGATTGGCTTTGTGAGTACAGGCATCCTTACTTTTAAAAAGTCGATTCCCATGATCCTCGGAACCAATATCGGTTCGACTTTTACGACAGAATTCATTGCCATTAAAATGGATGTGTTCATGTGGATTCTAATTGGCACGGGTCTTTTATGTATCTTTTTTGGACAACGTTCTTTCAGGCAGGCAGGAAAAAGTATCTTTGGACTTGGGATGATTTTCTTTTGTATACAAGGTTTTTCGAAAATTGCTGGTTTGATGACAAATCAATCAGAAACGATGCACTTTTTAGAGATGTTGCAGCATTCTGAATGGACATCTCTTCTCTCAGGCACTATATTAACTGCCATCGTTCATTCAAGTTCTGTCTGTATCGGCATTTTGATGGGATTTATGAATGAAGGGACCGTTGCATTGCAGGAAGGAATCAGCTTTGTGTTAGGTTCAAATGTTGGTACATGCATCACAGCTGTTATGGCTGCGATATCTGGAGGATTTGCAGCACGTCAAACAGCTTATGCCCATGTCTTGTTTAATGTTTTCGGGGTCGTATTATGTCTCCCTTTTCTCACCTTCATAACTCAAGTTGTCGAGCTCTTGGCTAGCAATCCTGCACAGCAAATTGCACATTTCAGCTTGTTGTTTAATGTCGTCAGTTCGTTATTGTTCTTCCCATTTATCCGGCCTTTTCATGCATTCATTTTGTTTCTTGTTCCGACTCATACGAAATAAGAAAACCGACTTGCCTTAGAGGCAGCCGGTTTTTTCATTTATGAAGTCATTCTCACTTTTTCTGGTTGAACATCATCGCTTATACGGACATATTGCCCTTCGTTATAAGGATAACCGGCTTTTGTGATCTTCACTTTCACTAATCGCCCAATCATATCTTCCGTGCCTTCAAAGACAACCTTCATATAGTTATCTGTATAACCCACGTAAAGATTGTGTTCCCCGTCTTTTTCTTTGAATGATTCTTCTGGGATGATTTCTAGCACATCCCCTTCATATGCTGACGCATATTCTTTCGCCAATTGATCAGAAAGAGCGATCAAGCGGTGAACACGTTCGTTTTTCGTCGTTTCTTCTACTTGGTCTTCCATTCTTGCAGCTGGTGTACCTGTGCGTTTGCTGTATGGGAAGACATGGAGTTCAGAGAATTGATGGTCTTTAACAAAATTGTATGTCTCCATAAATTCTTCTTCTGTTTCTCCAGGAAACCCAACGATGACATCAGAAGTCACTGCAAGCCCTGGTAATGCTTTTTTCAGCTTCGTTAAACGCTCTGCAAAAAATTCCATCGTGTATTTACGACGCATTCTTTTGAGCACCGTATTAGAACCAGATTGAAGCGGGATGTGAAGGTGTCGAACGATTTTATCGGACTGATCTAACACTTCAATCACTTCGTCTGTAATTTGGCTAGCTTCAATGGATGAGATGCGGATACGTTTTAAACCGATGACTCGTTCATCTAATTCTTTTAGAAGCTTCGCAAAGTTATAGTCCTTCAGGTCTTCACCATATCCACCAGTATGAATCCCTGTTAAAACAATTTCTTTATAACCTGCATCAACTAGCTGCTGTGCTTGGTTAATGACTTCTTCAGGGTCACGTGAGCGAAGAAGCCCGCGAGCCCAAGGGATGATACAAAACGTACAGAAGTTGTTACAACCTTCTTGGATTTTTAACGAAGCACGTGTACGGTCTGTAAAGGCAGGAACATCAAGCTCTTCAAATACTCGTGCTTTCATAATGTTGCCAACACCATTTATCGGTTGTCTTTCTCTACGATATTCTTCAATATAGCCAAGTAATTTATGTCGATCCTGTGTACCAACCACAATATCAACGCCAGGAATCGCCATGATTTCTGCCGGAGATGTTTGCGCGTAACAACCTGTTACACAAATCACTCCGTCTGGGTTATGACGAATGGCTCTTCTAATGACTTGACGACTTTTCTTATCGCCTGTGTTGGTCACTGTACATGTATTGATGACATAGACGTCTGCTTTTGATTCATAATCTTTTCTTTCATAACCATCTTCTTTAAATAGCTGCCAGATGGCTTCAGTTTCATAGTGATTGACCTTACAGCCAAGTGTATGGAATGCTACTGTTCCCATAATGATTCACCTCTTAATAACTCTGTTTGATAGGAAATAGCAGAGAGTGCGAAAAGTGGCGCTGTTTCCGTTCTTAAAATACGTGGCCCGAGTCCGCAAATGACTGCACCAACCGCTTCAAGCTCTTCAATTTCCTTTTCCGCCAAACCGCCTTCTGGGCCAAATACCAATAATAAGGTTTGTCCGCCTTTCATCTCTTGGAGGACAGATTGAAAACGGCTTTGCTCTCCTTCTTTCGATGATTCTTCGTATGCAACGACACATTTATCGAATTCACGAGCCAATTGAATCAGCTCTTTAAACGTTGATACTGGATGAACATGAGGAATGATATTCCGGTAGGACTGTTCCGCTGCTTCTTTCGCAATTTTCTCCCAGCGCTCACGCTTTTTTTGTGACTTTTTTTGGTCCAATTTTGTGATGGAACGCGCCGCTTGAAATGGAACAAAGGCGGTTGCACCTAGCTCAGTTCCTTTTTGAATAATGAGCTCAAGCTTATCACCTTTAGGCAAACCACTCGCAACCGTCACTTGCACCGGAAGTTCTCGGTTGTTGTTTGTCCAGCTTTCAACATGACAAGTGACTTCTTCCTTTGTCATTGTATCAATTTTACTAAGTGCTTCAAAGCCATCAGTCGTTAAGCAAAGAATTTCTTGGCCTGTTTTCATTCGCATCACATTTGTCAGATGATGTACATCTTCACCTTTTATGACAATGGTTCCTTTTGTGATGACTTCTTCTTTCGTAAGGTCGATAAAATATCGTTGCATACGTGTCCTGACACCTACTTGCTTTATTTTTTTGCTATGATGCTGACCCAGTCTTCCATTGACAATACTTCGACAATTTCAAAGCCAGCTTCTTCTAACGCCGTTTTAACTTGCAATTTCTTTTGACCGATGATACCAGACGTAATAAAGTAGCCATCTTTCTTGATTAGATCATACGCTTGATTTGTAAAACGCAGAATGACCTCTGCAAGAATGTTTGCCACAATGACATCACGTTCACCTGATATTCCATCAAGTAAATTATTTTGTTTGACCGTGACTTGATCACTCACACCATTTAATTCGATGTTTTGCTTTGCACTTTCTACTGCAACGGTGTCGAGATCAAAGGCCTGAATGTCTTTTGCGCCAAGCATAGCGGCTGCAACGCTTAAAATACCAGATCCTGTTCCTACATCAATCACTGTATCATGTTCCTTCACGTAACGCTCAAGTGCCTGAATACACAATACGGTCGTTGGATGCGTTCCTGTTCCGAATGCCATACCAGGATCCATTTCAATGATCAATTCATCAGAATGAACAGGTGTATACTCTTCCCATGTCGGTACAATCGTGAACTTTTCAGAAATCTTCACAGGATGATAGTATTTCTTCCACGCTGTTGCCCATTCTTCTTCATTCACTTCACAAATAGACAACGTATTATGTCCAAGATCAATGTTGTATAGAAGAAGATTGTTGATGGCTTCTTTGATCTCATCTACCGTTTCCATCAAAAAGCTATTGACCGGAAGATAGGCTTTGATCACAACGCCTTCATCCGGGTAATCATTCGGATCGAGCTGGTAGATTTCACCGTATACATTTTCACGTTCCTTGATTAAATCAAGCGGGTCCTCAATCACGACACCACTTGCACCTGCTTCATGCAAAATATTGGTGATGGGCTCCACCGCTTCATTTGTTGTGTGAACGCTTATTTCTGACCACTTCAATACTACCAACTCCTTATCCGACTTACTCGCCTTTAAATGCGCGTTTCACCTTATCGAAAAAGCTCTCTTCTTGTTCGTCCGGTTTGTTTCCGCTCACTTCAGCAAATTTTCTGATGATCTCTTTTTGATTTTCCGTTAAATTCGTCGGTGTTACGACGCGTACAACGATATGTTGATCGCCTTGACCGTAGCCGCGTACATTCTTAACACCTTTTCCTTTTAATCTAAATTTCGTTCCTGTTTGCGTACCTGCTGGAACTTTCACTTTCACTTTCCCGTGTAATGTTGGGACTTCAATCTCATCACCAAGTGCAGCCTGTGCAAAGGTCAGTGGCATTTCACAGTAGATGTCATCGCCATCACGTTCGAAGAATTCGTGTTCACGCACGTGGAAGACAACAAATAGATCCCCTGGAGGTCCGCCGTTTACGCCTGGCTCGCCTTGACCAGATACTCTAAGCTGCTGACCATCATCGACACCTGCCGGAATTGTAACGTTGATCTTCTTGCGTTTACGCACTTTACCAGATCCACCGCAAGTTGAACATTTGTGTTCAATTTGTTTTCCAGTTCCGCTACAGTAGTTACACACTCTGCGGTTAACTACCTTACCAAATGGTGTGGATTGTTCCACGTTTAATTGACCAGATCCGCCGCAATGTGAACATGTCTTTGCCTGCGTACCAGGTTTTGCCCCTGATCCTTTACATGTATCACATGATTCTTCCCGAGGGATTTCGATCGTCGCTTCTTTACCAAATGCCGCTTCTTCAAATGAAAGGGTCATGGTGTACTGAAGGTCCGCTCCTTGACGTGGTGCATTCGGATCTCTTCTTCTCGCTCCGCCACCAAAAATACTAGAGAAGATATCATCAAAGCCGCCGAAGCCACCAAAATCTCCTCCGCCACCAAAGCCGCCACCACCAAATCCTTGATTTGGATCAGTATGACCAAACTGATCATAATGGGAACGCTTTTGTTCGTCAGAAAGGGTTTCATAAGCTTCTTTTACTTCTTTGAATTTCTCATCCGACCCAGCTTCTTTATTTATATCAGGGTGATACTTTTTTGAAAGCTTGCGGTATGCCTTTTTGATTTCTTCCTTTGAGGCGCTCTTACCCACGCCAAGCACTTCATAGTAATCACGCTTACTCATCTCTTCACACTCCCGATTTTCTCACATAAATACGATTGTATCATTTTGATTAAGCCTTTTTCAATTCCTTTTCATCGTTGGAAAGAAAAAAAGTCAAAGCCAAGAGATCCTGACTTTGACTTTCTGACGAGTACGTTTCAGCAGTCTTTTTTCAAAAGTAAAGGTGATTATTTTTTCTCTTGATCGTCGTTTACTTCTTCGTATTCTGCATCCACTACATTGTCATCTGCTTTTTGTGCACCTTCAGCGCCTTCTTGCTGAGCTTGTGCTTGTTTTGCAGCTTCTTCATATAGCTTTGTCGTTAATTCTTGAACGATTGTTTGTAGCTCATCTTTCTTCGCTTTGATGTCTTCAAACTCGCCTTTTTCGATCGCAGCTTTTAATGCATCTTTTGCATCATTTGCTTTTTTGACTTGTTCTTCATCAATCTTGCCTTCTAGATCTTTTAATGTTTTTTCTGTTGTAAACACTAATTGATCTGCTTCATTGCGTACTTCGATTTCTTCTTTTTTCTTTGCATCAGCTTCAGCATTTTCTTCTGCTTCTTTGACCATTTTTTCGATCTCATCATCAGAAAGGCCTGAAGAAGATTTGATGGTAATGTTTTGTTCTTTTCCAGTACCCATATCTTTCGCACGCACGTTTACAATACCGTTTTTGTCGATATCAAACGAAACTTCGATTTGTGGTACACCGCGTGGTGCTGGTGGGATATCTGTTAATTGGAAACGACCTAATGTTTTGTTATCTGCTGCCATTGGACGTTCACCTTGAAGCACGTGGATGTCTACAGCTGTTTGGTTATCAGCAGCTGTTGAGAAAACTTGAGACTTACTTGTTGGAATCGTTGTATTACGTTCAATCAGCTTTGTAAATACGCCGCCCATTGTTTCAATTCCTAAAGAAAGTGGTGTTACGTCAAGAAGAACAACGTCTTTGACATCTCCTGTGATGACGCCACCTTGGATAGCAGCTCCTAATGCAACAACTTCATCTGGGTTCACGCCTTTATGAGGCTCTTTTCCAGTTTCTTTTTTAATCGCTTCTTGTACAGCAGGAATACGGGTTGATCCACCAACAAGGATGACTTTATCAATCTCGCTAGCAGATAAACCAGCATCTTGTAGTGATTGACGAACAGGGATCATTGTGCGCTCTACTAGATCAGAAGAAAGCTCTTCAAACTTAGCACGAGTTAGCGTTAACTCAAGGTGAAGCGGACCTGCTTCTCCAGCTGTGATAAATGGTAGTGAGATCTGTGTAGATGACACACCAGAAAGATCTTTTTTCGCTTTTTCAGCTGCATCTTTTAAGCGCTGAACAGCCATTTTATCTTTAGAAAGATCAATGCCGTTCTCTCTTTTGAACTCAGCCACAAGATGGTCAATGATGACTTGGTCAAAGTCGTCTCCGCCTAGACGGTTGTCTCCAGCAGTTGAACGAACTTCAAATACGCCATCTCCAAGCTCAAGGATCGAAACGTCAAATGTACCACCACCAAGGTCATACACAAGAATGGTTTGATCTTCTTCTGTTTTGTCTAATCCATATGCAAGCGCAGCTGCAGTTGGTTCGTTAATGATACGCTCTACTTCAAGACCTGCAATTTTACCAGCGTCTTTTGTTGCTTGGCGCTCTGCATCGTTAAAGTATGCAGGAACTGTGATAACAGCTTTTGTTACTTCTTCGCCAAGATAGCCTTCTGCGTAAGATTTAAGGTGTTGAAGGATAATTGCTGAAATTTCTTGTGGTGTGTAGTTCTTACCTTCAACTTCTACTTTATAATCAGTACCCATATGTCTCTTAACAGACATGATTGTGTTCGGGTTAGTGATTGATTGACGTTTTGCCACTTCACCTACTTGGCGTTCGCCATTTTTAAAAGCGACAACAGATGGTGTTGTACGTGCTCCTTCAGCGTTCGCAATGACTTTAGGCTCTCCGCCTTCAAGTACTGCAACACATGAGTTTGTTGTTCCTAAGTCAATTCCAATGATTTTACTCATATTCAAATGACCTCCCATTATGTAGTTATTGATTTACTTTTACCATTGATGGACGAATAACTCGATCTTTGAGTTTGTAGCCCTTTTGTAATTCTTCTACTACAATATTTGAATCATAGTTTTCATCTTCAACTTGCATGACCGCTTGGTGAAGGGTTGGATCGAACTCTTTGCCGACAGCTTCAATTTGTTCAACGCCTTCATCTTTCAAGGCTTCTATGAGCTGGCGGTAAACCATTTGCACTCCTTCTAACAAGCTTTTCGCCTGATCATTGTCTGGATCAATCCCAAGTGCTCTTTCAAAGTTATCAAGAGCTGGAAGAAGATTGCTGACAACATGTTGAGAACGATATTTTTGTACCGTTTCTACTTCAGTGCGAGCACGTCGTTTATAGTTTTCAAAATCTGCTTGAACACGCAAAATTTTGTTTTCTTTTTCATCTAGAAGTTGCTGCAATTCATCTACTTTCTCTTGGAAGGCAGTCTGTTCATCATGCTTCACTTCTTCAGTTTCTGCTTGAACTACTTCTTCTTGTGCTTCAACCTCTATTTCTTGCTCAGGTGTTTGTTTTTCTTCTGACATTGTGTTCACCTCCCTCAAAAGATTAAGAAATACAAAGGGGCTATGCCCCCTCAATGTTTATCACCTTACTCATCATACAAATTGGAAAGTGCGTTTGACAAGTCTTTTGATACATGATGTAAAAGACTGACGACTCGCTCATAATCCATGCGGGTTGGACCGATGATCGCAATGGAGCCAAGAGATTTTTGATCAATTGAATAGGTCGCTGTAATTAAGCTGCAATTCTCCATCGCTTCCAAATTGTTTTCTGAACCGATTTTAATGGTGATTCCTTGCTGATTTGGATGAAACAGCTGCATGACATCATTCTTTTGCTCGATCAGCATCATCAGTGAACGAATGCGATCAATGTCATGAAACTCCGGCTGGTTCAACATATTCATTTTCCCGCCAAAGAAAAGTTTTGATTCATTTTGAGTCGATGTGAATGTGTTGCTAAGTGCATTTACGATATGATCATAATCGTTTAAATGCGTACGAAGCAGCATGACGACTTCTTTATACATCCTGTCTTTTAGCTGATCCATCGGAACCCCAACAAGACGGCTGTTTAAAATATTCATCAATTTCTCAATATCAGAGACATCAAGATGCTCAGAGAAAGTGATCGTTTTGTTTTCAACATGTCCGCTGTCCGTAATCATAATCGCTACTGCCTTGTTTGGTTGAACTGGGACAAGTTGAATTTGTTTTAATCGATTTTCACTTAACTTTGGTCCAAGTACAATCGACGTATAGTTTGTGAGATCTGATAAAATTTCCGCCGATTTTTGAACTGTTTTTTCCAGCTCAAAAATTTTCTCCTGAAAAGCTGACTGAATCAGTACAAGCTCTTTTGACGACAATTTTCGCGGAGAAAGCAAATGATCTACATAATAACGATATCCTTTTTCTGAAGGAATTCTTCCTGATGAAGAATGGGTTTTTTCGATAAAACCGAGTTCCTCCAAATCAGCCATTTCGTTTCTAATCGTCGCAGAGCTGAATGTAATGTCTTCTTTTTTAGACAGAGTCCTTGATCCAACTGGCTGCGCCGAACGAATAAAGTCATTAATGATGACTTGCAGAATCAAAAGCTGACGATTTGTTAACATCATCATCACCCCTGTTAGCACTCTCTTTCAACGAGTGCTAATTGTATAAACAAAATTACCAAACTCAAATTAAAATGTCAATTATAACTCACCAAGAAACGCTTGAAATACTTCATTTCCCAGCAATTTCCCTTTTCTTGTTAATCGAATCGCTTGATCATCTTCTGTAATAAGACCTTTTCCTACTAAGTCTTCTAAAACAGTCGAAAACAGTGTTTCAGGTGTGGTTCCAAATTTTGTGTGGAAATGAGCTTTGTTCACACCTGCGATTTTCCGAAGACCTAAAAACATTTCTTCTTCTATTCGTTCAGTCTTTGTGACCTGATGTGTTTCCTTATAAGGGAACCCTGTTTGTTCAATCAGCTCCAAATAATGTTTCACTGGTCCTGCGTTGACGTTTCGGATGCCATCTACATAGCCATGCGCCCCTGCACCAAAACCAAAGTAATCTTCATTACTCCAGTATGTGAGGTTGTGCACGCTTTCGAATCCAGGCTTGGCGTAATTACTTATTTCATATTGCTTTAACCCGTGACGTTCCATTTCATCCATGATGAGCTCGTACATCTCAGCCTCACGTTCTTGAGGCGGTAAATGGAGTTTGCCTTTTTGCATCAAATTATAAAAGACGGTTTTCGGCTCAACAATGAGCGAATAGACAGAATAATGCTCTGCATCTAATGAAAAAGCCGTCTCAAGCGAACGCATCACATGATGTTTTTCTTGATGTGGCAAACCGAACATGAGGTCAAGGCTGATGTTATCAAAACCTACCGCTCTTGCTCGTTCAAAAGATGTGAGTACATCTTTCTTTTGATGAACACGGCCAATTTTTTTGAGCAAATCATCTTCAAATGTTTGAACACCGAAGCTCAGACGATTTACGCCAGCCGATTTCAGCACATGCAGTTTCTCAAGTGACAGTTCGTCCGGGTTGGCTTCGACTGCAAATTCAACAAGGTTACTCGTTGGCTTTAATACACGATGAATGCTGTTCATGAGCTGATCTAGCTGACTGACAGTTAATGATGTCGGAGTTCCTCCACCAATAAAAATGGTCTTTAATTCTTGTTCGCCTTTTTGCACAATCGTGTTCTGCATCTCTTTTTCAAGAGCGACTAAGTATTCATCAACTGGCTGGGTTTTGATGAAAAATTTATTAAAATCACAATAGTGACATATATGCTCACAAAACGGTATGTGAATGTATGCTGCTTTCATTTGATGACACCTTCTTTACAGATAAAGAGCCGCAGTTTATCGCTGCGGCACTTTCGTTTGTTTTGACTATAAACGTCAAGGCAGGCATTGTAAAGCAGGTTGCCTGTGGGTTATTTTTTCGGTGTAGTATCGTCCATTTTCAGAACGGCCATGAAGGCTTCTTGTGGAACCTCAACAGATCCCACTTGCTTCATGCGCTTTTTCCCTTCTTTTTGCTTCTCAAGAAGCTTTCTTTTCCGGGAAATATCCCCACCATAACATTTTGCAAGTACGTTTTTACGCATGGCTTTAATGGTAGAACGAGCCACAATTTTTTGACCAATCGCCGCTTGTATAGGCACTTCAAAGTGCTGACGCGGTATAAGTTCTTTTAGCTTATCTACGATGATCTTGCCTCGTTCATATGCATAATCACGGTGTACAATAAAGGATAGGGCATCGATCTTCTCACCATTCAGCATGATATCCATTTTGACAAGAGTGGACGGGCGATAGCCAATCAGCTCGTAATCAAAGGAAGCATACCCTTTTGTATTCGATTTTAGTTGATCAAAGAATTCGTATACAATCTCAGCCAATGGGATTTCGTATACGATACTTACCCTGTTGGCATCAAGGTATTGCATGTCAATGAAATGACCACGTTTTCCTTGGCAAAGCTCCATGACAGAACCTACATAGTCGTTTGGCACCATCATGGTTGCTTTGACATAAGGTTCTTCAATCTGCTCAATTTTTTGCGGATCAGGCAGATTGGACGGGTTATCGACTATGATTTTTTCGCCGTCTGTCATATACACATCATAGATAACACTTGGAGCAGTTGTAATGAGATCGATTTTAAATTCACGTTCGATTCGTTCTTGAATGATTTCCATATGAAGCATTCCAAGGAAGCCACATCTGAAACCAAATCCGAGTGCTTGAGATGTCTCTGCCTCATATTGAAGCGACGAGTCATTTAATTCAAGCTTTTCTAATGCTTCACGTAAGTCGTTATACTTGGCTGTATCAATTGGATAAAGTCCACAATACACCATCGGATTAAGCTTTCTGTATCCTGGCAGTGCTTCTTGTGCTGGGTTCTTCGCATTTGTAATCGTGTCCCCAACACGCGTGTCTCCTACATTCTTGATCGCAGCTGTTAAGTAACCAACATCTCCAACCGTCAGTTCGTCTGTTGGTGTGGCTTTTGGTGTGAATACACCAACTTCTAACACTTCAAACTCTTTACCTGTTGCCATCATTTTGATTTTCTGACCAGGCTTTACGGTTCCTTCTACAATTCTTATATAAGCGATAACGCCTCGATACGCATCGTAGAGGGAATCGAAAATGAGTGCTTTTAGAGGTGCTTCTGGGTCTCCTGCTGGTGCTGGCACCTTTTCGACAATTTGCTCTAAAATATCCTCTATCCCAATTCCTGCCTTCGCAGAGGTCAGTACAGCTTCAGATGCATCCAAACCGATCACATCTTCAATTTCTCCTCTAACACGCTCAGGTTCTGCACTTGGTAAATCAATTTTATTGATAATCGGTAGAATTTCTAAATTGTTATCAAGAGCTAGATACACGTTTGCAAGTGTCTGCGCTTCAATTCCTTGTGCTGCATCTACAACAAGAATCGCACCTTCACAAGCTGCTAGGCTCCGGGATACTTCATAGGTGAAGTCGACATGCCCTGGTGTATCAATCAGGTGCATAATATATTCTTCTCCATCCCTTGCCTTATATTTCAGTTGGACAGAGTTTAATTTAATCGTGATACCGCGTTCACGCTCTAAGTCCATAGAATCAAGTAATTGTTCTTTCATTTCTCGTTGTGTAATTGACGAGGTTTTTTCCAAAATACGGTCCGCTAATGTGGATTTTCCATGGTCAATATGGGCGATAATAGAGAAATTACGAATTCTTGATTGCCGTTCTAATCGTTTTTCTTTATCTGTCACAATCTATCACTCCTACTATAAAACGCGGGTTGCGCTAGGTTAGATTATATCAATAGGACTGTAAAGATTCAATCGAAAACAAGAAGAGCCGCTCGTCAGTTAGCGGCTTTTATGAAAAGGGCTTTCTCCCATTGAAAGTCATGTGTTGAAATCAATGATAAATCCCTTAGAATATCCGTTTTTTATTTCCCATTCACCCAGTCATATATGGAACGTGCTGTATTCGTGATCCCATCAGAAAGGGCTTGACCAGCTTTAGAGAAAGCATTAAAACTTTCCATGTCTTCAAGCTGCTTTTGTTTTTCAGCTAGGTCCTTTTCTGTGACGGCTGTACCTAAGATGGATGCTTCCCGTTCTTGATCATCGTTGACTTGTATGGAGAAAGCTCCTTTCAGTTGCGGATCATGATACCCCTTCATTTGCAGCATCCCATTGTTGGCTTGCTGCATCCCAAGTAGGACGCCGAAAAACAGAACCAAACCTAATAAAATGGTTTTTCCGATAAATGAGCCCATGTCTGTCACCACCTTAAGAACGTTTTTTCTCACCCTTTGCTCCACCATCCACCTTTTCTGCGTCCCAGAAAATATCACTGAACACATCAGCCGCCGCATTGGATGCATTTTTTAATTCTTCCATGTTGTTATCTACTCCGCCAAATTCTAATAGGAGGGCTTTATCAGATAAATCTTGATTATAGATGCCATTATCGCCGATTTCCCCCTTGGCAAACACACCGATACTGAGTCCTTTATACTTCTTCTCCATCATATGGTGAAAGGCGGTTGCCAGCTTTAAATTCTTTTCATAGTTTGGATTCTTTTTGCCTACAACAAACGCAATTCTCGCATATTTTTTCCCTTTGATATCAACGGTCGTATGTTTCTTTCTTCGTGAATCTCGGTGAATATCGATGAAATATGCTAGATCGTCATTTTGTGCCATGGCTTCTTTTACGACCGTTCTTGATTCATTGTAGGACTGTGGATATTTCAACCCTTTTTGCAACAGTCTTTTCTCAATTTCCGTTTTGTCCACGGTATTGCCAATGCCTTGCTGTTCAAGCGCTTTTCCAAACATTTCACCAACAAGGGTCACGTTGACTTTCGAGTGCCTCGCATTGTTTGGATTGGTTTCACCTTTTAAAAATGGCAAATATGATTCCGTATTATGTGTGTGATAAATGTAAACGGCTTTCCGTTTTCCTGTCGATTGATTCGGCTCTTTCGTTGGCTTCTTCTGCACATCCTCATTGAGCTTGTCCAGTTCTGCTAGGTTTGCCTCTTTTTCATCCTTGATGACTTCACTTGGTGGAGGCGATTCCATTGGCATGTTGGTATAGTCTGTTCCTTCACCAGCTAAAATGATTTTTGTATCGAAATGTTCAAATCCTGGTAACTCTCTCCCGAGAAAGCTACGTGGGTCCTCTAGATTGATACTTGTTGCAAGTTTCAGGGATAGACCCGACAAATGAATGCCTTTTTGATCTTTCGGAACAGCCGAGGCGAAATATTGATTCTCCATCCCCATCAGCGTGGCAAAGAATGCACCAGACAATTCATCTGCCACACCATATAACGATGCTTGAGGTCTTAGTTCTGGCTTTAATGATGTCAAAGCCCCTGACATGACAAACATCACAACAAGGGCAGCAATAAACAAGAAAATACTTTTGACTACTTTGGTTCCATTAATCGCAACAACCAACTGTCGAGGACGGCGGGGTCTCTTTTTCATCATTTACTCCCTCCAGCAAACTTTCTAGTAATTACACTATGAAAGAGCTAGAGAAAGTAGAACCGATTAATGGTTATAAGAACCCATGTTATCTTGCGAGATTTTTTGATGGAGCGCTGTATTTAATCCATTCGCTAAAACGTTTGCCATATCATCTATGAATGTATCCACTTCTTTTGGCGTCACCATGAGATTATGACCTAACGGGGCAAGCACTTCATGGATCAACTGCCTTTTTTCTTCTTCAGGTAATGTACCGACTATCCCTAAGAAGGATTGGCGTGTTTCTTCATCCGGTAAATCTTCTTCCTTCAGGACTTTTTTCTTCCCGAATGTAAGGCCAGCAGGGACAAGTGAGCGAGAGGGTCTATCATCCTTCAGTTCTCGTCCAAAATGCTTCAACACATAATCAATGGTGTCACTCGCAATTGTCACTGCATCAACAACTGTCGGCACACCAATCGCAATCACAGGTATACCTAACGTGTCCTTGCTCAATTCTTTCCGTTTATTCCCTACACCTGATCCCGGATGAATACCAGTATCAGAGATTTGAATCGTTGTGTTCACTCGCTCAACTGCACGAGCAGCAAGCGCATCAATTGCGATCACAAAATCTGGTTGAGATCGTTCAATGACACCTTGTATAATGTCACTCGTTTCAATACCAGTCAGCCCCATCACACCTGGAGAAATTGAAGAAACGGGGCGATAGCCTTCCTGTACACTTTCGGGTTGCAATTCAAACAGGTGCCGGGTTACAAGTAGATTTTCAACCGTAAGAGGGCCGAGTGCATCCGGCGTCACATTCCAGTTGCCAAGCCCCACCACAAGGCAGCTGGCATCCTCTTGAATTCCTTGCTCTTTTAAAAATTGTGCAAAATGACGAGCAAAGACCTCCACTACCTTTTCTTGCATCTCAGAGTCTTTCTCTCTGATACCCTGCGCTTCAAATGTGAGGTATGTACCCGCTTTTTTACCAGTCAGCTCTTGTCCTTCTTTCGTAATCTCTACAGCTCGGATGCGGATGCCGTGTTCTTCCTTTTCTTTCTCGATAATTCCTTGAATACCGTCCTCTTTTACAACATTAGGATCGTTCTCTTGTTCTAGTATCTCTTTTGTTTCAACTGCCAAGTCCGTTCTGATTTGATATGCACTTAAATCAAGTTCTTCTTTCTTCATCGAAAGGCTCCTTCCACCACGTCATTAACAGTAGTCTTTCCATCTCTCGACAGAAACATTCCAGCCCTTCATCAATGAAAAATACTTTACATTTATATTGCAATCTAAAGGTGTGTTTGATAGAATACAACTTGTTCTATTGTGAAGATTTAACCTTAAGACAATTGTGTTTAGGTTGTATCTTAGGAGGTGAAACACATGCCAAATATTAAATCAGCGATCAAACGTACAAAAACGAATAACGAACGCCGTGCACACAACGTAACAATCAAGTCTGCGATGCGTACTGCGATTAAACAAGTTGAAGTTTCTGTAGCTAACAACGATGCTGAGCAAGCTAAAGCTGCTCTTGCTTCTGCTACAAAACGCATTGACAAAGCCGTTAAAACTGGTCTTGTACACAAAAACGCAGGTGCGCGTTACAAGTCAAGACTTGCGAAACAAGTTAACGGAGTTTCTGCATAATGATTGCAACGCCTCAATCATGAGGCACCTGTTTAACTGTACGTCCGTCCAGACCGGCACTGCCTTATGGACAGACTGGCAATTATACATGTACACAAAACGACCCTCTTGATAGAAGGTCGTTTTTTTGTGTCATGCCCCCAACAAACGGAGCAGGAACAGTTCTAATAATAGTTGTTTGTCCTTTTTACCAGTTTTCATTTCATAATCAATGGTTGAGAGCTCTTTGACAATTTGTTTTAGCTCCTCTTCTGAAAACAGACGCGCTTGATCCATTGCCAGCTTCACCCGAAATGGATGAACCTTTAAATTTGACGCAATTTGTTTTTGACCATAGCCTTGCTGGGCGAAATATTTCGTTTGTAAAATGAGGCGAAATTGATTTGAAATGAGCGCCAATATTTTGATTGGTTCTTCATTTTGTTTCAGCAGGTCATAAAACGTTTGCATGGCCTCTGAGCGGCGTCTATTGACAATTTGATTGATGAGTTCAAAAATGTTCTGTTCTAAACTACGCGCCACAAGTTGATTAACATCAGATAATTCGATTTTTTCTCGTTCCCCAATATATGTACTAAGCTTTCGAACTTCTTGAAAGATAGCGGATAGACTTCCACCGCATAACACGACAAGCTGTTCAGCCGCTTCTGTTGTGATGACCTTCCCTTCAGTCTTTGCCAATGTAACTGTAAAATCTGTTGTTTCTTTCGGGTTTAGTTCTTTTGCTTCTACCATCGCCGCTTTCTTTTTTAACAATTTCGTGATTTTCTTTCGCTCATCCAGCTTCTCATAAGGCGCTAGTAACGCAAGAATCGTATAAGGTGCTGGTTTTTCTAAATAAGACTCTAAAACAGAAAGCTGATGTTCTATTTTTTCTTTTTTCTTTTCAGCAGTTAGAAAATAAGGATTCTTGATGACAACTAGACGCCGCTCTCCCATAAACGGAAAAGTTTCTGCATCCGTGATGGCCTGTTCAAGTGGCACTTCTTCCATATCGAATATGGAATAATTAAAATCCTTCGTTTCCTCATCAACGACAGCTTGTTTTAATTTAGTCGCTGTTTCTTGGAGTAAATACGTTTCTTTTCCATATACACAATAAACGGGATGAATATCCCCTTTTTTCAAGTTGTTCCATACATCAAACACCATTCGCTTAAATCCCTCTCTTTCACTTCCTCCTCTCATCCTAAAGTGTACGAAGACATTAGTAAAGAGGAAGCTGAAAGTGCCGCCTCCTCATTTATAGTAAACGTCTGACGCAAGCTCCCGGGTTAGCTCACGGTCAGACGATGTTCATAAAATGATGGATAAAATGGAAAACGGTTACTTTACCTTCTAGCAATTACAATCAAGTTCAAGTATACTAAAATTAGCCAGGAGGGATGAACATGAATGAATTTGAAAAAAATGTGCAAAGCAAGCGGAATGATGTGACCGACTCAGCTGTTGGTTTTTTTGTCACATTCGGATTTTTCGCCTCAATGTTTATTTTGGCAACTATTATACACCTCGTTGGATCTTAAACTTCATGAATGTCACTGACTGCCGTTTGGCAGTTTTTTTATTGGTTTTGTAAGATATCATATGGTGGGTATTGTGTAAAGGTTCCTCTCCTCTCAATAAAATTGTAACTGATACTTCCATCCACATCTGTCCGCAAAACACGTATGCCTTTCTCATTTAACTTTTCCATCACTTCCTGATGGGGATGCTGATACCGATTGCCTTCACCTGCTGATATGAGCGCATATGCAGGCTTCAAATGCTGGAGCCACTCATCACTTGTTGACCCTTTACTCCCATGGTGTCCCACTTTCAGCACGTCTGCACGCAAATTTGGGTATGCTTCAACAATGTCCCGCTCCCCTTCTTGTTCTAAGTCTCCCGTTAACACAAACCGTTTACCGCCAAGCGTAAAACTAAGCACTAGTGAATCATTATTTTTACTTGTCACCCGATTTGGTACCGGATGAAGCACATCAAAGGTTTCTCCGCCAATCAAGAGCTGATCTCCCCGCTCTAATTCTTCAATTGGAATGCCTTTAGAAACAGCCTCTTTTAAGATCTGTGCATCATCTGAATGTCGCACAAAACCTTTAGGTACGACCAGCCGCTTCACTTTGTTTCGTTTGATTAAACGAACAGCCTCACCCGCATGATCTTGATCCGCATGTGTCAGAATGAGCACATCAAGTTTCTTTATGCCTTTTGAATGTAGAAAGGGAATTAGTGTTTGATCAGCGATTGTAGAGACTTTGCGCCTTTTTGTCCACGGTTCTTGTTCAAACGTCAGTCTCCCCCCTGTATCCACTAATATGTGACCCTTTCGATTTGGGAGCTGGATAAACAAACTATCGCCCTGCCCTATATCCAGCATCGTCACTTCACCATGTTTGTCAACATTCGGCGTAAAGTAGTGCAACGCAAAAACGCTAATCAAACAGATCATGGTTAACACCCAAGGTGCCACAGATTTCCTGCACTCAAGCACAAACAGAAAACATATCATCGCTATCACTTCGAGCACTACGTGCCACCAAGAAGACTTTATAAATATAAGATGAAACCCATCAAAAGCAGACATAAACGCTGATACATGATGACTAAACTGGATCATGATATCAAGAAGTTGGAAAAGCTTCTGACCAATCGGGAGATAAATGATTGAGGCGATAAAACTAAGCAATGACGCAGGCATAACAATCGTTGTATAAAAAGGGACAAAGATCATATTGAGCGGAACGCTTAGTAAAGAATACTGTTGAAAGTGATATAAAAGAATAGGAAGTGAGGCAAGTTGTGCAACAAAAGAAATGAGGAATAACTGCATCCATGCGCTTTTTGCTTTTGATAAAATGTTGGCAGATAATAAGATGACAAACGTCACCACGTATGAAAGCTGAAAGCCGATATCAAATATATACAGCGGCTGAATGATCAGTAACAGAAGAAATGACACGCTTAATACCACCGCAGAAGGCTGCTTCATTTCTTTTGGTAAGCTCGTCATGATGACATATAATCCAGCCATGAGACAAGCCCTTAAAACAGATGGCGCAGCACCTGTTAAACAAGCATAAACCGGCAGGAAACCTAGTAAAATCAACCGAGAAGTCTCTCTCGTGACACCGGCACGGAGCATACACCAGAATAAACAGGCGAACAACGTTTGAACATGCAGTCCCGAGATCGCTAATAAATGAATAATTCCGAGTGTTTGATAATCTCTTAGTGTATCAGGATCAATCAGCTCTCGTTCTCCAAACATGAGTGCCTGTACAATTCCAACTGAACTTTTTGGAATATGCTCTTCTAAAAATCGTAACCCCTTCTGTCTCATTGTTTCGAGAACATGTGAGGAGCGATCTTGCTTCACACAGCTTGTGATGGATTGCAGCAAGAATATCGCATCAATGCCTTTTGTTTTTAAAAACTGTTTGTATTGAAATCCGTTAGGAATGGTGGCTTGTTTAGGTAATCGAATTTCCCCTGTCATTTGACAGCTCATCCCTGGCTCGACATTGAGCAACGCTTCTTTTTCACTTTCGGTTTGAATCGTATAAAAAGCCGCTAGTTGAACTTTCTCATGAGAGACAGTTGCTGAGAATCGATTGCCGTCTACTTTTGGTATACTCTCAATCTGGACGACACCCGATAAGAAGGTGTCTTTTACAGAATGGGATGCGCCCAGAGATTGATGAATCATAAAAATACACATATAGATGGATCCACACAAACTAACAGTTAGAAATAGCTGAGGGATTTGTTTATAAAGGCTAATAAGGAAAAAAATCAGAAGGAAGAGAAGAAAATAGATAGGAAGACCAAATGCGGCTAGGGCAATTCCGACAGCTGCTGAAATTGCCCCAAACGGCAAATAGTTAAACATAGGAAGTAAATAATTGATTTGCCTTTTCGTGCATGGCGCGAATCTCCGTTTCGTGAACTCCCGATTCACTTAGCTTGCCAATTAAATCTGCAACAAAGGCTAACTTTTCTTGATTTTTAAGGTCAATAATCATTTCGTCTAACTCCACCTGTTCCGTTTGAACACCCGCTTGTTCAAACAAATCAACGGCGTATGGGTGGTTTTTGTAATCCTTCGCATAATATACTGTTTGAATTCCCGCCTGAATAATGGCTTTACAGCACTGTAAACAAGGATAGTGGGTCACATAGATTTCAGCATTTGCTGTAGGTGCACCGAACTTAGCACATTGTAAAATCGCGTTCATTTCTGCATGAATGGTACGTACACAGTGATGATCAATGACATAACAACCAACATCCGCGCAATGGACATCTCCGGCAATTGACCCATTGTACCCTCCTGCAATGATACGCTTGTCCCGTACGATCGTCGCCCCAACAGCTAATCGCTCACACGTACTACGTAACGCAAGCAAATGGCTTTGTGCCATAAAATATTGATTCCACGAAATTCTTTCCACGAGCTGATCCCTCCAATTGATGTATGCTATTAAGTGTACATGCCTTCCTTCTATGCCGTCAATTTTACTTGACGATCAATTGACCTTTTAGCCGTTCGACGGTCTTCTCTCCAAATCCCGATATATTCCGCAAGTCTTCTATGGTTTGAAATTCACCATGTTCTTCTCTATAGGTAATGATGGCTTCCGCTTTAGCTGGTCCTATTCCACTAATCGTTTGCAATTCTGCCGCATCGGCTTGATTGACATTGACCCCTTGGTTCTCACCATCATTCGGTGAAGTACTAGCAGTTGACGAATTGGTTGGTCTCCCTTCTTCTCCTCGCTTTGGAACATAAATCATCATACTGTCTTCTAATTTGGCTGCTTGATTGATTTCGATTGTATCTGCTTTACTTGTAAAACCTCCTGCCCTTTTGATTGCCATTTCAATGCGATCGTCTGATTGGAATGTATACACACCTGGTCTTTTGACAGCTCCTTTGACCTCTACGACAATCGCCGTCGATTGACTACTTACACGCTCCTCTTTTTCTTCTAATGGCACTTCTTTCATTTCCTTTACGACGATGGGTTCAGCTTTCTCTTCGCCTTTTCCTATTAAAAAGAATAGACAGGTGATGATCACAAGGAATACACCGGCTACGAGATACAGTTTGTATTTTTTCAATGCAATGAGTCGATTCATTTACGCACACTTCTTTCAATCATATTTTCCACCACCAAATCATACTGTTTAGAAGATAACAGATCCTATGGCATAAAAGGAGGGAGAACGTTTGAATATCGGATTAATCGGTACAGGAAACATGGGTACCATACTCACTGAGGCATTTATTGAATCAAAGGCAGTCAATCCCTCATCCATCACCATCACAAACCGGACCATTGAAAAAGCGTTCAATATAAAAAAGAACCATCCAGAGCTTGAAGTAACCAAACAGCTTTCAAGGACTGTGATGAATAAAGATTTTATTTTTGTTTGCGTGAAACCACTTGATATTTATCCATTGCTAAAAGAGCTGAGCCCTATGTTGACAGAGCAGCAAACCATCGTCATTATTACGAGTCCAGTTCACCCTGAACAACTTCAGGATATCGTCCCTTGCCAAACAGCTCGGCTCATTCCTAGTATTACAAACCGTGCTTTATCTGGCGCTTCGCTCTTAACATTCGGTTCCTCTTGCAGTACGTCGACCAAAGAAACTTTAAGAGAGCTTGCTTCCCGTATATCCAGACCAATCGACATCCAGCCTACGATCACAAGGGCTGCTTCGGATATTGTTAGCTGCGGACCTGCTTTTATTAGCTTTCTCGTTCAGAAAATGATTGACGCTGCGGTTGAAGAGACAGACTTGTCAAAAGAAGAAGCCATTACTTTATCAGAAGAGATGCTTGTAGGACTTGGCCGTTTGATTGAAAAAAAGGTCTATAACCTCCCTACTCTCCAAGAAAAAGTGTGTGTAAAAGGTGGTGTCACTGGGGAAGGTATCAAAGCACTTGATGCAGGTGTTCAAGATATGTTCCACCAACTCTTTCGAAACACCCACCATAAATACGATGAAGATCTTGAAGCTGTTGCCCATCAATACCCACCTAGTGTGTTTACTGATGATCGCAGAAATTAATTTCTGATGCAACTAACGAAAAAAGGGTTTTAAAAAACCATCGTTCCATTAAACGATGGTTTTTGGTTTCTTCGCCGAGAAAAAATATCTTTCAGCGGATTCTGTAGGGGCTTCATTCGTAAAATCAGCCGTTACTTCAATACTTTCAAAGCCAACAGACTTCAAAAGTGCAACATATTCCTCTAAGGTAAACGTGCGCTGTTCATGCGTTTCATCATAACGTTGGTACACATCTCCGTCTTTCACGAAAAAACTTAAATCATGGATGACTGAGTACACGTCTTCTCCTTGTTCACTCTGCCAAATATAACTGATGTCTTCATCTTGATCTGCAAAAGTGGAACCTACAAATACCTTTTCCATTTTATAAGGCGTGTGCACATCAAAAAGTAAAACCCCACCTGCTTCCAAAACCTGAAACATGTTTTCAAAGGTTTTTTTTACATCATTTTCATTTTTTAAGTAATTCAAGGAATCACAGCAAATGACTGCTGCTTTAAATGCTTGATCAAAGCCATCAAGCTCTCTCATATCTTGATGTAAAAATTGAATTGAATGGTGCTGTGCCATCGCTTTTTGCTGTGCGAGTGCTAGCATATCTTCACTCAAGTCGACCCCTGTCACTGTATGACCTTTTTCTGCCAAACGAAGTGAGATCTCACCCGTCCCACAGCCTACGTCAATGACGGTTGCATTTGACTCAATATGCTGCTTGATCCACTCTACCCATTCATCATAAGGTGCATGAGTCATAAGCTCATCATACACACCTGCAAACCCTTGATAAATCATGAGTTAATGCCAAGTGATAGCGTTTCTCTCGGCGCATCTCCCCATAACTTTTCTAAGTTGTAATATCCTCTTTCTTCTTTGTGGAATACATGGGCAATGACATCCCCTAAATCAATCAAGACCCATCTCGCTTCATCAAAGCCTTCCAATTTCTTCACGTCAATTCCGTTTTCTTCGGCAAGTTGCTTTACTTCACGTGCAATTGCCTGTACTTGTTTATCCGAGTTCCCGTGGCAAATGAGAAAGTAATCTGCCACAAGTGAAATCCCCTGCATATTAAGAGCAATGATATCTTCTGCTCGTTTATCATCACACGCTCCTGCTGCGATGTTTAAAATTGTTGATGCGTCCATTCAAAATTCCTCCTTATTTGTTCTTTTGAACAAGCGAGTTGTAGGTAGCCAGTGTATCAGGATAGACAGGTTGATTCTTTTTCATTAAAAAGTGGATCGTGTTTTTTAATGATTGGGTCAATGCGCTATCTAAATGATTTTCCGCTAACGCTCTAACTTCTTCTACACCAGGAAAGTGACGACCTGGTTCAATATAATCAGCCACATAAATCACTTTTTCAAGTAATGACATGTTTGGTCGACCAGACGTATGGAATTCAATCGCATTTAGAACCTCTTCATCGTCTATTCCCACTTCTTTTTTGACCAAATATGCACCGACCGGGGCATGCCAAAGTTCCGGAGAATAATCGAGCAATTGTGGGTTCATCCGTTCTTTTTGTATGATGCCCTTCATTTCTTCTTTTGGTCTGAATTTAGCATAGTCATGAAAAATAGCGGCGATCTCTGCTTTTTTTACATCTGCACCGAAACGTTCCGCTAATGTCATGGCTGTATTCATCACACCAATTGTATGTGTATATCTATGCTCCGTTAACTGCTCTTTGACACAATTCAATGCCTCTTCACGATTCATATAGATGATGCTCCTTTATATAACGCTCGACGGCGTCCGGAATTAAATAATCAACCGGTTCCCCTAGCTTTATACGCTGTCTAATCAATGTCGATGATACATCAAAAAGTGGCACATCCGCAAATAAAAGGGGATAGGTTGTTTCCCCTTGATACCCAGGTCTTTTCATCCCGATAAAGGTAATCATTTGAAGCAAATCTTGAACTCGATGCCACTTTGGCAAATAATCCACCATATCTGCTCCAATCATAAAAAAGAACTCTTCATGAGGATGGCGCTTCTTTAATAATTCTACCGTCTCCACCGTATAAGAAGGACCCTCACGCTCCAATTCAATACATTCCAACCTAAAATGCGGGTTAGACTGGATCGCCGCTTCTACCATTTTCGCGCGATGATGACTGTCGGCTCGTCTTCTATCTGTTTTATGAGGCGGGTGATGATTCGGAATAAACCAAATTTCATCTAGCCCCAATTGAAAACGAACCTCATTCGCCATCAGCAAATGCCCATTATGCGGGGGATCAAATGTCCCCCCGAATAACCCTATTTTTTTCATGTCATTTCCACCTTTATGGCAGCTTAATCTGTTTATTTTCCTTTGACTCTTTATAAAGGACAATCACATTTCCGATCGTTTGAACGAGCTCTGCTTTTGTTCCTTTTACAAGAGCTGCAGCGACATCGCTTTTATCCTCATCGCAATTTTGCAATACGCTGACCTTCAAAAGTTCTCTTGCTTCAAGCGCCTCGGAAATTTGCTTGACCATATTGTCATTTACTCCACCTTTCCCCACTTGAAAGATCGGTGTTAAATGATGTGCTTGTGCACGTAAAAAACGTTTTTGCTTCCCTTTTAACATGGTGTTCCTCCTAATTTCTCTATCACAATTGACTTCATTTTTCTAGCGTCAGGTGTGGTGCCTGTCCATAATTCAAACGCTCTAGCCGCTTGACCAACAAACATACCAACACCATCTACTGTTTTTAAACCTAACCTTGCTGCATCATTCAGCAGTTTTGTTTCTAATGGATTATACACAATATCACAGACGACTGCTGTTTTCTTTGCATTTGTTAAAGAAATCGGCGTTTCATCTATATTTGGATACATGCCAATCGAAGTCGTATGAATGATCACATCATAATCCCCGAGACGGTTTTCTGCTTTACTTAAAGTAAGGGCATTTGATGTGATGTGTGCATCCGTACTTTCAATTAATGCTTCTGCTTTTTCAATGGTACGATTCGTAATATCAAATCGTTTCGGTGAATGATCAGCAATCGTTGTATAAATCGCTCTAGCCGCTCCGCCAGCTCCAATCATCAGGAATGACAGCTCTGACAACGGCTGATCTAACGTATCAAGTAATGAGTGAAGAAAGCCTTCTCCATCCGTGTTGTACCCAACGAGTTGACCTTCTTCAAGGCGCACAGTATTCACCGCTTTTAATCGTTCAGCTGTGACATCAATTTTGTCAAGGTACTGCATGATCTCAACTTTGTGCGGGACAGTGACATTGAAGCCACTCACTCCTAACGCTTTCATGCCACGGATGGCATCCGCAAGATCACGTTCTTCGACTTGAAAGCCATGATAATGTCCGTCTATCCCAGCATCCTTTAATGCAGCATTATGAATATCCGGAGACATTGAATGGCCGACAGGGTTGCCGATTAATCCGTATAAAGGTTTCAAGGTCTCTCCCCCTTTGAACTTTTAAATTAACGACCGTCTCACAAAGACATGAACACCTTTTGGCGCATAGACTTTGATTTGTTTATCCGATTCATTCGCTGTCACCCAGCCTAAGCCTGAAAATACAATATCCATCTTCGGCTGATCAATGGTAAAGGTATGAGGAACGAGTGGCGGAAAATCTTCCAAGCCTTCTTTTGATGGAGGTGAAAGCAGCTCTCCTGCATGCTTTTCATACAACTCATCTGCGTTCTCTAGCTTTGTGCGATGAATATTGAGCTCATTTGGCATATAACACACAAACGATGTTCTGCCGCCTTTTACATAATCAAAACGCGCAAGCCCGCCAAAATAAAGCGTTTGAGCTTCATTTAACTGGAACGTTCTCGGTTTCAATTCTTTCTTCGGCGTTAAGATTTTCAAATCACTTTTGCCCACATAGTGAGCCATTTGATGACGATTGATGATGCCCGGTGTATCAAACAAAGCAGATCCATCATCCAGTGGGATCTCAATGGCATCAAGGGTTGTACCCGGATATTGAGATGTCGTAATCACATTTTCTTCTCCAGACACTTCTTTAATAATTCGATTGATAAATGTTGATTTTCCAACATTCGTACAGCCGACCACATAAACATTTCGACCCTCACGATAATGATCAATGGCTTCCATTACCTCTGGCACACCTTGACCTCTACTTGCACTAATCAAAAAGACATCTATCGGATTCAGACCGTTCTCTTTTGCTTCCCGCTTCATCCATTGAACAAGGCGATCTCTTTTCACCGATTTTGGTAGAATATCGGCTTTGTTACCGACAAGTAAAATCGGATTACCACCAACTATTCGGCTTAGTCCATTGATCCAACTCCCATTAAAGTCAAATATGTCGACAACTTTTACAATAAGAGAATCTGTCTCGCCAATGCTGTGTAAAATATTTAAAAAATCGTCTTCTGTTAAAGAGACGTCTTGCAATTCGTTGTAGTTCTTTAACCGAAAACAGCGCTGGCAAATCACATCTTCTTTCAATAGAGATGCTGCCGGCGCATATCCTAATTGATCTTTATCTTCCGTCTGAATGGCTACACCGCAGCCAATACAAACCACTTTTTCCATTGTTACTCTTCCTCCCACTGAATGTGGCCCTTGCGTTTTAAGGCTCCTAAAATTCTACGTTCAATTTGTCTGTTAAACTTCGTGAAAAACCCGTCTGAAGCCGCTACAGGTACCACCAAAATGGTATGGAAGCCATGCCTGTTCCCACCCAAAACATCCGTCATGAGCTGATCACCGATGACAACCACATCTTCTTTGTTTAAATTCATATCGGCCACTGCCTTATTAAAGGCTCTGCCCATAGGTTTTCTCGCTTTATAAATAAACGGGATTTGAACCGGTTCAGAAAATAGCTTGACCCGCTTTTCGTTATTGTTCGATACAATCGTCACTTGTATCCCGTGATCTTTCATCTCTTGAAACCATTCAATTAAACGCGGAGTCGCACTTGGGCGATCCCATTCTACTAGTGTGTTATCTAAGTCCGTAATAATTCCTTTTACGTTTCGTTCTTTTAGTTTTTGCGGCGAAATATGAAAAATACTTTTCACAAATTCATCCGGTAAGAAATACTTCTTTAGCACAATTTGCACCCTTTCTTCCATTGGTTTTTCAGCGTTTGTGTCGAATCACATCACAATTTGTCCGTCTATCGAATGCAACGAAAAAGTTTTCGACAAATGATGAGGACCTTCAACAGGTGTGGATAATTTTACACACATTATCAACCTATATTTCATCATGCTTTTATTCAATTATAAACACTCTACCCACAAGTTATCCACTTAACCATGTGGATAACAGAACGATTGTTCTTGTTTCCCATTCATGGTAGATTAAAGGTACTTCAAAGACATTCGATCAACCTACGATGATATGTCTTTTCCTTCAGCTTTATGCCAACTTTTTCAGGGGAGGTGTTTTTCCCATCATATGGGTTTCTAGTATGAAAAAGCTGTCAGATGATTTACTTATAGAATCGTATTTTAAAGCACATGAAATGAACTTAAATCGCGATTTCATTGAATTAATTGAGACAGAAATGAAAAGACGTTCGCTCGGGCATATGCTCTCTGTTTCCTCTTAATTCCATCACACGAGGAATCATGCCTCCCGAGCACTCTCCTTTTTAAAACTCAGGTGACTGATATTATATCACTTGCGCTATAGGCTTACTACTATTTTCCGTAAAAAACACCCCTTCTCATGTAAGAAGAGGTGTCTTAATTGCTAAGCCCATCATTCCAAAACCATAACCCTCCACCAATGACAAGAATGACCACAAGGAAGACAACAAGAAAAGCGTAACCAATTCCTCCTCCTTGGGCTTGATAAGGTGATACTCCAGGATAAGCATGAGGACATCCCCACATATCAGTTACCTCCTTATGGGATGATTACTGTTAGACTATGCAGATTTGCTGGTCTTGTTTAGGCTAATGGGCATCCTTTAAAAATGTTTGATGACGTCATGCTTTTTGATTTCATGATAAATGATTCTCGCGCCTTTAGGTGTCATATGATTGCCAGAAGGATCAATTAAACCCGACTGAATCAAAGCGTGATCGCTATTTTCACCAGCTTCTCGTATAAAAGCTTGCCAGTTATCTATGAGCGGGGCATGCATATCTTTAGCGATTTGTCTCGTTATCTCATTATAAGAGTTTTGCCATGCTCTCGCACCGCCTCTTTCAACAAAATAAGATGACTGATATCGTGAGTAATAATATAAGCCCTTTTTTCCGCCTTCAACAATTGGTACACAGGTCATTAGAATCGGGGTCACCCCTTCTTTTCTACTTTCAGAAATGAAGTACGATACATTCTCTTTAAACCGTTTTTTCGTGACACGGGGGTGTTTCCCGTCTAAAATGGCTGCATCATTTGTACCAAACATGATAAGCACGTAGGTTGGTTTTTGATCTAACACATCCCGCTCAAAGCGAAGCCTCGCATCCTCTGTTGTCTGCCCGCCAATTCCAGCATTTATCACCTGCATTTGGCCACGCTCGACATTCTTGATAAGGTTCACCCATTTTTCGGATGATGGATAATCTCGATAATCCCAGTTTGATCCTTTTGTATTGCTGTCACCAAACGCAACGATGCTTTGCTGGGTTGGTTGTGAACACCCAGCAGACACACACATCAAGATGAACAGCAAGACGTATTTCTTCACAACATTCACCTCCAAAAGCTCTCTTCATATCGTAAACGACAAGACTTTTGGTTTCAATGAATGACTGTAACAACTTACACACTCACATTTCATGCTTGAACACCCTCTTCTTTTTTCAAAGAAAAAAAGCCGGCCATGACAGGCCCGCTTTTCTGTTTCACGTTTGGTTTCTCTCTTCAACTGTCGAACGTTGCTTAGAATTCATATAGACACTCTCCTTCTTGAATTTGTTTTTGAGCCCATAATAATTTCTGATAATACTGATTGGACTTTTGATATTCTCGAGAGGCTTCTAAGGCTGTCGCAATTTCTAGTGAGATATCCTCTATATAAGAGTATAGGCTAAGTTTTTCCAAATAATCAATGGTTTTTTGCAGCTGCTCTTCATTGATCGTCTGAACATACAAAGCATCCAGATATTCAAACATATGACAGAACAACTGGTCCTCATGCTTCTTAGCGGCTAATTTACCATTCTCTAAAATACGCTGTGCTTGCGCCTGTTCATCTTGTTTAAAAAGCAGTTTCGCAAGCGTATAGAGGGTGTGAGGGAGCGTGGGGAGCTCTTCTACTTCTGCAAGTTCAGCAGATTCTGTTAAATATTGTTCAGCTTCTTTCCTATAGCCAAGCTCACCATAACATTTACCTAAATTGTATAAGGCCGAACTATAGATACGGGGGTGATTCATTTTTGAGGCGAGCTGTTTGGCCTTTTGTAAATGCGGCAACGCTCGATCCTTTCGTTTTAAATCTTGATAATTGCCTGAGATCACAAAGAGGCATTGAATAATGCGAATGGCATAATCATCATGCTGATCATAAATATCAAGTGCTTTTAAAATGTGGTGCATGGAGACATGTGTTTGTTTCATAATATAGTAGGCTTCAGCTACTTTAAAATGAAATTCAGCTTGTTCAATATCATCCCGTACCATTGACAACTGTTTCTCTGCCACACGATAATACTTGACAGCCTCTAGATACTCTTTTTGACTAAATTCATGCATGCCACGAAAAAATGCATGGTAATAGTGCAACATATCTGATAACTCATGATTGGAGTTTTCAATTTTATCGACAAGATTAGATACCGAGAAAGGTTGATATTTTGAAGGGTGTATATAGTCAAGCATGATTTGATGCCGTAAGCACATGAGCTGATAATAAATCAATAAATGCTGGTCCTCTTCCATCTGCTTGATTTCTTCTTCGACTTCCGATTTTAAAATTTCTGCATCTGGAACACTGAACTGCCGAATCATTCGATACCATTCATTAATTTTCATCCCGACATGTGAAGAAAGAACCTTCCCCATGTTTCGAAAAAACCCCTTCCTTTTCGATCATCTCATAATTACATATTTTAGCACGCTTCTAGACCGCCATTCACCGCAAAGAAACCGCAAACATATGAGAATACATATGAGAGAATGAATCCACCCATGTTCAAAAAGATGAATTTTTCATCGTACAGACACAGACAACCCCACCCTCACATACATTTGAGGATATAGGCAAAGGCCTAAACTTGGTGGAGGTGAAAATCGTGGCAGGCGTATTTACAGTGATGGGATTGATGATCAAAGAATTGGTGTTTTTGGTGTCCTACGTCAAAAACAATGCCTTTCCCCAACCCCTTTCAGGAGATGATGAAAAAAAATACTTAGCCCTCATGGCACAGGGGGATGAACACGCAAGAAACATGCTGATAGAACATAACCTTCGGCTCGTCGCCCATATTGTCAAGAAATTTGAAAATACAGGGGAAGACGCAGAAGACCTCATCTCCATCGGGACAATTGGGCTGATAAAAGCCATCGAAAGCTATTCATCTGGGAAAGGAACGAAGCTCGCAACGTATGCAGCGCGGTGTATTGAGAATGAGATCCTTATGCATTTACGTGCGCTCAAAAAAACAAAAAAAGATGTCTCCCTGCATGATCCCATTGGTCAGGATAAGGAAGGCAACGAAATTTCATTAATTGATGTCTTAAAATCAGAAAATGATGATGTGATCGATACGATTCAGCTCAATATGGAGCTTGAAAAAGTAAAGGAGTATATCGACATTCTCGACGGTCGCGAAAAAGAAGTGATCGTTGGCCGATTCGGTCTAGATTTAAAAAAAGAAAAAACGCAGCGAGAGATTGCAAAGGAACTTGGGATCTCAAGGAGCTATGTGTCTCGGATTGAGAAGCGTGCATTAATGAAGATGTTTCATGAGTTTTATCGGGCGGAGAAGGAGAAACGGAAGCGGGAAAAGGGGAAGTGAATTCTGTTAAGAAACAGACCACATCAGGTCTGTTTTTTATTTCAGCTCTATTAGCTTCTTTCCTATTTTTTTATTTTAACAACATTTTCTGTGACACTATTTTATTGCTTCACGGAAGCCTTTGGAGATGCGCCCAGCCTACAGCCGGAATGTAGCCTGCGACGACTCGTTGACCGGAGGTGAGATGTTCACCCGTGATCGGGTCAACGCTTGTTGCTGCTCGTTTTGCGTCGTTTACACCCAAGTTTCATTGACAATATTCCCGCCATAATCGAACGTTTTTTCATACCAAAAACGGTTCGCTAGGGCTTCTTGTTATACTTTTTGAGATATTTTCATTCTTAGTGACATGTTTTTCAGACAATTATTGAAAGCTTTGTTTCATAACAAAAAAGCACTTTTTGCTTAGAATAACAATAAAGTGCTTTTTATTTTGCAGTCTCGACAATGATGTTTAATCTTTAAATATTTCTGGTATTTTCTCTCTCCAAATTAACAACAAATCTATGAAATCCTTCGTTTCAATTTTATTTTCAAGAGGTTCTTCAATCCTATAATGATGTTCAGCTACTGTCTCATCATTTTTAATATTTACACTGGTAGCATTCAATGTAATTTCAAAGTTCTCATATACTCCATCTATAACATTTTGAATATATCCTATATATTCATCCACTTCTTCTGTTGAAATATCTTGTATAAAATCTGAGAAAATACTTATTTCTTCTGGTAGTATTATTGCTAAATCACCAAATTGATCTTCCTTAAATTCGTATGAATATCTCATATAAGTTAATCACCTTCATAACAACCGCTGCACTATTCAGCTTTCTAGATTTATCAATATAAATCTTTGAATCATTCCTCCTCAAAAATGAAACATTAAATCTATCACTTGTGCTCTTTTCTAAAATTACTTAAAACTTAACTTAACAGTAGTTTCAAGATAGTTCCCTTCACTTATCGGTGCAACACAAATAATATCTTTTGCCCTTTGAATTACTTTAAATTCCGTTTCAATTAAATGATATATATCACTTAAATCCATATGCCCTACTCCTTTATTTAATAACTCTTTAAAAAGCAGGGCGGAATTTTTTTGAGATATCCCATGATATTATTACAAATAAACTTGACGTTATCTTATAACATCATTTGATAGTATCTCCACATTAATTGGGTCTATTGAGACAAAAAAGCGCTGAATATTAACTTCAGCGCTCTCTTGTATTAACTTTTCCAATTTAAATTATTAATCAATGGAAAATTTAAAATTATACTATCTAACAACTAACGAATACGTTAATTATCTGATTCCTGAAGAGCCTTCTTAGCTAAAGGCAACAGTTTATCCAATCAGACTTCGTAAATTATTCTTGGTTCTCTGGAACTTTTAAGAGTAGTTCTGGAGTTTTTTTACGAAAGCCTTATGTATGTCTTCCTCTTCGTCTACACACTTCATGTGCATCTTGACTTGATTTCCATATTTCGTTTAGAAACCCCATGCTGTGTTTTGTACATTCCTCTACCTCATTGGTTGAAATATTCTAAGTACAGTTAATCAAAACTCAATGATTAACGTTTAGAGGTTCTTGCTTCTGTACAATATATTTGTTCGTTTTGCTTGCCACTATCATACGGTAATCTCACTCACCAAAGCCTCTTTGGTTCGTTTCTTATTCAAATTCTATAGAACTCTCATTCTTACTACATCATGTATTCAATCTTTAGTTATTCAATATAATATTCTTCTTTAATCTTCATAGATAAGTCTTTAACCACATCAATTGATTCTGGATTTTTTTCCATATAAAAATTACATGCAGCAATCAAATACTGATACAATTCATCATAATTTACAATATCGTAATCATCGTCACCGTCACCAGAGTAAAATAAAACTTTATTTTCTCCAAAGTACCCTTCTTCTCCTTGTTCATATTCATCTGAGTAAATTACTCCATTATACTCCCGGCGCTCCCCTTCTTTATTTTTAAATTCCTCTAAATGTTGTAGAAAGTTACGTCCATTTACGTATAGATTTAAGACATCTATAACTGCCTCTTTAGTCAAATTATTCTGTTTCATCATCTCTATAAATTCTTCATATACGTTCATACTAATCCACCCATTCTAGTACAGGATAAGCATTCTCTATCTCTCCAGATTCTGAATTCATAATGCCTTCAAATTTCAGTTTTTCTCCATTATAGTCTGCTTGTCCTTGTATTTTTATCTTCTTTTGTTTTAATAGAGGGATTTCTCTCTTGCTGTTTAACCCTTCCACCATTGCCTCTTTACTTAAACTTATTATCTCTTCATCCGAAATAACCTTTGGATCATAAATCGTTTTTTTATACACCTTTTCCTTATTAGGTATTATTTTGTATTCACCTGTACCCTTCGTCCCTGTATAATCCATCTTCTCGTACTTTACTTTATATTCTAGATCGAAAACACCATCTATACTAGGATGTTTCTTTTTTACAACAGACTCCAACTCATACCTGTTAGATTTACTATCAAAGTAATTCTTAAACTCATCATAATTATGCCCACCACTAACACCATTGCGTTCAGTAAATTTTTTGATGGGGCCAATTGTATGTTCAACATAGTAACCTTTTTTAAATTTAAGATTACTCCCTCTGCTCTCAACCCCCATCTTACCATGAAACCCTTTCGCCCCAAACGGCAAAAGTGCCCCGAGCGCCGCATTCATACTGGCTTCCT
>NZ_JBFEFT010000007.1:0-125944 GCF_047229225.1 Bacillus sp. 179-C3.3 HS | reverse complement strand
ACGCACCAAAAACATTTGGTAGCATGTCAGCCTAATAAGGGTGTTTTATTTGTGTCTCATTCTGCTATGTCAGTCTATCCCATCCCCGGGGTTTTTTTGTTTTCTACTTATAGAAAAAGAATAATTAATAGTATGATAGCGCTTTATGTTACATTTTGTTAAAAATATAAGGGTAAAAAGACACATTTCTTCGTTTTAACGACAATATTCCCTATTTAGTTATATGTTTTGAAATATAAATGTAATACCACAGCGTCGATTCATGACGTATAATTGGAGTTGTTGAAATTTAGAGGATTAAATTTTTTTGATCTTTTTGGATGAAAAGGACATAAATGACTTGTACGTATCGAAGGGTATGTGCGTGACCATACATACGTTTTTTTTGACGAAAACTGTAAAACTTAAGAATACGCTGTATGTCAGCCAATATGAAAAGATTAGGTGATTACATGATTGAAATGAAGGAAGTCTACAAGGTCTATCCTAATGGCGTAAAGGCGATCAATGGAATCAACGTCTCAATCCATCCAGGAGAATTTGTATATGTTGTGGGACCCAGTGGTGCTGGTAAATCCACTTTTATCAAAATGATGTATCGTGAAGAGAAACCCACTAAAGGGAAAATCTTAATTAATAATAAAGATTTAGGTGCGATAAAGGAAAAAGAAATTCCTTATGTGAGAAGAGAAATCGGAGTCGTGTTCCAAGACTTTAAACTACTACCAACTCTCACAGTGTTTGAAAACGTGGCATTTGCGCTTGAAGTGATAGGAGAGCAGCCAAGTATCATTAAGAAAAAAGTGCTTGAGGTTTTAGAGTTGGTTCAACTAAAGCACAAAGCGCGTCAATTTCCTAATCAACTGTCTGGCGGTGAGCAACAGCGTGTGTCGATTGCTCGTTCAATCGTCAACCGTCCTGAAGTTGTCATTGCAGATGAACCAACAGGAAACCTTGACCCAGATACGTCTTGGGAAATTATGAAGACGCTAGAAGAAATTAATAACCGCGGAACAACTGTCGTAATGGCGACACACAATAAAGAAATTGTAAACAGCATGAAGAAACGCGTCATCGCAATTGAAGATGGAATGATTGTGCGTGACGAAGCTAGAGGGGAGTACGGGATTTATGATTAAAACTCTCTCGCGGCATTTACGTGAGAGCTTCCGTTCACTTGGAAGAAACACGTGGATGACGTTCGCATCAATTAGTGCTGTGACTGTCACACTGATATTAGTTGGCGTCTTTTTTGTCATCATGCTCAACTTAAGTAATATGGCATCAAACGCTGAAAAAGAAGTGGAAGTCAAAGTATTAATCGAATTAACAGCGAATCAACAGCAACAGGATGAATTAAAAGCAGAAATAGAAAAGATTCCTGAAATCAGTGATGTGAAATACTCATCAAAGGATGACGAACTAAAAGCACTGATTAAAAGCTTTGGTGAAAATGGACAATCTATGGGGCTTGTTGATCAAGAAAATCCATTAAACGATGCGTTTATTGTGAAAACAACGGATCCTCACGATACACCAAAAGTAGCCAAGAAATTAGAAAAGCTACCAAATGCTTATAAAGTAACCTATGGAAAAGAAGAGGTTGATCGACTTTTCAATGTAGTCTCAGTAGCACGTAATATCGGGATTGCTCTTATTATAGGACTTCTATTTACAGCGATGTTCCTAATTTCAAATACAATCAAAATTACGATTTTTGCTAGACGGAAAGAAATCGAGATTATGAAGCTAGTAGGTGCAACAAACTGGTTTATCCGCTGGCCATTTTTCATCGAAGGATTGTTGCTCGGTATATTTGGATCCATTATACCAATCGCCTTATTGCTAAGCACGTATCAATATGTTGTAGGGTGGGTAGCGCCAAGAGTAGAGGGGTCATTTATTTCAATGCTTCCATATAGCCCATTTGTCTATCAAGTATCACTGATCCTTCTATTGATCGGAGCAACCATTGGTGTATGGGGAAGCTTAACGTCCATCCGTAAATTCTTGAAAGTATAAATATTAACTTATAGTGTTGGCAGCACTTGAAACGTTTTAGTGAAGATGTGACCGGCTGATCTTGTTCACCCGGTCGACTCTTCAAATCGACTGTTGTCATGAGAGGGGAATATCGTTTTGAAAAGAAAGCTAATGATGGCTGGAATGGCAGTGTTTATCGGAACAACGTGTCTATACATTCCAGGAAATGAAAATCGTGCATTCGCATACGAAGACCTAGATCAGAAACGTAAACAAATCGAAGAGAAAACGTCAAAGACTGAATCAACTCTTAAAGAAAAGAAATCAGAATTGTCAAAGCTTCAAAAGAAAGAAACAGAGCTAAAACAAGAGATTGAAAAGATTGATCAACAAGTAAGTGCGACAACAGAAAAAGTCGCTGCAAAAGAAAAAGAAGTGAAAGAAACAAAAGAAGAGATTAAAAAACTGAAAAAAGAAATTCAAGTGATCAATGAAAGAATCGAAAAAAGAAAAGATATTTTCAAAGATCGAATGCGTTCAATGCAAAAAAGCGGCGGTACGATCAACTATTTAGATGTGCTGCTAGGTGCTCGTAGCTTTAGTGATTTTGTGAGTCGTGTTGGCGCAGTCTCCACGATTGTTGAAGCCGATAAAGACATGATTACAGAACACGAAAATGATTTAAAGCTAGTGGAGCAAAAAGAAGCAGAGCTAAATAAAGAATTAAGTGGTCTTGAAACGTCTCTGAAAGAGCTTGAAGAGCTCAAAAAGGACTTATCCAAACAACAGAAAGAAAAAGGAAAAGTCTTAGGAAATGTGACGGAAGAAAAAGAACATGCACATCATGAGTTAGGGAAGCTAGAAAACGAGAAGGAAATTTTAGCGAACCAAGAAGCAGCAGTGAAGTCAGAAGAAGCACGTCGTCAAAAAGAAGAAGCGGAGAAAGCAGCAGCTAAAAAGAACCCACCTGCATCATCTGCACCATCAAGTGGTGGCAGCTCTTCGAAAAACGTGTCTGATGCACCAGTAAGCAGTTCAGGGTTTATCAAACCAGCTGCAGGAAGATTCTCTTCAGGCTTTGGTTCACGCTCTGGCGGACAGCACTACGGCATAGATATTGCTGCGAAAGGAACAGTTCCTGTTGTGGCAGCAGCGGCTGGTACAGTGACAAATTCAAGCTACTCGTCTAGCTATGGAAATGTTGTCTTTATTACGCACAACATTAATGGACAAACATATCAAACTGTTTACGCTCACCTGTCAACGAGAAGTGTTTCAACTGGACAAAGAGTAGAGCAAGGACAATTCCTTGGTTACATGGGAAATACAGGTCGTTCTTTTGGACAGCATCTACATTTTGAAATTCATAAAGGATTATGGAATGGCGCTAAATCAAATGCAGTCAATCCTGCACAATATATCCGTTAACAAAAAGCCGATAACATCTTGTTATCGGCTTTTGTTGTCGTTTCATTTAAAAAAGTAACAGCAATCCTGCAATAATAGGGGTCAAAAGCACGGCAGATTTTAATAAGAATTTCGGTGCAAGACCAGTAAATTTTGCCCCAATAAATGCGCCTAGTACCGTTCCGATCACAATTTGACATAACAGGATCAGGTCAACAAACCCTTCTGATATGTAACCAATTCCGCCACCAATGGATATTGGAATAATGACAAGCATCGTCGTGCCAACAGCTTGTCGAATAGATAGCTTCAGCAATATCAAGAGCCCAACTTGAATAAAGGGAGCTGAGCCGATTCCGAACATTCCAGACAAAAGCCCTGATATGAGCCCTAGAATAATCCCTCTTGTGACCATTTGGCGTGAGGACAAGGGTTGCTGCTCGGCATTTTCATTGAGGACAAATAATTTAATCATCATAAAAATGGCTGATAAAAATAGCACACCCGCAGTGAAATAATGGAGGTTCTCCTCAGGGATCAATGGGGCAATCTTTGCTCCTAAAAAGGAGGCGATACACGCCATTGCCCCAACGATTAGGCCGGATTTCAGCTGGATATTCCCCTCCCGGTAGTGACTATATGCACCGGATAATGTCGTAAACGCCATAGCAGCTAATGAAGTGCCGAGTGCTGTGTGGATCGGGACATCGAATAGGAGGGTAAGAAGTGCAATAACAAAACCAGCCCCACCAGCACCAACAAAGCCTAATAAGATTCCTAATAAAAGCATCGTCAAAATGATATACATAGCGAAAACTCCTTCTTGAACATAACAAAATAAAAATTACACCTAATGAAATGATTAGTCAAGCTTTCAAAGGAGAATGCTTTTACATGAAATCCCTTCTTCTGGCATATAATAACTGAGGTCATCGAAGAGTTGAAGAAGGAGGCTAAATATGAAAAAGCAAATCGCATCCATTATGGCAAGTGTCGTCCTCATCGTCAGCGCAGGGATTTTGACGCATAAGGAGGGGACCCATGCAGAGACTCCCAAAGCAGCTGCTGTCATGGCTGGACAAGCTCAATCAAGTGATCGGGCGAAGGAAAGCGGAATGGAAAAAATCGAGAAGGCCTATGACCTCATTTCGAATGAATATGTAGAAGAAGTGGATCGTCAAAAGCTACTTGAAGGTGCCATTCAAGGGATGCTATCCACATTGAATGATCCGTACTCTGTATACATGGACAAGCAAACAGCCAAACAATTTTCTGATTCGCTCGATTCCTCTTTTGAGGGAATTGGGGCGGAAGTTGGGATGGATGAAGGGAAGATCATTATTGTCTCTGCCTTTAAGAAATCTCCTGCAGCAAAGGCTGGGCTGAAGCCGAAAGATGAAATCATCAGCATAGATGGAGAGTCGATGAAAGAGAAAAGTTTAAATGATGCAGTGCTTAAAATAAGAGGGAAAAAAGGAACATCTGTCGCCATGAAAATTAGACGGAATGGGATGGAAAAAGATCTGAAGTTCCGTATCAAACGAGAAGAAATTCCTCTTGAAACTGTCACTGCTTCAATGAAAGATGTAAATGGTCATAAAACAGGCTATATATCCATTTCTAGCTTTTCTGAAGATACGGCAAAGGATTTCACTTCTAGTCTGAAACAGCTTGAGAAAAAGGGCATAGAGGGTCTTGTGCTGGATGTAAGAGGAAACCCTGGCGGTTATCTACAAAGTGTAGAGGATATTTTGAAACACTTTATTACAAAAGATCACCCATATATTCAAATTGCGGAACGGAACGGCGATCGGAAACGGTACTTTTCAAAAAGAAAAGAACAAAAGCCTTATCCAGTCAGTGTTCTCATTGACAAAGGAAGTGCGTCCGCCTCTGAAATTCTCGCGGGAGCATTGAAGGAAGCGGGGAATTATGAGGTCGTTGGTGATGTTTCCTTTGGGAAAGGAACCGTGCAGCAGGCAGTCCCAATGGGAGATGGTAGTAACATCAAACTGACACTGTACAAGTGGCTCACGCCAAAAGGGAACTGGATACACAAAAAAGGGGTTGTGCCAACAATCGCCATTCATCAGCCTGATTACTTTACAGTCGGACCGCTTCAACTAAAAGAACCACTTCAACTTGATATGAACAATGAAGAGGTTAGACAAGCACAGACGCTATTAAAAGGATTGGCATTTGACCCAGGCAGAGTAGATGGCTATTTTGATCAAGAGACAAAAAAGGCCGTGCTCGCATTTCAAAGCACATACAATCTCGATAAGACAGGCGTTATCGATTTGAACACAGCGAAAATGATGAACAACATGGTGGATGAAGTGAAATCCTACGAAAAAAATGATCTTCAGTTACAAACTGCACTAAAAGCACTATATATGAAAAAATAAAAGAGGCGGATAAAGGCCTCTTTTTTTATTGGTTCATAAGTGTCACAAACATGTAATAATTTATGTATAAAAATAAATTATATCGAGAAATGTATTCATTTATTTTAGAAAAAGCATAACATTCCTTCAATTTTACCCGATAACATATTTATATAAGAGACTTTCTGTTGATTTAAACATGTCATGAAAATGAAACTTTTGCAAGTTGTATGTTACATAAATAATTCTTACAATAATAAGTAGCACTCATTTTAAATATTTTATTTTTTACGGAGATGCAGCTTAAGGCTGTGCCGAGGTTTGCGCTTTTCTTAAAAGAACTAGTAAATGGGGGTACACAATTGAAAAGGGCAAGTATTGTGAGAGAGAAAAAATATTACGAGTTGGTAGAGGAACTGAAGAGTCGTTCGAAAGATGTGACGTTTTCCGCTACAAAGGCATTAAGTCTGCTCATGCTGTTAAGCAGATACTTAGTCAATTACACAACGGTAGAATCAGTCGATGAAATTGATGAAGACTGTGCTGAGATATACTTCAACTATTTAATGGATAATCATAAGAGACTTGGTATAAACTTAACTGACATCAAGAGATCTATGCAGCTTCTTGGCGGCATACTAGATGTAGATGTGAATCACTATTTAAAAGATTTTTCCCTGTCGAATGTCACACTTTGGATGAATCAGGAGAAATAAACCTGATGTCAAGCATCGTTTTATTTGATAGAATAAGAGAAAATGCTTGACTTGGGTGGTGAACGGAAATGAGCTCTGAGTGGATCGGAGTCGGGTTAAAAGCGATCGGTCTGTTTTTAATCCACCCTCTTTTTTATTTTATGATCATCATGAGCCTATTATATGGCTATATCCGCGTGAAGCGGGAGAGAAAAGCGTTTCAAACAAGAATAGAAGATGTCTACGATGAATTGAAGTTTACATATTCAAAGGGATGGGTTTTAGGAATTTTCCTATCTGTCGTTTTAGTCGGCTTAGGAATTGCCCTCCCACCTGGATTGATCGTGCTAATGGCAGCGATGACGATCGTATTCTCACTATTCTTGAAGGCGAGTGCGCTTTCGTCTGCATACACACTCGGTTTCAGTTTTATTGCGGCAATTGGATTAACGTATTTCCAAGTGAGCCATTCTTGGCTGCCGCAGCTCTCATTGATGAATGCATCAGCCGTGATCATCCTGCTAGGGTTATTGTTAATGACCGAAGGAATTCTAGCATATCGTACGGCGCATTTACGTACATCGCCAGGAATGGTGATGAGTGCGAGAGGACTATTGATTGGCCAGCAGCGAGCAAACCGTTTATGGCTTGTACCGCTTGTCTTACTGATGCCAGCAGGTGAATTGACTTCGTCACTGTCATGGTGGCCGGTGCTTCAAGTACAAGATCAAAGCTTTTCATTTATTTGTATTCCTTACATCATCGGTTTCGGCCAACGAATTCAAGGATCACTGCCAATTGTCAGTATCCAAATTACGGCTCGCCGTATTCTCATGCTCGGACTTGTTGTTGCCTCATTAGGTGCTGCAAGTATTTGGTTTGAACCGATTGCATGGGGAGCTGTTGTGATTGCAATTGTAGGAAGAGCCTTCCTTTCATGGAAGCAACGAGTAAATGACAATGCTGCCCCGTTCTACTTCTCTAAGCGTAATCAAGGGCTTATGGTGCTTGGAATCATTCCTAATACACCAGCCGAAGAATTAAAGCTTGAGATTGGAGAAGTGATCACAAAGGTAAATGGTTTAGAGATCAAAACTGTCTCTGAGTTTTATGAAGCTCTTCAAATGAACCGCGCTCTAACAAAGCTTGAGATCATTGGTTTAAATGGTCAAACAAGATTTGAAAAACGTGCTTCTTATGAAGGAGAGCATCATCAGCTAGGCATCCTTTTTGTGAAGGACGATCCTCAGCAAGAGCAAACAGCCATTTCATCTTAAAAAAAGCTGCTAGAGATGGCAGCTTTTTTCTTTTGCCTGTGCCACTCTTCCGTATGAATCGCCCCACTCACGCATCGCATAGATAATCGGCTTTAATGATTCTCCAAGAGACGTGAACGAATATTCTACTCGAGGAGGGATTTCCTCATAAGCTTCTCTATGTACAATGCCATCCTGTTCTAGTTCACGTAATTGCAATGTTAAGACACGCTGAGAAATGCTTGGTATGAGGCGGTGCAATTCATTGTACCGTTTCGGACCGCAGCTCAAATGATAAAGGATAACACCTTTCCATTTTCCACCGATGATGCTTGTTGTGATAGATACGGGACAGCCATGATTCACAATACTGACTGGGTTTAATGGTGCACTCATCTCTAACCTCCTTTTTAGGGTGAACATAGTCGCGAACGGACAAGTTTGTAACTAACGAACAAAAATGTGCGTACTTGAATAAGCGGCAGCTTTTCTTTTACCATAGAGATATGAGAACACGCCATCAAGTGTTTGTTTCTTATCATAACAATTTCTGAAATGGAATGGAAAGAAATTGGATTATCTGAAAACACACTTGATTGGTTCAATTGAAAGGATGAAGAAAATGAGAGATAAAGACTTGCTAAAGAAAGAAATCATCGAGGCGTACGAATTCCGTCATGCAACAAAAGAGTTCGATCCAACGAAAAAGATTTCGGACGATGATTTTGCGTTTATTTTAGAAACGGGTAGACTTTCTCCAAGTTCTGTAGGATTTGAGCCTTGGAAGTTCCTCGTTATTCAAAATGAAGCATTTCGAGAAAAATTAAAAGAGTATACATGGGGTGCCCAAAAGCAACTTCCAACTGCAAGCCATTTTGTGGTTATTTTGGCTAGAACAGATGCACGCTATGATTCAGCATATGCGGAATACATCAACAAACAGATCAAGGGAATGAACGATGAGACGTTCGAGATGGTGAAAGAGCGCTACCAGCAATTCCAGGAAAATGATCTTCATTTATTAGAAAGTGATCGCTCGCTCTTTGATTGGGCTTCCAAACAAACGTATATTGCCCTTGGGAATATGATGACAGCCGCAGCACAGATTGGCATTGATTCATGCCCAGTCGAGGGGTTCAGCTACGATGAAATTCATCGCATTTTAGAAGAAGAAGGCTTGCTGGAGGATGGTCAATACGATATTTCTGTCATGGCAGCCTTTGGCTATCGCATCACTGAACCGAAGCGTGGCAAAACACGCCGTCCGATGGATGAAGTAGCGGTTTGGATTCGTTAATGTCAGGTAAAAAGACTGTTGACAATTGCGTGGTTAGTCAGTATATTTAAAAAATAAAATCTTGGATGAATATAACATGACTATAAACGCTTTGACTTGAGACTAGTAGATGAACATCCGTTTTTCAAGAGAGCTGCGGGTTGGTGTAACGCAGTAAAACGACTCATTGAACTCGCTCAATGAGTGGTAAGACTGAATGAAATAGTAAGTCTTTACGTGTGACCTCCGTTATCGGGTTTTAAGTTGGATTCAGCACATGTTGGCTGGATCAATGAGAGTGGTAACGCGGTTGAAAGGTCAGTCGTCTCTTTATAGAGATGGCTGGCCTTTTTTATGTGCTCTTATTTTATATTTATCTGAAGATTCACATTCAAAAGGAGCTATAAGGAAATGGAAAAGGAACATGTACAGTTAAAACGAACGATGACGTCAAGGCATATCATGATGCTTGCGCTTGGCGGTGCAATTGGTGCCGGACTGTTTAAAGGAAGCAGTTCTGCCATTGATATTGCAGGTCCTGCTGTTATTTTGGCATACATGCTTGGTGGTCTTATTTTATTATTTATTATGCAAGGGCTTGCCGAAATGACGGTCGCACGACCTGGAGCAAGAACATTTCGTGATTTGATTGAGCCTGTCTTAGGGAAATACCCCGCATATTTCTTAGATTGGATTTATTGGAAAATGTGGGTGCTCAACATCGCAGCAGAAGCCATTGTTTCTGCAGTCTTTATTAAATATTGGTTTCCTCAAGTGCCCATTTGGATTCTTGTGTTAATCATTTCACTTGTGGTGACATTGATCAACGTCTGTTCAGTTAAAATGTTTGCTGAGACGGAGTACTGGCTAGCTTCAATTAAAATTGCTGTCATTATTTTATTTATTATCATTGGTCTAACGATGCTGTTTGTCTCATTTGGACAGCATACTGCACCGGGATTCACTCATTTAACGGATCATGGTGGATTTTTCCCAAATGGTACGGGTGGGCTAATTGCCGCAATGCTTGTGGTTGTGTATTCATATGGTGGAACGGAGATGATTGGGGTTACCTTGGCGGAAACGAAAAACCCTGAAAAGGTCATTCCGAAAGCGATCCAAAGTACATTTGTACGGATTATTGGTTTCTATGTGTTGCCGTTCTTTATCATTGTTAGCTTAATTCCTTGGAATCAAGTAAACGACGAACAAGTCAGTCCATTTGTGACTGTGTTTGCGACAATTGGGTTGCCGTATGCAAGTGACATCATGAATGGCATCATTTTACTTGCCATCTTGTCTTCTATGAACTCAGGGCTCTATGCATCATCAAGGGTACTTTATACGCAAGCGAAAGACGGACGTGTGTGGAAAGGCTTCTCTAAGCTGTCAAAGCAGCAGGTACCTGTTAGAGCGATTCTTGTTTGTACGTCTACATTATATGTAGCTGTGCTCATATCATTTTTTCTAGGTGAAACAACGTTTAAATACTTGATGGGATCTTTAAGTTATACGGTTTTATTCATTTGGTTTATCATTGCGGTCGGTCATTTGAAGTCCCGAAGCATAACAGAGCCAGGAGAATATCGCGTAAAACTGTATCCTTTTACGACATGGTTCTCTGTCATAGCGATCATAGCTATTTTTATCGGCGTTGTATCATCAACACCGATCGTTCAAACCATGGTCACGATGGGAATTTACTTGTTGATTACTATTTCATTTTTCATCAACCGAAAGCGATTTGAAACAGGAATGGAATAGAGAAAAAGCGTGCTGACCTTCTCCGTGGTCTCGCACGCTTTTTTTATATGAAATGAACAAGTGGTGATCATTGAGCTGGAACATGTCCATTCTGGATGGCACTTGGTAATTGAATGATAGCTGTCGTCCCTTTCCCTGGCGCTGATTGAATGTCAAACGTGCCGTTGTGCTTTTGGATGATACGATAGACAATGGCTAATCCAAGTCCAGAACCGCCGTCTTTTCTTGTACGTGCTTTATTCACGCGATAAAATCGTTCCGATACATGCGGAAGATCTTCTACTGGGATGCCGTTCCCTTCGTCATCTACTTTTAATTCAGCAGTATGATGGTTGACGTGTAGTTCAATGAAGATTGATTTCCCAGGTGGTGTATAATAGATGGCATTGTCCAGCAGATTGCGAACGACTTGTTCAAGTCGATCACTATCACCATAGATAATACAATCCTCTTCAAGTGTTCGTTTGAGCGTAATGCCCTTTTGACTAGCAATAAATTCTACTTGGTCAAGCACATCGTGGATCAGCTGGGCAAAAGCAATAGGCTCCATCGTCAGTGGATAAGAATCTCCTTCTAGCTGTGCGAGATCTAAAAGATCGTGTACAAGTCGACTTAAACGGGTAGCCTCATCCTGAATGATTTGCATTCCTTTCTTTTGCTCAATGACCCCTTCCTCAATGCCTTCTGCATATCCTTTCATATAACTTAAAGGCGTTCTGAGTTCGTGAGAGACGTTGGCAAGAAACTCCCTCCGGTTCTGCTCCACCTTTTCAAGGGTAGAAGATAACTTATTAAAAGAACGACTTAATTGATTTAATTCATCTCCTTTTTTGGTGACAGCCATTCGTTTGGAAAAATCCCCTGATTCCATTTCCATGGCGATTTCTTTCATTTTATTCAAGGTGTGTACGACTTTATTGGTACTCTTATAGCCGATAAAAAAAATAAGGAGCATGATCAATAGGATAGACAACCCAAGTGTTAGCCTAATTTCGACAAAGGGTTCATAAACATCCGATAATGGCATAGACAGAAAAATCGATCCAGATAAATCATCTTTGTCTGAGAAAACAGGAATCGCAATCCCCAAGATATCCTGATGAAACTGGGGGTGTTCTCTAATCAACACAACCGTTTCCCCTTGAAGGAGCTGTTGGCGTTCTTTGAATGTGATCAGATTATCGTTTGTATTCGTATCAAAAGGAAGGCCACTAGAAAGCTGCATCGGATCATCTGTGAATATAATGTTCGCTTGACTCGTGTCTTTTGCCCAATTCATTCTTTCCATAAAATAAGGATCTTTCCCGTGTTTGTGGTACACCTCTGCAAGTTTTTCTCCTTGTAAACTTAAAGAATCAATTTGTTTATCAATATATAACTGCTGGTACAAGTAATAAGTCAGTCCAATAGCAGAGGCCGCGACAATGCCCATGACGGCAAGGATGAAGATGAGTACTTTCTTCTTAATGGATAATGGCTTCATTCGTCCTCCTCAAACTTATACCCAACGCCCCAAACAGTCTGAATATATCGTTCAGCTTCCTTTAGCTTCAATCGTAATGTTTTGATATGGGTATCGACCGTTCTAAAAGAGCTATTGGACGGGTGAGTCCCCCACACTTTTTGATACAGTTGTTCACGGGAGAAGACCTGTCCTTGATTCAATAGAAGAAAGTGGAGTAAATCAAATTCTCTTCTTGTTACATTAATGGGTTCTTGAGACAGGTATACTTGTCTTCCGTCTTGATCGATCTCTATTTCTCCGATTTGAATGCGGCTGCGTTTGAGGGAGAGTCCTCTAATTCTTCTTAACATGGTTTCTATTCTAGCTGCAAGCTCACGTAGGCTAAATGGTTTCATCATATAATCATCAGCTCCCATTTCCAGCCCGCGAATGCGATCCTCCTCATAGCTCCTAGCAGTTAAGAATAGAATGGGGATTTGCGATGTTTGGCGAATGTGGTGACAGACTTCAAAACCATCCATATCTGGCATCATAATATCTAATACAACTAGATCGATAGGCTCTTTTTCGAGCAGGCGTAAGGCTTCAACTCCACTCTGTGCCGTTAGGGTGTGAAAACCTTGCTTCTGCAAAAAGGAGCCAATTAATTCAAGCATGTCCGATTCATCATCTACTAGTAAAATACGCATCTGTTCCTTCATTTCGTTTCCTCCAAGATGATCGCATAAGGTCCTGATGGGACATTCAGACGATTTTTCATCATGAATGTCTGTTTGTCGATGACAGATACCGTATTGTCATCTAAATTACTCACATATATGGATGAGGTGCTGGCGGTGATATAATTCGGGTTTTGCCCAGTCTCCACAGATGCCAGCTGCTGTTTTGTTTCCATATTTATTTTGTAAAGCGTATGATCTCCGTGGCATAGGACATATAAAATAGGAGAGTCCTTCTCCGAATAGAAGGCAACAGGCATGACACCGAGTTTCATCTCATGTTGTTGTTTACCTGTCTTTGGGTCATAAGCGAAAATACTTTTATTTAACGTACCAGGCTTTCCGTGTCCCCCGACCCAAATGGACTGTCCATCAAAATGAATACCAGAAGGTCGTTCCAGCACTGGAATGGTGCGTATATTTTTTTTCTTTGCAATATCGATCACTGACACCGTATGGCTCTCTGCATTTAAGACAAACAAAGTTCCTGAAGATGAGAGTGTCATTGATGTGGGCAATTGACCGGTCTTGACAGTTGCTTTCACTTTTTTACGCTCTGTATCAATGAAATAAATGACGTTCTTCTCTGAATCTGCTACAAACAACGTGTGAGAAGAAGCATCATATGCCATGGAAGTGAGTCCTTTGTTCACATCCATGTAATCTGTGACGATTCCTTTTTTTAAGTTGATTTCAATTAGAGATGAACCATCCTTACTTGTTGCAATGATCGAATCGTTATTGATTTGAATGAGGTCAGTAAATGGGTGTTTGACATCAACAGAAGAAACCATTTGATTCTTTTGTAAATCAACAATTGAAAAGGATGCCTTTTTCAATTGTGAAATGACTGCGATCGATTGTGAGCTGCTCGGTGGTGTAAATTGCCGGTTTTGGCCGCAGCCTGTTAAGAAAATCAGCAGAGCTGACAAACAGATCCCAAAATATATCACACGATTCATTCTTCTGCTCCTTTATATCGTCTATTTTCAAAAAGCATACCACAAAAATTGTGAAAAAAAATTGAAGTTATTCGGCGTCGAGGAGTCTTACGAGTAGCGAGAAGACGAAACCATCGCTCGAAAGTGGATATCCTGTCATGCCTCTGTAAAAGTAATTGCTCAATCAAGAGGTGACGAGGAGGAAAAAAAGAAAAAATTGAAGACTGTGAATTGTCCATTTTCCTAAACTTTACTATAATCAAGACAGTAGACCATAGTAGAGGGAGGGTTTTTGTGATATCAAAAGCCATATTTGCACTTGTTTTTCCTTTTCTGCTCGTGATGTTATTTTCAAAGGTTACCTATAATCATTACGTAGGCATTGCTTTAACAGCTGCTCTATTATTTGCCTCGTATATGAAAGGTTATACAGAGACCTACTTTATCGTGGGGTTAGATATCATATCTTTAGTGGCTGGGGCGCTCTACATGGCTAAAAAAGAGATTGAGAAGAGGGAGAAAGCTGAGAAACCATATTAATTTGTTTGAGTCCTACAAGCCTTTGCAAACATGAGCTGTGCTTACGATCTGAGTGAGTGCGGCTTTTCTTTATGGGGAACTTATGACAAATCGAATATCTTCCTCCAAAATGTCCCATACTGAAAGGAAGATTTTGATAGAGGTTAAGGAGCAAGGAATAGAGGGTAAGGCTATATTGGAAATAAAAATCAAGTGAAACACGAACTTTAGTTCGTATTTTTTGGTTCTTTTATGATAATATATTCATTAGATAGATTTCGTTACGAAACGGAGGCTTTGATGTGAGTGACCGCTTTGAATTAGTTTCTAACTATCAACCCCAGGGTGATCAGCCAAAAGCGATTGAACAGCTTGTGGAGGGTATCCATCAGGGGAAACAGCATCAAACGCTGTTAGGTGCTACAGGTACGGGGAAGACGTTTACTGTATCGAACTTGATCAAAGAAGTAAACAAACCAACTCTAGTGATAGCACATAACAAGACACTCGCCGGTCAATTATACAGTGAGTTTAAGGAGTTCTTTCCGAATAATGCTGTAGAATACTTTGTTAGTTACTATGATTATTACCAGCCTGAGGCTTATGTTCCTCAAACGGATACATTTATTGAGAAGGACGCAAGTATTAATGATGAGATTGATAAACTGAGACACTCTGCGACATCTTCGTTATTTGAGCGGAACGATGTCATCATTATTGCCAGTGTGTCCTGTATTTACGGTTTAGGTTCGCCAGAAGAATATCGAGAGCTTGTGCTATCTTTACGCACTGAAATGGAAATTGAACGCAATCAGCTTCTTCGTAAGCTGGTGGACATTCAGTATTCTCGTAATGATATAGATTTTCAACGCGGAACCTTCCGAGTACGGGGTGACGTCGTTGAAATTTTTCCTGCTTCAAGAGATGAACATTGTATTAGAGTAGAATTTTTCGGTGATGAAATTGAACGGATTCGTGAAGTCGATGCACTAACTGGAGAAATACTTGGTGAACGAGACCATGTAGCCATTTTCCCAGCATCTCACTTCGTCACAAGAGAAGAAAAAATGGAGAAAGCCATTATTAACATTGAAAAAGAACTAGAGGAGCAGCTCGAAAAGCTTCGGGAAAATGGTAAATTACTTGAAGCACAGCGCCTTGAACAACGAACAAGATATGATCTTGAAATGATGAGAGAGATGGGTTTTTGTTCAGGAATCGAAAACTATTCAAGGCATTTAACCTTGCGCCCTTCTGGTTCAACACCTTACACATTGCTCGATTACTTCCCAGATGATTTTATGATTGTTGTCGATGAGTCACATGTGACCATCCCGCAAATTCGCGCCATGTACAATGGGGACCAAGCAAGAAAACAAGTGTTGGTTGACCACGGCTTCCGCCTGCCATCAGCACTTGATAATAGACCGCTCACCTTTGATGAGTTTGAAAAGCATATCAACCATATTGTGCATGTTTCTGCAACGCCAGGGCCGTACGAGCTTGAGAAGACGCCAGAGGTTGTGGAGCAAATCATTCGTCCAACAGGATTGCTTGATCCGATCATAGAAGTTCGTCCAATTGAAGGTCAGATTGATGACTTAATTGGCGAAATACATGCCAGAGTTGAGAAGAATGAGCGTGTGCTCGTGACCACATTGACGAAGAAAATGTCTGAAGATCTCACAGACTATCTGAAAGAAATCGGCATCAAGGTCAATTATTTACATTCAGAAATTAAGACCCTTGAGCGGATTGAGATTATCCGTGATTTACGTCTCGGTAAATATGATGTGCTCGTTGGGATCAACCTCCTTCGTGAAGGACTGGATATTCCAGAGGTGTCGCTCGTCACGATTTTAGATGCAGATAAAGAAGGCTTTTTACGCTCTGAAAGATCCCTCATTCAGACCATTGGACGTGCAGCGAGAAATGCAGAAGGCCGCGTCATTATGTATGCAGATAAGATGACCAAATCAATGGACATTGCGATTCAAGAAACGAAGCGAAGACGTGAGCAGCAAGAAGCGTATAACGAGAAATATGGAATTACCCCACAAACGATTCATAAGAAAATCCGAGATGTCATTAAGGCAACAAAGATCCATGAGGAATCGGAAGAATACGAAACAAATGCAGCACCAAAGCTGTCGAAAATGAGCAAAAAAGAACGAGAAAAAGTCATCGAAAAAGTCGAGATGGAAATGAAAGATGCAGCAAAAGCGCTTGATTTTGAAAAAGCAGCAGAATTAAGAGATCTATTGCTAGAGCTAAAAGCGGAAGGATGATTGCCTCATGGCTATGGAACGAATAGAGGTGAAAGGTGCTAGAGCCCACAACCTTAAAAATATTGATGTCAATATCCCGCGTGATGAGCTAGTGGTTATTACAGGTTTATCTGGTTCAGGAAAATCGTCGCTCGCCTTTGATACGATTTATGCCGAAGGCCAAAGACGATATGTTGAATCTCTTTCAGCATATGCACGCCAGTTTCTAGGGCAAATGGACAAACCAGATGTGGATGCCATTGAAGGGCTATCTCCGGCGATTAGTATCGACCAAAAAACGACGAGCCGTAACCCGAGATCCACTGTCGGAACCGTCACTGAAATCTATGATTACTTACGTTTATTGTATGCGAGAGTCGGGAAGCCGGTCTGTCCGATTCATGGGAATGAGATCACCTCACAAACGATTCAGCAAATGACGGATCGCATTTTAGAATATCCAGAAAGAACGAAACTGCAAGTGCTTGCGCCAGTCGTTTCTGGTCGTAAAGGATCACATGTGAAAGTGCTTGAGCAAATTCGAAAGCAGGGGTATGTTCGAGTAAGAGTCGATGGAGAGATGGAAGATCTGTCAGAAGACATCGAGCTTGAAAAGAATAAGAAGCATTCAATTGAAGTCGTGATTGACCGTATTGTGGTGAAGGAAGGCGTTGCTGCTCGATTGTCTGACTCCCTTGAAACAGCGCTTCGACTAGGTGAAGGTCGGGTGATGATTGATGTCATTGGACAAGAAGAGCTGTTATTCAGTGAACATCATGCTTGTCCGCACTGTGGTTTTTCTATCGGCGAGCTTGAGCCGAGAATGTTTTCATTTAACAGTCCCTTCGGTGCCTGTGCAAGCTGTGACGGGTTAGGTTCTAAGCTGGAAGTAGACCCTGAGCTGGTCATTCCTAATAAAGAGTTAACCTTACGACAGCACGCCATCGCACCATGGGAGCCGCAGAGCTCACAATATTATCCGCAGCTTCTAGAGGCGGTCTGTACACATTATGGGATTGACATGGACATTCCGGTAAAGGATATTCCGTCGCATTTATTTGATAAAATTTTATATGGTAGCGGATCTGAGCGGATTTATTTTAAATATGAAAATGATTTTGGACAGGTACGTGAGAATGAAATCGAGTTTGAAGGTGTTCTTCGAAATATTGAAAGACGCTACAAGGAGACAAGCTCTGATTATATCCGTGAGCAAATGGAGAAATATATGGCGAATCAGCCATGTCCAACATGTAAAGGGTATCGCCTGAAAAAAGAGACATTAGCGGTTCTTATCAATGGGAAGCACATTGGCGAGATCACAGATATGTCTGTTTCTGACGCATATGATTTCTATGAAAAAATTGAACTGTCCGAGAAAGATTTGCAGATTGCACAGCTCATATTACGCGAGATTAAAGAACGCTTATCATTCTTAAATAATGTGGGATTAGACTATCTGACATTGAGCCGATCTGCTGGAACGTTATCAGGCGGGGAAGCGCAACGGATTCGTCTCGCAACTCAAATCGGTTCAAGGCTGACAGGAGTTCTTTATATATTAGATGAACCGTCCATTGGTTTACACCAACGAGACAATGACCGGTTAATTGAGACATTGAAAAACATGCGTGACATCGGCAATACATTGATCGTCGTGGAGCATGATGAAGATACGATGCTTGCGGCTGATTACTTGATTGATATTGGACCTGGCGCGGGTGTTCATGGCGGTGAAGTGATTGCAGCAGGATCACCAGAAGAAGTCATGAAGGATCCAAACTCTTTGACAGGCCAATACTTGTCTGGAAAGAAATTCATCCCTCTGCCAATTGAAAGAAGAACACCTGATGGGCGTTTTATCGAGATAAAAGGCGCAAAAGAAAACAACCTGAAAAATGTGAATGCGAAGTTTCCTCTAGGCGTCTTTACAGCAGTGACCGGCGTATCTGGTTCAGGAAAAAGTACGCTTGTGAATGAAATATTATTGAAGTCACTCGCACAAAAACTGCATAGAGCGAAGGCGAAGCCGGGGCAACATAAAGAAATCAAAGGGATGGATCACCTAGATAAGGTCATTGATATTGATCAATCACCAATAGGTCGTACACCTCGATCCAACCCAGCAACGTATACTGGTGTATTTGATGATGTGCGGGATGTGTTTGCCCAAACAAACGAAGCAAAGGTACGTGGCTATAAAAAAGGTAGATTCAGCTTTAACGTCAAAGGCGGACGCTGTGAAGCCTGCCGAGGAGACGGCATTATTAAAATTGAAATGCACTTTTTACCTGATGTGTATGTCCCATGTGAAGTTTGTCATGGAAAACGGTATAACCGTGAGACGCTAGAAGTGACGTATAAAGGGAAAAACATTGCAGATGTTCTTGAAATGACAGTCGAGGATGCCCTGCAATTCTTCGAGAATATCCCGAAAATCAAGCGCAAACTTCAAACGATCTATGATGTCGGTCTTGGGTATATTACGCTTGGTCAGCCTGCGACCACACTTTCTGGTGGTGAGGCACAGCGTGTGAAATTGGCATCTGAGCTACATCGCCGGTCAAACGGAAGGTCACTTTACATTTTAGACGAGCCGACCACAGGTCTTCATGTAGATGACATTGCTCGTTTATTAAAAGTGCTACAACGCTTGGTCGAAAACGGAGATACCGTTCTTGTCATTGAACACAATCTTGATATTATTAAAGCGGCTGATTACTTGGTCGATTTAGGACCAGAAGGCGGCGCAGGTGGCGGAACGATTATTGCGTCTGGCACACCTGAGCATATTGCACAGCAAGAAGCCTCTTATACAGGTCAATACTTGAAGCCTATTTTAGAGCGTGACCGAAAACGAATGAAAGATTTACTCAAAGAAACGGAACACGTGACATCATCATAAGTAAAAAACCCCTCATTGTGAGGGGTTTTCCTTTTATCGTGCATCTTCCTTCGGAAATAAATTACTTAAATGAGTTAAATCCTTTAAGATATGGTTACTGCTGCTGTCGAGCAGTACTTTTAAGTAACGAATATCACCATATTTCGGGTGTGAAGGGTGAATCGCCTCAAGCTCCTTGATCATATCTCTGTTCATGTTTTTCTGTTTTTGGATGAGGTCTAAAAGCGTTTGTGCCGTGTGATTGGATGTATGATGATCTGTCAAAATAATTACCCCCTATTATTGATAATCACCATCTTTTCAACATATTTTAAAGGGTAATCTATGAAGAATCTAGACTTTGGAGGCAAAAGAATGAATTTGCGTCTAAGGTCATGTGTAAATTGATTGATGGTGAAACTTATTTTCCACCTCATACGTATCATGTAGAAAGGGATTTTCATCATGAAGGAGCGAATATATATGAATAGAGATCAGTCAATCATTGCGTCTATTTGTTATTTTAGTGTGTTTTTTATGCCCTTTATCGTACCCATTGTGTCGTATTTTGTTGTAGATCAACAGGAAACGAAACGTCACGCAAAGCGAGCATTTTGGTCACATTTACTGCCGGTAGCCGCATTCTTCATTCTCATTTTTGGTGCTGTTCCACTTTTGATTATTACGCAATCGCTCATTCCAGTGATGATCGTATTCATTTTGTCATTTTTAGTGGCGATTGGTTTTTTGATCTCTGTCATTTGGAACATCGTTCAAGGCATTAAAGTACTTCAATCGATGAAATCATAGGAGGGTTTTTGTATGAACGAAAAAGAACGCATTCTGAAATTAGTAGAAGATGGGACATTATCAGCAAAAGAGGCGATTACGCTTTTAGAAAAGTTAGAAGAGAATCCATCCGTTTCGTTAGAAAAGTCGACAGCGGAGCAAACCTTTCATGAAGAAAAGACGCAAGGAGATAGCAAAGGAAATAGTGCAGAAAATCTCGGAGCAAAGTTGTTTGGTTGGTTAGATTCTGCGGTGAAAAAAGTGAAAGATGTTGACCTTGATTTGAACTTTGGACAGTCAGTCGATGTTGAACATATTTTTCAATTCAAGGATGCTACAGCATCACACTTAGATATTCAACTAGCGAACGGTAGTCTCAATGTCATGCCTTGGGAAGATGAGGATATTCGAGCAGAATGCCATGCGAAAATCTACCGCACAGAGGACGTGGAGCAAGCGAGACAACAATTTCTCAACCAATTAGACTGCGGACTCGAAGGGGATAAATTTTTTATTCGAACAGAAAAGAAGACAATGAAGGTCAATGTCACCTTATACGTGCCACGAACTCAATACGAAAAGATCAAAGTCAAGCTGTTTAACGGACCAATTCGTGGGGAAAAGCTAAAGACAAGAGAACTTGCGGCAAGAACATCAAACGGTGTGGTCTCTTTTTCTTCCTTACAAGCCGAAAAAGTTGGGATTGAAACAGCTAACGGACAAATAAAGCTGGCTGATCACGACTGTGGTATGATTGAAGTAGAGACCATTAATGGTCTGATCGATCTGCGGGGACAAAGTGAAACGATCGATGCCCAAAGCTTTAACGGGAACATTTCTGTTCAGTTATCGGATGAGAAATGCCGTTCTATCTATGCCAAAACCACAACAGGCAGTGTCGACGTCCATATCCCAAGTGCATGTGCAGTAACTGCTGAGCTGAAAAGCAACTTAGGTTCGATCTCTCACGACTTGCTTGAGGCAGAGATGATCAAAGAGAAAAGTGAAACGTTACAAAAAGAAAAAATGATCAAGGCTAATCAACATGCCATGCACAATATCTCAATTTTTGCAGAAACAAAAACGGGTTCTATCCAAGTAAAGCACCAATCAGACAAGGAGTGATTCTACATGAAGAAGCTTTACCGTTCAGCAACGGATAAAAAAATTGCCGGTGTAGTGGGTGGACTTGCCGAATACTTAAGAGTTGATCCATCCCTACTACGAATTTTAACCGTCATCCTCGGTTTTATGACAGCATTTATGCCTATTTTCTTGGTCTACTTCATCTGGTATTTTGTTGTTCCGGAAGAGGGCACGAATTAAATGTTCAGATGGATGATCAGTATTTTAGTAAATGCTTTACTTTTAATTGCGATTGCTGGCTATTTTGATTCAGGTATTCTTCCTGGACTAGGGAAAGTATATGTTGAAGGAATAGGTGCAGCAATTGTAGCTAGTATCATTTTGTCTTTACTTAATATTTTGGTTAAGCCGTTTTTAATTATATTGACGCTGCCAGTGACAGTACTCTCACTGGGCTTGTTTCTATTTGTGATTAATGCCATTACACTGACAATGACATCTAGTTTAATGGGCGAAAGTTTTAACATTGATGGATTTGGAACGGCCATATGGGTGGCTGTCATTTTATCTATTTTCCATTTGCTGATCCAAAAAGGGATTATTGAGCCGTTAGCCAAAAAAAGCTAACGGCTTTTTTATGTTATGCTGTTTCACCTAACTGTGCTCATAAAAACGCCTATTCGGAGACACAATATCCGAAGGGAGGCGGTGCACGATGGTGTACGTGATCAGAATGATATGGATCTTATGTTTTTTGACCATTCTTTTTTGTTTGAATCAACCTGTTTCCGCAGGGTCCTTTTTATACACAAAAGTCAATATACCCGATCAGTCTTTTTCTCCTTTTCACTTTGACCCATTTCAAGTCGATGTTCGCCCTATCCAAGGGAAAGACCGGGATCTCCAGTTTCAAGCAAGTGTGAATCAGTCCCAGCATATTTTGTCAGCCAATTTGTACTATAAACAAAGTGATGAATTGGGATACCGAATGATTCCGATGGACCGTTTACCAGGAATGAAGCCAAAATTTACTGCGAAGATTTCAGCAGATCAATTATGGAATCCACATGTACATTATTATACGGAGTTACTGACACAAAAATCTGTGATCAAAACAGCTGAACAATCCGTTCATTTGAACGGGTACGATGAGGACCTTTCGCAAATTCCAGACTTATTCATCACCGAGATGGTGGTCAATTCAAAAAATCGAAAAGGCAAAGATGCGTTTGAATTTATTGAAGTATACAATACGACGCATGCCCCTATTTCACTTCAACATTATCAGTTACGCTATCGCAACCCTGCACAAGGTGTAGAGATGGATGAGGTCTATTCATTTCACGAACAACCCGTCACAATCGCATCTGGTAAACCATATGTTTTCTGGCTGAGACGAAAAGGACAGGAGCACTTAACTGTGGCCGACTTTAATGCGATGTACAAAAGCCATTTAAAAGAAGGGAAAGATGTATCGGTCATTCAGAGCAAAGGGCTGTCAAACTCTAAATCTCGACAAGTTTCCATCACGACAAATACAGGTGAGGAAATTTCATCTGCATCTTTTCGCTTAAAGCACTCTTTGTTTAGTGAGCATAAGTCTTTATTATTCAAGTATCCGATGGATGGCACGTCCCATATGAAACTCATCTCTAAAATAGAAGAAGAACCTACACCTGGGGATGTGTTAAAAGCACAAATTCCGAGTGAGAAAAAAGAATTATCACACGATATCCATCAACCTGTCATAGAAGATATGACCAATCGGAAACCAATTAAGCCAACGGAAGGCATTGAAATAAAAGCAGATGTACAGGATGACCAATTAGTGAAAACCGTTAAATTACGTTACCGGACAAGTCGGAAGAACAATTTTAAGGAAGTATTTCTTCAACGAGATCATAATGATCGATTGTTTCATCACATTGTTTATTCACCCGAGTTGATTGGGAAGGAACAAATCGAATATCAACTTGAAGCATCAGATGGTGAAAATCAAACCAAGACCATGAAAAAATTGATTGATGTGGAGCAAATGAGCAAATCTCACGGTCTCCGGTTCAATGTCGAACAAGGAGATACGATATCTGGAGTCTTCGCATTAAAGGCGACAACTGATCAAAACAAGCCAATTCAATTGACGATCAATGGAAAACGTCAAGAACACACATTTTCTGCTCTTGAAGCAGATCCATATATCGCTTTTGATGTCAAAGGGACAAATGTATATTTTAAAAACGGTGTCTCGGTTGGTAAGCACTTACTTTCTGTTTTTGATGATTCGACAAAAGTGTACCGTACTTATACAATGCCAATACCAGAAACAATGCTGAAAAAGTCGGGTGTACAAACGATTTCGTTTCATGCTGGAACGAAAACATCAACGCTTGATCGTCTGTCAGGTGAGAATCATGATGACTTTGATCTAAAGAATGTGAGGATGATTTTATCAAATGGAACACATATCTTCCCTCTTCATTCAGAACCACAAAAAGAATGGAAAATGGGTGATGGGACTTCTGCTAAAAAAGTGAGATTCTTTCAATTCCAAATTCCAAAGCAAGCGTATGTCTCAACGCAAATGGAGTGGGATACAAGAAAGCTAAAAGAGGGTTCACATCTCATCCAGGCGAAATCAGGCGACGAATCACTTTCTGTACGTGTTAAAGTCGATCATTCCGGCCCGAAAATCAAGACGAACATTCAGGAGAAGGAACATTACAAAGGAGCTTTTACGTTAAAGGCTCACATCACTGACCGATGGAGTGAGATAGAGGATATTCGCACATTTTTAGATGGAAAACCGATTGCCTTGCCATATCGGACGTCTTCAAGTGAATTGACGCCTGGGCGGCACACCTTGATCGTTAAAGCTAAGGATGCGGCAGGGAATAAGGCCACATTAAAAAAGGAATTTCACACAGTGCATGAACACCCGGAGACGCCAGAACGCTTAGTTGACAAGACAAAAGGAAAATCATCTAAACAAACGGTTTCAACAAAAGACCCAACAAATGATCAATTAGATTATTCGTTTTATCGTGCATATCGGTATACTTCTCTCCATCCATCAATGAACATCTTTCAATACGCAGCAGAAACTGAACCGCCGAAAGGACTCAGTCAGAAAGGAGAAGTGCCTTTTTCAGATCACGACAAACATCGTATTGCTTTCACAGATGGTAAGTCCGTTGAAACGAAGGATGTACAACGTTTTCCTTATCATCGTTTTCAAATAAAAGTGAACCATCATGTACGAGAGAAGGATGTCGTAGAAGCGGTTTGGAAAGGAAGTTCATTGCCTGGGAGAAAGGTAACCATGTACGCATGGAATCATCAGCATGAAAAGTGGGATAAAATCACTGCACACTTTGCCAAGGATCAAAAGGAATTTTATCTGAAGGGGATGCTGTCAGTCAGACAGTATATGAACAATCAAACATTTGATTTGCTCGTGCAAGATGAAATTAGTAAAACATCTATGCCTTACAAGATGGTCTGGATGTCTGACACGCAATATTATGCGAAAAGCTACCCTCATATTTTTAAACAAATGGTTGAATGGATTAGAGACCAAAGAGATAAGCTAAATATTCAATATGTGTTTCATACAGGTGATATTGTTGATGATTCAAAGGACAAGCAATGGCATCGGGCAGATGCATTTATGCGTGTATTAGATGAACACAATATTCCTTATGGTGTATTAGCGGGGAATCATGATGTGAGACACAGAGACGGTTCTTATACGGAATTTGGCAGATACTTCGGTGCAAAACGATTTGCAGAAAAACCGTACTACGGAGAATCTTATCAAAACAATCGGGGACACTACGACCTGATTTCCGCGGGTGGTAATGATTATATGATCGTGTATATGGGATGGGGAATTACGCAAAATGAAATTGATTGGTTAAATCGAGTGATTTCAGAGCATCCAGATCGTATCGTCATTTTAAATTTCCACGAGTATTTACTAGTGAGTGGAAACAGAAGTTCGATTGGCGATCTCATTTTTCACCAAGTAGTGAAGCGACATCCGAATATCGTCGCAGTTTTTAGCGGTCATTACCACGGGGCAAGCCGAAAAGTAGATGAATTAGATGATGATCATGATGGAAAAATTGACCGGAAAGTGTACCAAATCCTTGCCGATTATCAGGCAGGACCTGAAGGAGGCCAAGGGTTTATGAGATTGATTACGGCAGATCAAGAAAAAAATCAACTTCATTTTACAACATATTCACCGTACTTAAATCAGGAACATTTCTTTGATCCGAAAACATATGGAGATCAAGACGAATTTTCAATAGATGTGGATTTGACGCCAAAAATGAAGTCAGTCAAAACCAATTACTTTGAACTGAATGTGTATACAAACATCCTACTGGGGGAAGTAAAAGGTGTGAAAAGTGGTAAGAAAGCAAGTTTTGAGTGGAAGGGATTAAAGCCGAATCAAGATTATTATTGGTATACTGTCGCAAAAGATCGCTTTGAAGGAAAAGCCATTTCACCGATATGGAAAATTCATACAAAGGAAGACACCAAAACAAAGTATCTGTTTAAATAAAAACAACTGAGCTCCATATGAGGAGCTCAGTTGTTTATCTATCCATGGTATGAATGAGTTTGTAACGATCGCCCCTATAAACTGAAAGTACGTGTTCAAATGGAAGGTCGCTTTGAAGATAAGTTGTCCTTGCAATGGAAAGAACAGGCGCACCAGTAGATATTGTTAGTAGGTTTGCTTCTGTTTTAGTTGCTACATTGGCAACGATCTCCTGCTTTGCATGTGATATGACAAGACCTGTGATGCTTTCAATATATTCATATAAGGAACCGGACAAATGGTCTTTCGTTAGACCGCCTGCAACTGCTACCGGTATATAGCTAGTTTCAATTGCCATTGGTTCAGCATTTGCAAGACGTATCCGTTTGATTTCATAGACCACTTCGTTGTCCGATAGCTGTAGGATGGGTAACAAGTGTACAGGGCATATGATGCTTTTGAAATGCAACAGTTGGCTTGAAGCTTTCAAACCACGTTGGCTCATATCTTCTGTAAAACTTGTTAATCCTTGAAGCGGTTGTTCAATTTTTTTTCGGCTAACAAATGTACCTTTTCCTTTTTGGCGGTACAAATATCCCTCATTCACAAGGTTTGATAAGGCTTGTCTGACAGTCATTCGACTAATACCAAAATGTTCGGCATATTCTCTTTCAGAGGGAATGAGTGTATCTGGTGTTAATGTTCCATCCTCAATTTGTTTTTTCAGGTTCTCCATAATCTGATGGTACATCGGAATGGGTGATTGCTTATCTATAAACATGTGAAAATCCTCTCGTGTTTAGCGTAACGAACCAGCTTCCTTATCAATGAAAATCGTCACATCTGAATGAAGTTTCAGAGCCGACGCAGGAAAGTCTGGGTGAATTTCCGCTTGTTCTAAATATTTGATCACTTCAGCTTTAGATGTTCCTGATGCGAGAAGAAGTATTTTTTTGCTTGAAAGAATGCTTTGAATCCCCATTGTAATCGCTTCTTTTGGTACCTCATCAATAGAAGAAAAATATCTAGCATTCGCTTGACGAGTGTTTTCATCTAACTGGACAACGTGTGTTTTCGAGTCGAAAGGTGTACCCGGTTCATTAAAACCGATATGTCCATTCTGTCCAATTCCTAGAAGCTGAAGATCAATGCCTCCAAGTTCTTGAATGAGTTTCTCATAAGATAAACACTCTTCAGTTAAGTTTGACGCATTGCCGTTTGGGAGATGATACTGACCCTCAGGAATATCAATATGATCAAACAGTTGACGCTTCATATAAGTCATATAACTATTTTCATCCTCTGGCTCCAGACCAGCATACTCGTCTAAATTAACGGTTCTGACTTGTTTAAAAGAGAGCTGATTCGATTGATGAAGCTGAATTAATTCTTTGTAAGTATCCATTGGTGTACCGCCAGTAGCTAAACCGAGTACTGCATCGGGTTTTTCTTCAATTGTGCGCGCAATAAAAGCAGCGGCTTCTTTACCTAACTCATATTTGTCTTTAAATTCAATGATTTTCATTTGTATTTTCTCCTTTTGTCCAGGCGATTTGTCCTCGGCAGATCGTCATCATCAGTTCGCCAGAGTCATCCCAAATAACCAAATCTGCTAGCTTACCAACTTCGATGGAACCGAGTTGGTGATCCATCCCTAGCTGTATTGCTGCATTGGTTGAAGTCATCTTGGCAATCTCTGTCCAGTCACAATGTGTGAGCTGTCGCATCCGCCTTACGCCGTCTTTCATTTTTAATATAGATCCTGCAAGTGTTCCATCTGGCAATAATGCTTTCTCGCCGCTCACATGAACGGTTTGCCCACCTAATTCGTATGTTCCATCCCCTAAACCTTTTGCTCGCATTGAATCTGTGATCATCAAGAGACGATTACTACGTTTTGCCAGATAGGCGAGTTTAATGGATAGAGGATGTGAATGAATGCCGTCTGTAATCAGCTCAGCATGAAGACTCTCGTTGGTGAGAGCGGCACCTACTGCATGTGGTTCACGATGCTCGAATGAACTCATCGCATTATAAAGATGAGTGATGTGTCTTGCACCGTGGTTTGCTGCTAATTCAATTAGGTCATGTTGTGCATTTGTATGTCCGATCGAAGGAATGATGCCTTTTGTTTGAAGAAGAGATAGAAATGTAAAGTCAGGATCTTCTTCAGGTGCAAATGTGACAATTTTAATTAGCTGGTTAGCTGCATCTACCCATTTTTCAAATAGAGAGAGATCAGGTTGTATAATCCACTGAGCAGGTTGTGCACCAGCCTTTTGTTTAGAGATGAACGGACCTTCAAGATGTATCCCTAAACATTGTGCCTGACTTCCGGATTTCCCTTCATTCTGTTTTTTCCAATGGGCAATATTTTTAAGGGCAAGTTCGATTTCGTGATGGTTTTGAGTGATGGTTGTGGCTAAAAAACTTGTAGTCCCTTCTGAAGGTAAATGCACAGAAAGGATATCCATGGCTTCTGGTGTCGCATCCATCACATCTGCACCATAACCTCCGTGAATGTGAATGTCAATCATTCCAGGAAGCAAAAAAAAGTTTTCCCGGGAAATATATTCTTTTTCATAATTTCCTGTCGGAGGTGTTGTTGAAATATAGTCTATCTTGCCATCGCGTAACCCGACAAAGCCGTGTTCGATGACTGTTGAATTTGTCACAATATGGATGTTTGAGAGCAATAAAGATCGACTCATCATCCGCCCCCCTTGATCGTGTATGTTAGCTATAGTGTACTCTTTTTAAGTATAGATATCTATACCAGTAATGAGATGAGACAGGAACAGGAGAAAATACTGTTTTGGGTTCATCATTGAAAGTGATAAAATAGAGCTGTATTTCTGAAACGCCTGTGATAAAAGGAGGAAGAAACGTGCCGAAAGTTCGTACGAAGGACATAATGGAACAATTTCATCTTGAACTGGTCAGTGGGGAGGAAGGAATTAATCGTCCCATTACAATCAGTGATCTTTCCAGACCTGGTATTGAGATGGCTGGATATTTTACATATTACCCGAAAGAAAGAGTTCAGCTTTTAGGGAAAACAGAGCTTTCCTTTTTTGAACAGCTTCCCGAACGCGAAAGAAAGCAGCGGATGATGTCACTTTGTACAGATATTACGCCTGCCATTATTTTGTCGAGAGATCGTGAAGTGCCGAAAGAATTAATTGAAGCATCCAATGAGAATGGGGTACCGGTATTAAGATCTCATTTGAAAACAACAAGACTTTCAAGTCGCTTAACGAACTTTTTAGAAAGTAAGCTTGCACCAACGACGGCGATCCATGGCGTCCTCGTGGATGTATATGGTGTGGGAGTCTTATTAATTGGTAAAAGCGGTGTAGGGAAAAGTGAAACTGCACTAGAGCTTGTCAAAAGAGGACACAGATTGGTCGCTGACGATTGTGTGGAAATTCGCCAAGAGGATCAAGACACTCTAGTTGGGAGTGCACCGGAGCTTATTGAGCACCTTCTTGAAATCCGTGGGTTAGGCATTATTAATGTGATGACCTTATTTGGAGCAGGAGCTGTCAGAAGCTATAAAAGAATTACGATCGTTATGAATCTTGAACTTTGGGAACAAGGCAAGCAATATGATCGTTTAGGGCTTGAAGAGGAAAAAATGCGTATCATTGATACAGATGTACCGAAGCTGACCATCCCTGTTAGACCTGGACGTAACTTGGCAGTCATCATTGAAGTAGCGGCGATGAATTTCAGGTTAAAGCGAATGGGACATAATGCGGCGGAACAATTTACAAGTAAACTTGCCGATGTCATTGAAGATAACGGACATGACGAATAGGAGTTGTCAATATGAATGAAGCAATTAAACCAATTGACCCGATTGCTTTTCAGCTAGGGCCGATATCGGTTCATTGGTATGGTGTGATTATAGGTGTTGGCGCCTTGCTTGGTTTATGGCTTGCACTACGAGAGTGTGAAAAAAGAGGAATCAATAAAGATACATTCATTGACTTGATCTTATTTGCGATTCCAATTGCTATTATTTGTGCTCGAATTTATTATGTTGCATTCGAGTGGGACTATTATCAGCAGCATCCTAACGAGATCATCAAAATTTGGAATGGTGGAATTGCGATACATGGAGGGCTGATCGGTGCAGTCCTTACGGCGATTGTGTTTACACGATTGAAAAAGGTGTCCTTTTGGAAAATCGCGGATGTGGCTGCACCTAGTATTTTACTAGGGCAAGCGATTGGTCGCTGGGGGAACTTTATTAATCAGGAAGCACATGGTGAAGCTGTTTCAAGAACCTTTTTAGAGAATTTGCATCTACCTGAGTTTATCATCAATCAAATGTATATCGATGGAACATATTATCACCCAACATTCCTGTATGAATCCTTATGGAACTTTGCAGGTGTTGTGATTTTACTTTTATTACGCAGAACGTCACTTCGCAGAGGCGAAATCTTTTTGTCTTATTTAATCTGGTATTCCATTGGTCGTTTCTTCATAGAAGGAATGAGAACGGACAGTTTGATGCTGACAGAGAATCTTCGAATGGCACAAATGATCTCAATTACGATATTTGTCGTGTCCATTTTGCTCATTGTCATTAGAAGATTGAAAGGCTACGCAACGATTCCGTATAAGGAGAATAACTCGGCAAATTAATGTAGGAGGGACTAAGATGGGGGAAACATGGAAAAACGGCTTGAAAGCAGGATTAACGACAACTTGGACACTTGGGAAAGTCATTTTTCCAGTCACCATTCTCGTCAGCATTTTGCAACATACGCCTGTGATGGATTGGATTATACAATTCATTCGACCGTTTATGGGGTTGTTTGGACTATCTGGTGAAGCGGCGATTCCGCTTGTACTTGGGAATATGTTGAACTTGTACGCAGGCATCGCTGCGATTTTAACATTAGAATTGCCTGTGAAAGAGGTCTTTATTTTAGCGGTCATGCTATCGTTTTGTCATAATTTAATTATCGAATCGACAGTAGCGGCAAAGGTCGGGCTGAAGGTGCCAATTATATTATTAGTTCGCATCGGGCTTGCTGTTGTTTCAGCTGTCGTCATCAATCTCGTATGGCAAGGGGGTCAAGAAACCGCGCAGTATGGATTGCTTGCTGCAACTCAATCGGCTGATGTACCATCAAGCTGGCTCATGATTGTTTTTCTCGCTGTACAGAAAGCGGTTCTTGGTGTTCTTCAGCTAGCTTGTATTGTGATCCCACTAATGATCATCATTCAATTTATGAGGGATTTAGGTTGGCTTCATACCTTATCAAGATGGTTATCGCCCTTTACGAGAATGCTTGGGATGAAAGAAAATACGTCTATGACGATGGTGGCTGGATTAACAATTGGTTTAGCCTACGGGGCAGGTGTGATGATTAAAGCAGTAGAAGAGGACGGGGTGAGCAAAAAGGATTTAACTCTTGCCTTCATTTTCCTTGTCGCTTGTCACGCAGTTGTAGAAGATACGCTGATTTTTATCCCACTTGGCATACCGGTATGGCCGCTTCTTGTCATCCGCCTCGTGTCAGCTATTTTATTAACAGTTGCCGTTAGTTATATTTGGCGGAAGCGGGAACATGCAGCTGTTAGAAAGGAAGCAATATGAACGAATCAACGATCAACACCGTGCTATTTGATTTAGATGGCACGTTAATCAACACAAATGAATTAATCATTGCCTCATTTCAGCATACGCTGGATCATTATTATCCTGGGAAGTATCGTCGTGAGGATATCCTTCATTTTATTGGTCCATCGCTTTTTGATACTTTTTCAGCGATGGATCCAGACCTTACAAATGATATGATTCAGATGTATCGTGCGTTTAATCATAAACAGCATGATTTACTTGTCACAGAGTACGAGACTGTTTTGGATACATTAAAAGTGCTACAGGATCAAGGGTTTAAGCTTGGGATTGTGACGACAAAGATCAGAGATACAGTCCAAATGGGCTTGAAGCTGACAGGCTTAGAGCCATTCTTTGAAGTCATTGTCACACTTGATGATGTACAAAATGAAAAGCCGCATCCGGAGCCAGTCCAGCTTGCGTTATCCAAGCTAGGGAGTGACCCGCAGGAAGCGGTGATGGTCGGCGACAATTATCACGATATTTTGTCGGGGCAAGCGGCCGGAACAAAAACGGCAGGTGTCGCTTGGTCCATTAAGGGAGAAGAGGCCCTTTTAAAGCATCGCCCTGATTACATGCTGAAGAAAATGAGTGATCTGTTGGCGATTGTTGGAGCTGATTAATGTGAGGAAAACAGATCGTTACCCTGTAAAAGGGGTCAATTCGCTTAGACAAGTCTATCGGACGGTCTCATTTTTCAAGGTTGTGAAAAATTTTATCTTTATTCAATTAGCTCGGTATACACCGTTTATGGGGATGAAAAACTGGATGTATCGAACCTTCCTTCGGATGAAGGTAGGAGAGGATACGGCATTTGCCCTAATGGTCATGGTGGATCTGATGTTTCCTGAAAAAATCACTGTTGGTCGAAATAGTGTGATTGGCTATAACACGACCATATTGTCCCATGAGTATTTGATTAAAGAGTACAGGCTTGGGGAAGTATATATTGGAGATGAAGTGTTAATTGGTGCCAATTCAACTATTTTGCCAGGAGTGACGATTGGTGATGGTGCGATCGTGTCTGCTGGTACACTTGTTCATAAAGATGTACCCGCTGGCTCTTTTGTTGGCGGAAATCCCATGCGAATGATTTATACAAAAGAAGAAATGGATGCACGTCAATCGAAGTCTGCTGATTAGCTCGGCAGACTTTCTTATTGACAATTGACCGAGGTGTAACTATAATGATTACAACAACAGAGGTGAGAAAACATGAAAATCAGTAGCAGATTTACTGTCGCTGTCCATATTCTGGCCTTGCTATCACTTGAAAAAGGATCATTACAGACATCGGAGGATATTGCAGGAAGTGTCAATACGAATCCAGTGGTCATCCGCCGTATTATGAGTAAATTAAAAAAAGCAGGCCTAATCTCAACAAGTCTCGGTAAAGGTGGTTCACAGCTGAACCGCAGTGAAGATGACGTGACACTGCTTGATGTATATAAAGCGGTCGAAGTGGTAGAAGAGGGGGAATTGTTTCAAATCCATGAAAGCCCGAACCCAAACTGCCCGATCGGTGCAAATATTCAAGCTGTACTAGAATTAATTTTGTGTCGCGCTCAAAGTGCAATGGAGCAGGTACTTGCTGAGATTAAATTAAGTGAACTGACGCAGGTGTTAAGCGAAAAAATTGGATGACATATTCAATTTTTTTTACCTCTGTTGTAACTGATTTGGTTACATCTATTTTAACAAGCATATGAGGAGGAATAAAAATGAACATTGGGATTATTGGAGCAACTGGAAAAGCAGGACAACTCATTTTAAAAGAGGCACAATCAAGAGGTCATGAAGTGACTGCTATTGTCCGTAACGCACAAAAGGTGACAGATGCATCGGTAACAGTGATAGAAAAGGATATTTTTCAATTGCTTACGGAAGATATCAAAGGATTTGATGTCGTTGTGAATGCATTTGGTGCCCCTATTGGACAAGAGCACCTTCACGTGGAAGCGGGCAAAAAGCTGATCGACATCATGAAAGGCGCACCAGATACACGTTTAATTGTTGTGGGTGGCGCAGGTAGTCTTTTTGTAGATGAAGCCAAAACAATTAGACTTGTTGATACCCCAGAGTTTCCAAAGGAATACTTCCCTACTGCTTCAAAGCAAGGAGAAAACCTACATGATCTTCAAAAGACAGAAGGATTAAAGTGGACATTCTTAAGTCCGGCTGCATTCTTTGATCCAGAGGGGAAACGCACAGGTACTTATGTCAAAGGGAAAGATCACGTTATTGTGAACTCAAAAGGTGACAGCTATGTGAGCTATACCGATTTTGCCATTGCGCTTGTTGATGAAATTGAAAAAGGCGAGCATATCAGAGAACGATTTACAGTTGTATCTGAAGCTGAATAAAGATCAAAAAAACCCCGCTCCTACAGCGGGGTTTTATGCTTCAATGATGATGGCTTGGCTGCCCATCTGTTTCCATGAATCTTCAAAATGATCACGGTTTACTCGTCGGTTTTTTTGTCCATACGGATCATTTAAGTACACATATTCATCATCGTAACCGGTGACGACCACACTATGCACATTAAAGCTCACATCAATTTTTCCATTCGGTGTGTTCCATGTTTCGATATTGTTTGTCTTTTGAAAGGTAGAGGTTGTAATGACCCAAACAGGATAACCTTCTTCAAGTGGTTGATAGATTGCCTTTTTGACTGATTTTCCGGTTAAGTCAACCACATCGTCACCTGCATATGATTTCGCCAGTTCATAAATCGGTTCGTGGTAAACACTCAGACCCGGCCCGTTCTCCATATCGCCGACAAACCCATCACGAGGGTCTCCTTTTAATCCATTTCCGTAATCAAGTGGAACACGCTTGACCTCATTTGCCAATGTGTTTTTTGTCACATCCTGATAACCACTGTAATGTAGGAGCATCGCCAAGCTCGTGACTTCGCACCCGTTATAAAGCTTTGGGGCATCCATTTGATTGTAGAGGATGACATCCATGGCTTTTTTACTTCCTTTTAAACTTGTGGGCGTAGCATCCGCTTTTTTCGCTGAGCGTGATTCTTCTCCCGTTTGTTCGGTGTTTTTTTCTTTTGCTACTTCATGTGAAGGAGCTGCTTTTTTCACTTGATCGATTTGTGAAAAATAAATAAAGCCTAAATAAATCAGGCAGATGCACAACAAAGTTAAGGTAAATGTCTGGATGAACTTCACTTTAATCTCCCGTGTGATTCAATATTTTAAAGTATTATAGCATGTCAGTTCATTCAATACGTGTGAAAGGCTTTGATGTCACTTTAATGTAATATTTGAACAAAATTTTAATGAAATTTAGGAAGAAATAAAAAGGATTGATTTAATCACTTTATTTTGTTAGCATATTATCATATTAGCGAACTAAAGGATTCGGAATTTTTCGTTTTAATGTGTTGGAGGTGCGTCAGGATATGTTCATGTTTGAAAAGCCATATGGTATGAGGGATTCCCTACCAGGATTGTATGAAATCAAGAGAAAAGTACGGCGTTCATTAACAGAGGTGATCAATGGGTGGGGTTATCGTTTGATGGAGACACCCACACTAGAATTTTACGATACGGTCGGTGTTCAATCGGCAATTACGGATACACAGCTGTTTAAGCTACTTGATCAAAATGGTCAAACTCTTGTGCTACGACCTGATATGACAGGACCGATTGCGAGGGTGGCTGCTTCAAAACTTCACGAGCAAGCGTATCCGCTTCGTGTTGGGTATGCCGCCAATGTGTTCCGTGCACAGGAAAGAGAAGGTGGTAGACCATCTGAATTCGAGCAGGTTGGTATTGAATTGATTGGAGATGGCTCAATTAGTGCAGATGCCGAAGTCATAGCGCTTGTTGTGTTTGCTTTGAAAAATGCCGGACTCCATTCTTTTAAAATCGCCATCGGGCATGTTGCGTTATCGGAAACGTTATTTGTAGATGTTTTAGGAAACGAAGAACGAGCAAATGTGCTACGACGGTTTTTATATGAAAAGAATTATGTCGGATACAGGCAACATGTGAACCAATTACCGCTATCATCTATTGATCAAATGAGGTTATTGAAGCTATTGGATTTACGCGGAGGCAAGGAAGTCATACAACAGGCAGAGGACATTGTCGTCTCTGAAAAAGGGAAAGACGTACTCGGTGAATTACAAGCGCTATGGGAGACGCTTGAAGATTATGGATGTACGGAATATATTCGTTTGGATCTAAGTATGGTGAGTCATATGAGTTACTATACTGGCATTTTATTTGAAGTGTTCGCAGATCATGTTGGGTCGGTGATAGGCAGTGGAGGAAGATATGATCAATTGCTTGGACATTTTCATGCACCCGCACCAGCTACTGGATTTGGTCTCCGGTTAGACCGTCTATTAGAAGCATTAGATGCGAAAGAGATCGTTGAATCTCAAGAGGCTGTTATTTTTAGTAAAGAGCAAAGACTTGAAGCGTTTGCTTTTGCAGAAGAAGAACGGGCAAAAGGTAAAAAAATTGTCCTGCAAGATTTAGCAGGAATTGAAGATATTGATGCGATGACCAAATCATTTGATCAAGTCACTTATTTTATTGGGGCTAGAAAGGAAGAGCAAAATGGGTAATGTGTTGACGATGGCGATGCCAAAGGGACGGATATTCGAAGAAGCAGTCGGGCTGTTAAGACAGGCGGGGTATCAACTGCCAGAGGAATTTGAGGACTCAAGAAAGTTAATCATTGATGTGCCAGAAGAAAACCTTCGCTTTATTTTAGCCAAACCGATGGATGTGACGACATATGTCGAACACGGTGTTGCGGATGTTGGCATTGCAGGGAAGGATGTCATGCTTGAAGAAGCACGTGATGTGTATGAGGTACTCGATTTAAACATTAGCAAATGTCATTTAGCTGTTGCTGGCTTACCTGGTGCCGTCTGGGGCAGTGTGGCGCCTCGTGTGGCAACGAAGTACCCGAATGTAGCTTCCTCTTATTTTAGAGAGCAAGGTGAACAGGTCGAGATCATCAAGCTTAATGGCTCCATTGAATTAGCACCACTCATTGGTCTCGCTGACCGTATTGTAGACATTGTGTCCACTGGTCAAACTTTAAAAGAGAATGGACTTGTAGAAACAGAGCATATTTGTGACATTACGTCTCGTTTTATTGTCAATCCTGTTAGTTATCGAATGAAGGATGCTGTCATTGATGAAATGGCACAGCGCCTTGCTAGAATCATTGAAGGAGAAGGGGAGAAATTATCATGAACATGACCTATATTCAGGAACATGAGACAGACACTCTCTCACTCAAACGGTCTTTAGATACTGGGACTGACAAGCAGCGCCAAGCGGTTCAACACATAATTGACGAAGTCAGAAAAAACGGTGATGAAGCGGTTGGATCTTTTACACAGCAATTCGATGGCGTATTGATTGACCAACCGCTAGTCACGGAAGAAGAGATAGCCAAAGCTTATGAACGATTGGATCCGGTGATGATTGAGGTCATTCAAACAGCTATCCAGAATATACGGACATATCATGAGCGTCAGTTGACGACCTCTTGGTTTTATCATCAGCCAGATGGATCCATGCTTGGTCAAAAGGTGACGCCGCTAGATGCGGTCGGTGTTTACGTCCCAGGCGGAACTGCTGCCTATCCATCTTCTGTGCTCATGAATGTCATTCCTGCACTTGTAGCTGGCGTCGAGCGGATTGTTCTCGTGACACCTCCTGGAAAAGACGGATGTCTGAATGACGCTGTGCTCGTGGCTTCTCGTGAGTTGGGGATTTCAGAAATGTATAAAATGGGTGGTGCACAGGCGATTGCGGCACTCGCCTATGGAACGGAGAGCATTGAGCCTGTCGATAAAATCACAGGACCGGGAAATATTTATGTGGCTCTTGCAAAGCGGGAAGTATTTGGGCAAGTGGATATCGATATGATCGCTGGTCCAAGTGAAATTGCAATCCTTGCTGATGAAACGGCGCTTGCCCATGAGGTGGCAGCCGATTTACTCTCACAAGCAGAGCATGACACCCTCGCCTCCAGTGTGTTGGTGACACCATCAAGGGCACTTGCTGAAGAAGTACAGGCTGAAGTGCAAGCACAACTAGACACGTTGCCTAGAAAGTCGATCGCGGCAACATCTATTCAAGATCATGGTCGTATATATGTAACGGAATCAATGGATTTGGCAGTAAAGATCGTCAACCAATTAGCACCAGAGCATTTAGAAGTCCTTACAGCGTATCCGGAATCATTTCTTGGGCGAATTAAACATGCAGGAGCGATTTTCTTAGGGCGCTACAGTCCTGAACCAGTTGGCGATTATTTCGCTGGACCGAATCATGTGCTGCCAACCAATGGGACAGCTAGATTTTCAAGTCCACTTGGTGTCACAGATTTCCAAAAGAAAACGAGTATCATTTCATATAGCAAAGAAGCCTTTGACACGCACAGGGAAAGTATCGCTGCTTTTGCGAGACTAGAAGGTCTAGAGGCACATGCAAGATCCATTGAATCGAGAAAGCGGGAGGAATCATCAAAATGAGACAAGCACAAACGGCGAGACAAACAAATGAAACGAATATCTCATTAGCGATAGAGATTGATGGAGAAGGAAAAGCGGATATACAAACAGACGTCCCTTTTATGACACACATGCTTGATTTGTTTACAAAGCATGGTCAGTTTAATTTAACGGTCGATGCCAAAGGAGATACAGATATTGATGATCACCACACGACAGAAGACATCGGTATTGTACTTGGTCAAATGTTTAAAGAAGCACTTGGTGATAAAAAGGGAATCAAGCGCTATGGATCGAGCTTTGTTCCAATGGATGAAACCCTCGCGCAGGTTGTAGTCGATTTAAGCAATCGCCCTCATCTGGAAATGAGAGCGACGTTTCCAAGTCAAAAGGTCGGTACCTTTGATACAGAACTGGTTCATGAATTCCTTTGGAAATTTGCACTTGAAGCGCGTATCAATCTCCATGTGATCGTACACTATGGCACGAACACACACCATATGATTGAAGCTATTTTCAAAGCGATGGCACGTGCCCTTGATGAAGCAACGACCATTGATCCACGTGTGAAAGGGATACCTTCAACAAAGGGGATGCTCTAATGATCGGAGTCATTGATTATGGTATGGGCAATTTGTTTAGCGTATCAAAAGCACTCGAGCGAGCAGGCGCATCTTACTTGGTGTCGTCTGACGTGAATGAACTCAAACAGGCTGATGCTTATGTTTTGCCGGGTGTGGGATCGTTTCGAGATGCGATGCAACTATTAAAGCAGACAGGACTTGAGACATTTATTCATCAAATCGTCCAAGAGGGAAAACTATTATTCGGGATTTGCCTTGGGATGCAGCTATTGTTTGAAGAAAGTGAAGAGGCAGGAATGACAAAAGGATTGGGTCTGCTAAAGGGACGTGTCGTTCGATTACAAGATCATGATCAAAATGGGCAAAGGGTCAAGGTGCCTCATATGGGCTGGAATGAGTTGACATTTCATCAGCCCTCTCCATTGTTTGATGGTGTATCGGAAGGGTATGCGTACTTTGTCCATTCGTATTATGTCAGTGACATGGAACAAGAGGAGAAACTGGCAAGTGCTACATACGGTGTGCAAGTACCGGCTATTGTCGGAAAAGGCAATGTGTTTGGGGCGCAGTTTCACCCTGAAAAGAGCAGTACAACGGGAATGGCACTTCTAAAACAGTTTATTCAATTAGCAAATGAACAGAGGGTGAACAAATGAGTGAATTGACTTTATATCCAGCGATTGATATGAGAAATGGCAAATGTGTACGACTTGTTCAAGGAGACTATGACCAAGAAACCATTTATGGTGATTCACCGCTAGACATGGCCAGACGTTTTGTAAATGAAGGAGCTAAGTGGATTCATCTTGTCGATTTAGATGGTGCAAAAGCGGGAAAACGTATCAACCATGAACACGTGCTTGCGATTGCCTCAACGTTAGATGTGCGCGTACAAATTGGTGGAGGCATTCGTTCAGAAGAAGATGTGGCATTTTATTTAAACAATGGGGTTTCAAGGGTTATCCTAGGCAGCTCGGCGGTATCCAACCCGACATTTGTGAAAAAAATGCTATCACAATATGGTGAGAAAATTGCGATTGGCATCGATGCACGAGATGGTTTTGTATCCACTGAAGGGTGGCTTGAAACGTCAGAAGTGAAGGCAGAAGATTTAGGCAAAGAGCTAGCAAAAGAAGGGGCAGAGGTCTTTATTTTTACAGATATCCAAATGGACGGTATGTTGTCAGGTCCTAATGTGGAAAGCACCGTTCGCCTAGCCGAAGCGACTGGCAAGCAAGTGATCGCTTCGGGTGGTGTCAGTTCAATCGCTGATCTTCAAAAACTATCCGAGCAAAGCCGTTTCGGTGTCTCGGGTGCTATTATTGGCAAGGCGCTTTACACGAAGCAATTTACGTTAACAGAAGCGTTTGAAAGGCTGGATAGCAAATGATGACTAAACGAATTATTCCATGTCTCGATGTGAAAGAAGGGCGAGTGGTTAAAGGGGTACAATTTTTAGGCTTAAAAGATGCTGGAGATCCAGTGGAATTGGCGAAGCGATATGATGAAGAAGGGGCAGATGAGTTGGTCTTCCTCGACATATCAGCTTCACATGAGGGACGGAAAACGATGGTGGATGTCGTCAAACAAGTGGCGTCCACACTCGCCATTCCTTTTACAGTGGGCGGTGGCATTAACCATCTTGATGACATGAAGCGTATCTTAAGAGCCGGTGCAGACAAAGTTTCTGTGAATACAGCAGCTGTTTTACGACCGGAGCTGATTTCAGAAGGAGCGGACTTCTTCGGTTCTCAATGTATTGTCGTAGCCATTGATGCGAAATACGATGAAGAGCAACAAGCTTACATGGTGTATACCCACGGCGGACGTCAAAAAACGGAGATAGAAGTTCGTGACTGGGCCAAAGAGGCAGTATTAAGAGGTGCAGGAGAGATCTTACTGACAAGTATGGATGCTGATGGTGAGAAAAGAGGCTTTGACCATCGCTTGACGAAGCTTGTTTCTGAAGCCGTGACGGTTCCGGTGATTGCATCAGGAGGTGCTGGCAATGCACAGCATATGCTTGAGGCATTTACAAAAGGGGAAGCGGATGCGGCATTAGCAGCGTCTATTTTCCATTACAAAGAAACATCGATTCAAGAAGTCAAAACATACTTGAAAGAACACGGGGTGAAGGTGAGATGAAACCGGCGGATGAATGGACATATAACGAAGCAGGGCTAATCCCTGCCATTGTACAGGATGCACAGAGCAAGGAAGTGTTGACACTTGCGTATATGAACAAGCAGTCATATGAGAAAACATTAGAAACAGGAGAAACATGGTTCTTTAGCCGTTCGAGAAACGAGCTTTGGCACAAGGGAGAGACATCTGGACACACCCAAAAGGTGACATCCATTCGGTATGATTGTGACAAAGACGCGCTCCTTGTGCTCGTTGAGCCAAGCGGTCCAGCTTGCCATACTGGGAGCTATAGCTGCTTCTCAGAAGAAGCCGTGAAGCCACAAAATGTAGGGCAGGATCGTTTTGCAATTCTTAATGAACTTGAACAGGTTATTGCAAAGCGTCAGGCAGAAATGCCAGAAGGGGCTTATACCACCTATCTATTTGAAAAAGGCGTAGATAAGATATTGAAAAAGGTGGGGGAAGAGGCTTCAGAAGTCATTATTGCAGCGAAAAACCGTGATCAGGAAGAACTAAAATGGGAAACAGCTGATCTACTTTATCATCTTCTTGTTTTATTACGTGAACAGCAATTGCCGCTTGATGATGTGTTAAAGGTACTAAAAAAGCGTCATCAAGGAGAGTGAAAAGCCGGGGATTTACCTGGCTTTTTCACTTTTTATGAAAAACAAATCCTTCCTTTTCTTTTGTTCTATGTGAAGGCTGGTGAAGTATGGTATACTACACACGGTACACTGTTTGAAATGGAGGGTATCAGTGAGTAAATACACTTCTCAAAATCATCACACACAAGTCGTCCAACTATTCCAAGATGGGCATTACTTTTTTCATAAAGGATTAAAAGCATATAGAGAAAGAAATCTACCTAGAGCAAGTAAGTTGATTCAGCGAGCGATTGTTCTTGAACCTGAAAATGTAGAAATGCTATCACAGCTAGCGATGATCTATACTGAAATGGGTCATTATCAGCAATCAAATGAACTGCTTCAATTCATCCTAGAGCATGTGGATGAGAACATGACAGAATGTCATTATTTTCAAGCGAACAATTATGCAAACCTCGGTTTATTTCAAGAGGCATATAAGTCAGCGACGACATATGCCGCGTTGGAAGAGGATGGAGAATTTGCGGAAGAAAATGACGAGCTTCTTGATCTGCTCGATATGAGTGACGAAGATGATGAAGATTTTCCTTATGATCAGGATGACCTGATTGTGAAGCAAGATCATGCCAATCATTTATTAGAAAGCGGCAGGCTTGAAGAAGCCATTGACATGCTGGAACAAATGATTGTAGAGTACCCAGAATTTTGGTCAGCATATAATAATCTGGCATTGGCATATTTTTATTCTGGTCGAATTCATCAAGCGAAAGAAATGTTGAACCGGGTTCTTCATGAAAATCCCGGTAATCTGCATGCCCTTTGCAACCAACTTGTCTTCTATCATTCTGAAAAAGAAGTAGAAAAAGTGAACGTATTGGCAAAGCAATTAACACACGTGTATCCAATGTTAAGTGAACAGCGTTATAAGCTTGGTGCTACATTTGCTTTAGTTGGAGAATTTGAATGGGCGTTTAAATGGCTCTATTCGTTGTATAAAACTGGTTTCAGTGGTGATAGTACGTTCTTGTACTGGCTCGCAAGTGCAGCCTACCATACAGGTCACAAATCGTTGGCACAAACGGTTTGGGATAAGATGGTGGAAGAAGATATCGATGCGGATGAAATCAAGCCGTGGCAGGAAAAGCCAGAGGAACCTGAGACAATGGTTTCAATGGAAGAACGGCTGACTGCCTACTATGTCAGTAAACAAAAAGGAGAACATGACGTTCTTCAAGCTGTGCTCGATTCTCGTGCAGCGAAAACGACATTTGAACAGCAATTTATTGAACTTCTTCTTTTTGAAGATCAAATGGAGGAGCGATCCTTTTCTGAAGATGCAGTCTTTGCAAAACAGGCAGCATCGGCATTAGAGGAAGCGATACACCCTGACAATCACATGCCGTATTTCTGGTTGTTTCATATTATCCAGCAGGTACGAGCATCTGGCTCAGACAAGCGCAATGCACCTGCATGGGCAGCAGCCTCTTATTATTTATGGGTGAACGGGCAAGAAGAATCAAAGATGACGAAAAAAGAAGTGGCAACCTTATTTCAGATGAGCGTACAAACGCTGTCTAAGTATGAGCGTGTCATTTGTTCGTTAATAGATGAACTAGGTAGATAGATTCATATGTCGAAAGCATGACCAAAAAGGTCATGCTTTTTTTCTTTGGATCAATAGGTGGAATGTACAACATTTTGCCGAAGTATGACAATCGTGACATGCATTTGAAATATAATTGTAATAAAATTATTAGCTCTTTTTGTCGATGTCTCATGTATAATGAAACTCGTGGATTAATATAAAGAAATATATATTAGATAGATTACGATACATATTGTAACACTGATTGATAGAAATCATCCGTCAATAATGACATAGGATTTAGGAATAAAGACATAGGAACAGAGAATGATCGAACGCAGAAGATTTGCTGCTTTCTCATGTCGCTACGGAATTTGTCAAAGGAGGAACAATTCGTGAAAAAGTTTATCACTATCAGTTTGGCTTCGGTCATCGGAGCGAGCGGCTTATTTATCCCATTTACGAATGAAGCACATGCACAAGACCTTGAACAAAAGAAGGTAGAACTGGACAGCAAGCAATCAGAGGTCAATCAAAACCTCCAAAAGAAAAAAGAAGAGCTTTCAAAGCTTGAAGCAAAACAAGAAGAGCTTGCGCTTAAGCTGAAGGAAATTGACGAGAAAGCTTTAAAAACAAGTAAACAAATGGAAGACAAGCAAGCAGAAAATGAAAAAACAAAAAAAGAAATTCAAGCATTAAAAAAAGAAATTGCTGATACAGAAAAACGGATTGAAGACAGAAGCGAATTCCTGAAAAAGCGTGTACGTGCGCTACAGGAAAACGGCGGATCTATGCAATACATAGATGTATTACTAGGAGCTACAAGCTTTAGTGATTTTATTAGCAGAGCAGGAGCGGTATCAACACTGATCAATGCAGACAGTAAAATCATCGAAGAACAAGAAAAAGACAAAGCGAAACTCCAAAAGTCTGAAAATGATTTAAATACGAAACTTGTTAATGTTCAAAACACATTGGCAAAGCTAGAAACATTACAAGTTGACTTGAATAAGCAGCTCGATGAAAAAGACAAGCTATTCAAGCAAGTGAAAGAGCAAAAAGGCAGCGCAACTTCTGAAATTAGCGAGTTAAACAGTCAGTCCAACAGTATTGCTGCTGAAAAAGAGGCAACAATCGCTGCACAAAAACAAGCTGAAAAAGAAGCTGAAGAAGCGACTCAAAAAGCGACTCAAAAAGCAGAAAGTCGTCAATCAAATAGCCAATACGAAGACAACAGCAGCTCAAATAACGAGAGTAGCCCGTCTGTATCAAATAACAGTGGTTCTTCAAAGAAAAAAAACAACAGCGTTCGTAAACCTAGCAAAAAGGCATCATCTGGTGGTGGATCAGCAGTTAGCAATAACGTAGGCGGAATTGAAGGTGCTATCAGCACAGGTTCTTCTATCGTTGGTCAATCTCCATACAAATGGGGTGGCGGTAGATCACAAGCTGATATTAACGCCCGCCGTTTTGACTGTTCATCATTTGTTCGCTGGGCATTTGCATCAGCAGGCATTAACCTTGGACCAGTTGGTGGGACAACGACAGATACGCTTGTTGGAAAAGGAAGAGCAGTAAGTGCATCTGCGATGAAACGTGGAGACCTTGTATTCTTTGATACGTACAAAGTAAATGGTCATGTTGGTATTTACTTAGGAAACGGTACGTTCTTAAACGATAACAGCTCGCACGGTGTGTCAATTGATTCAATGAATAACGTTTACTGGAAAAAAGCATTCAAAGGCGTTGTTAGAAGAGTCGTTGAATAAGTCGTACGCCCATATCGAGGTAAACAGTAGGCTTCCTTAGACAACAGTTTAAGGAAGCTTTTTCTTTTTTCGAAGTTTTGAGCAGATGATTCGCTTATTCGCTGCATATTTTATAGGATATGAGTAAGGAACAAAAGCCAAGAAGGAAATGATGCGTGATCATGCATGGAAGCATCATCCAAGGGCATTCTAATAGGAAATGTTAGCAGCAATTGAAGAGGGAGTGACAGTTGTGTCAGAAGAAAAAATCTACGATACGATCATCATTGGAGCAGGTCCTGCCGGAATGACAGCCGCTGTTTATACATCACGCGGAAATCTTTCAACACTCATGATTGAAAGAGGGATTCCAGGTGGACAAATGGCAAATACAGAGGACGTCGAGAACTATCCTGGCTTTGAACGGATTTTAGGGCCGGAACTTTCAAATAAAATGTTTGAGCACGCGAAGAAATTTGGTGCTGAATATGCGTATGGCGATATTAAAGAAATTGTAGACGGTGAAGAATATAAGATCGTCAAAGCAGGTTCAAAAGAATATAAAGGTCGCTCTGTCATTATCGCAGCAGGCGCTGAATACAAAAAAATCGGTGCACCAGGTGAAAAAGAACTTGGAGGCCGTGGCGTCTCTTACTGTGCAGTATGTGACGGTGCATTCTTTAAAAACAAAGAACTTGTTGTTGTTGGTGGTGGAGACTCTGCCGTTGAAGAAAGTGTCTACTTGACTCGCTTTGCTTCAAAGGTGACCCTCGTCCATAGACGTGACAAACTGCGTGCACAAAGCATTTTACAAGCACGTGCTTTCGATAATGAAAAAATCGACTTCATCTGGAATAAAACGGTGAAACAAATCAATGAAGAAAATGGAAAAGTGGGCAGTGTGACATTAGTTGATACGGTGACTGGTGAAGAAGAAGACTTTAAAACAGACGGTGTCTTTATCTATATCGGAATGCTACCACTATCCAAACCATTTGAAAATCTAGGGATTACAAATGAAGAAGGATACATTGAAACAAACGAAAGAATGGAAACAAAAGTAGATGGTATTTTCGCAGCAGGTGACATTCGTGAAAAAACACTTCGCCAAATTGTAACAGCAACAGGTGACGGAAGTATTGCAGCACAGAGTGCACAGCATTACGTAGAAGAGCTTGCTGAAAAGTTAAAGGCGATGAAATAAAGGCTGTTTTCAATCCTTAATATAGCGTCATGTGGTTTTAATTGGAATGTAACACGGGTGAAACAATTATTCGGTATGATAAAGCTAGTAATTGACCCCCTTTTATAAGGAATACATGTTTGGCACGGATGTGAATCCGTGTCCTTTTTTTTGCGAAAAATGAGAAATTCACGAGATGTTCACAAATGACGCATGGAGAACCGTTAGATGTTGTAAAATAGAAAGAAACAAAACAATACGACCCATGAAACAGGCAAAAACCTGTCTGTTTTCGGTGGACATCGGGCATGTTCATTGTGGGAGTTAGAATGAACCTGTATAATAAGAAAAAGACATAAAAGAGTAGGTGACAGCTGGTGCAACGAGTAACGAATTGTGTGCTGCATCACGATGATCAAGTCCTCTTGCTGCAAAAGCCAAGACGGGGCTGGTGGGTAGCGCCAGGTGGCAAAATGGAAAGCGGAGAATCGGTCAAGGATTCAGTGATTCGAGAATATAGAGAAGAAACAGGAATTTATATTTTAAATCCACAGCTAAAAGGCGTTTTTACCTTTATTATAAAAGAAGGAGACCAAGTCGTCCAAGAATGGATGATGTTCACTTTTATGGCAGATTCCTTTACAGGGAAAAATGTGTCAGAGTCGGAGGAAGGAATTTTAAAATGGCATGACATCAATGATGTGCCTGATTTACCGATGGCTCCTGGTGATCGTCACATTCTTGACTTTATGCTAAAGGGAAAGGGACTTCTCCATGGCACGTTTACGTATACACCAGATTTTGAGCTCATTGCTTATCGTTTAGATCCTCAAGGAGACTAAAAAATGAACCGTTTTCATAAAGAAGGAGAGGAAGCAGGCATGAATACACATATTCAAGATGATATTCAGCTTGTCATTATCACAGGAATGTCAGGAGCGGGGAAAACCGTTGCCATTCAAAGCTTTGAAGATTTAGGGTATTTCTGTGTAGATAACTTACCACCATCGCTTTTACCGAAGTTTCTGGAGCTCATGAAAGAATCGAATTCGAAAATGAGCAAGGTGGCACTTGTGATGGATCTACGCGGCCGTGAATTTTTCGATAGCTTAGTTGCTGCTTTAGATGAAATGAGTGATATCGGATGGATTACACCACGGATTTTATTTTTAGATGCAAATGATCAGGTGCTTGTCTCTCGATATAAAGAAACGAGACGCTCACATCCACTTGCTACAACTGGTCTACCGCTTGAAGGAATTGCCATTGAGCGTCAGCTGTTAGAGGAGCTAAAAGGTCGTTCTCAGATGATTTTTGATACCTCTGAGCTAAAACCAAAACAGCTGCGAGAAAAAATTGTGGCACACTTTGCAACGAATCAAGGACAAGTGTTTACTGTCAATGTCATGTCATTTGGCTTTAAATATGGTCTGCCGATTGATGCTGATCTTGTATTTGATGTCAGATTCTTACCGAATCCATACTACATTGAAAGCATGCGTCCACAGACTGGAAATGACGAAGAAGTGCGATCTTATGTGATGAAATGGAGTGAAACTCAAAGATTCACTGAGAAATTAATTGATCTTCTTAGCTTCATGCTTCCTTCTTATAAACGAGAAGGGAAAAGTCAGCTCGTCATTGCGATTGGTTGCACTGGTGGCCAGCATCGTTCAGTCACGTTAGCGAACTATCTAGCTGATTATTTTAAAAACGATTACTATACACATGTCACTCACCGGGACATTGAAAAGAGAAGTAGAAAATAGATGGCACACCTTCCGAAGGTTGTTATCCTAGGCGGAGGCACAGGCTTATCAGTTTTGCTTAGAGGGCTTAAAACGAAGCCTGTGGACATTACCGCGATTGTAACGGTTGCTGATGATGGCGGCAGCTCAGGCAGATTGCGTCATGATTTGAATATTCCCCCGCCGGGCGATATTCGAAACGTACTGGCGGCACTTTCTGATGTTGAGCCACTTGTAGAAGATTTATTTCAGCACCGGTTTAACAAAGGGAATGACTTAACAGGTCATTCACTAGGCAATCTCATTCTTGCGGCGATGACAAATATTACCGGTGACTTTTTTCATGCCGTCACAGAAATGAGTAAGGTCTTAAATGTAAGAGGAAAAGTATTACCGGCAGCGAATTCAAGTGTTGTTCTCCATGCTGAATTAGAAAGTGGGCAAGTGGTCACAGGCGAATCAAAAATACCGACCTACGGTGAAAGAATTAAACGCGTGTTCCTGACACCAGATACGATTGAACCGCTCTCCGAATCCATTCAGGTCATTCGCGAGGCGGATTTAATTGTCATTGGTCCGGGCAGCTTGTATACGAGTATCTTACCCAATTTACTCGTCCCACATATTGGAGAAGAAATCATTCGCTCAAAGGCGAAAAAAGTGTATATATGCAATGTCATGACGCAACCAGGGGAAACGCTTTCCTATAGTGCAGCGGATCATGTACAGGCGTTAAATGATCATATGGATCGACCATTCATTGACACGATCTTTGTGAATAATAAAGATATTCCAGAAGAAATCAAAGCAAAATATGCAGAAGAACAAGCGCAGCCTGTGCAGTTTGACACAGAGACACTGAAAGCAATGGGACTGGAGGTCATCCCTGGAGAAATCATTACATATGACCAACATGTGATTCGTCACGACACGCTAAAAGTCGCTTCAATGCTTGTCGATCTGCTACAACAGAAAAATTAGGAGTGGGGGTGGCAAGGATGTCATTTGCATCCGAAACAAAAAAAGAGCTGACTAATTTGGACGTGAAGGACTGCTGCACAAAAGCAGAGCTTTCTGCCCTCATCCGTATGAACGGTTCATTATCTTTCTCTAATCGAAAACTGATTTTGGATATCCAGACAGAGAACGCAGCCATTGCGAGGCGTATTTATACCCTTTTGAAAAAGAAATATGATGTGACAGTCGAGCTGCTCGTTCGTAAAAAAATGAGATTAAAAAAGAATAATGTGTATATTGTCAGACTCGTAGAACGAGCAAAATCCATCCTAGAGGATTTAAAAATATTAGGTGAACACTTTATGTTTGAACGCAACATATCAGAAGAACTGGTGAAGAAAAGATGCTGCAAACGTTCATACATGCGAGGTGCTTTTTTAGCAGGAGGCTCTGTCAATAATCCAGAAACGTCTTCCTATCACCTTGAAATTTTCTCACTATATAAAGAACACAATGATGCTCTTTGTGAGCTGATGAATCTATTCCACCTCAACAGTAAAACACTTGAGCGTAAAAAAGGCTACATTACCTATATGAAGGAAGCCGAAAAAATTACGGAATTTTTAAGTGTTGTTGGTGCCCATAACTCATTGCTTCGCTTTGAAGACGTGCGGATCGTTCGTGATATGAGAAACTCTGTGAACCGACTCGTCAATTGTGAAACAGCAAACTTGAATAAAACCATCGGTGCCTCGTTGCGTCAGGTGGAAAACATTCAATTCATTGATGAAAAAATAGGGCTAGATGCATTGCCCGATAAACTGCGTGAAATTGCAAAACTTCGCATCGAATACCAAGAAGTCACATTGAAGGAACTTGGGGAAATGGTGGAAAGCGGCAAGATCAGCAAATCAGGCATTAACCACCGCTTGAGAAAGCTAGATCAAATAGCAGAACAATTGCGAAATGGACAAGCCGTTACACTCAAATAGAAAAAGGAGGCAGATCAAATGGTGGAAGAAACGGTCACAATCCAGTTGAAAACAGGTTTACAGGCACGACCGGCTGCATTGTTTGTTCAAGAAGCGAACCGCTTCGGATCTGATGTTTTCTTAGAGAAAGATGGGAAAAGAGTCAATGCAAAAAGCATTATGGGTCTGATGAGTCTTGCCATTAGTACAGGAGTTACCATCAAGCTGATTGCTGATGGAGCTGATGAACAGGAAGCCATTGATGCTTTAACGGATTTTATCAATCAAGAAAACTGAGTCCTTTGCCAGGCTCAGTTTTTTTAAAGGGGGAGAATGATGGATGATACAATCAGCCTTTTTGCAGAAAATTGGATATGAAGGCGAGCAGGTGACCTTTGAACAATTGCCTGAATTATTAAGGAAAATGGCGTATACCTTTCCGTTTGAGAACAGATCAGTGCTGAACAAACAGTCCTATCCCCTAGATCAAGTAGGGTTGAAACAGCACCTGCTCGAAGAAAGCAGAGGAGGTCTTTGCTATGACCTCAACCCATTATTGTATTATGTGTTAAAAGAGCTTGGTTTCGTTGTACAGCTCGTCCAGGGGACAGTGTATAACAAAGAAGCTGGCAAGTGGTCGATCGATGGAACACACGTAGCCATTACTCTCTTATATGAGGATGAGCGTTATCTCATAGACGCAGGATTTGGGGCCAATTTACCTCTACAGCCGGTCCCCTTCACTGAAGAGTGGGTAAAATCACCGTTTATGCGCTTCCGCGTCAAAGAAGAGAAAACGGAAAAAGGGACACACTTGCTTCGGTTAGATCGTGGAGCAGGGGCGGAAACTGGCTATGCATTTACGTTGAACGAAGTGAATGAACAAACATTGCTACAATTAAGGCATCACATCTACGAAAATGAAGCATCACCTTTTAACAAAAAACCGCTTGCGTCTAAGCTGACACAAACAGGTCGTCTGATCGTGACAGAAGATCATCTCACTGTTCATGAAAATGGAGAAGTCTCAAAACAGCCACTCTCTGAACCTTTCGATGACTATGTACAAAGCTTGATTCCGAAAAGATGATAAAAAAAACAGCCCTTTTAGTAGGCTGTTTTTTTGATTTAACGAATACGTGTAAAGGAAGCATAGTGGTCAGTTGTTTTGTAAATGAGCCAGTCACTTGAATAGACGAGACGGTCCGCATTGCGGAAGCCAGAGACGTAATTGATGTCGGCCTCACGCCATGTACGTCCGCTTGCTGAAGGAAGTCTGCCTTCACGGTTAGAGAAGACGTCTCCACCGATGCTTTTACCAGGTGCTACTTCAGCTAGATTTCCCTTCGATGCCACCCACCCAAGCGCTGTTGCTTGTGATTTCGTGATGTAATTATCGGGTAGTCGTTTGTTGCGAATTAAATAATCTGCCACCCCATCAAAGGTATTAATGACAGCAAGTGTACGAAGGTCTGGCGCTAGTTGAGTGGAAGTATTCTCAGTAGCTGTTGGTGTGAATGCCGTTTCTGCATGGGCTTGCTGCGGGATAAATCCAGAAAACAAAATCGCAGTGATCAAAGCCATCATTGTGAATAACGAACTGAATTTTTTCATCTTCATCCTCCTAAAGGAAATGGGGTGCCGTCCTCTTGTTGCTTGTCTACATCATATTATAGCACCCGAAAATAAAGGGGATGTAAAGAATCAGAATATTTGTAAAAACCGTCCTATTCTCCTAAGGATCTTTTGTTGGGATGAAGAAAAAGACGCAGAGAGTTGCGTCTTTTCCCTCAAGATGAGGCAAGTTCTTTCACAATATCGACAGGAGCTTTCCCATCAATGGCGTGAATGACGTTATGAATGGCTCTTTTGAGCATGGCATCTCTTGTTAGTTCAGTAGAGGAACCAATATGAGGCGCAAGAGTCACTTGATTCATTGTTTTAAACGGATGATCTTCTTGCAGTGGTTCTTGCACAAAGACATCAAGACCTGCTCCCCTGATCCATCCATCCTTTAGCGCTTGAATGAGACTTTGTTCATCGACAGTCTCTCCCCGGGATATATTCACAAACAGAGCTGTCTTCTTCATAAGCCTAAATTCTCTCTCTCCGATCATGTGATAGGTTTCATCTGTCAGCGGTGTAATTAAGACAATGATATCGGCTTCGGTCAGCAGGTCATCTAATGTACAGTACACAGCGTCATATGCCGATTCAGCTTTTTCATTTCGGCTCCGATTATGATAAAGCACATTCATATCAAAACCATGTGCAGCTCGTTTGGCTACCTGTTCACCGATACGTCCCATCCCAATAATTCCGATTGTTTTGTGATGAACATCAATGCCGAATAGCTCTTCCTCCTGCACAGTTGTCGTCCAATTTCCTTCGCGAATAAACCGATCAAGCTCAGCAATTCTTCTGGCTGATGAGAGAATGAGTGCAAAAGCAAGATCAGCGACGGTATGATCAAGCGTAAAAGGTGTATGTGTACCAATCACACCCTTTCGTCTCATAGCATCTAGATCAAAGTTGTCATAGCCGACGGAATGGTTGCTGACCACCTTTAGTTTTGGCGCATGGTCTAAAAGCTCTTGATCGATTTTCGTTCCAGACGTTAACAGACCATCAGCATGTTGCAGTTTTTCAAACAGGACTTCTTTTGGAATCGGCTCCTTCGATTGCCACACCTCGTATGTACAATGGTCCTTTAGTATTTCCTCAAATGAGGCTGGTAATGGTTTGGCGACAAAAATGTGTGGTTTCACAGTCAACTCGCTCCTTTCACATGATCATCTTGCTCCTTTTATTATAAAGCAACCATTTCGGCTGAACACGTTTGAAGTCCGACAATCATCAGCTTACCATTATGATGCTTTAACCGATTGCAGATATACAGATGATATCTCACCAAAGCATCTATAAAGGTGGGAAAAAGCACGTGACGATGTGGTCACGTGCTTTTCAGTTCTGAAAAACGCTTTGTGAGTTTCTGTTGATGAGAGGAGAAGATCTCTTCTACTGTGACATCATAAAGATCGGCTAAAATAAGTAGATTCCCTAATACATCTCCCATTTCTTCAACGAGTTCTCTCTTCAACTCAGATGACTTTTGTTTTTGCTCATCAGGCCGGTCACGTCCGATCTCGATGGCTCTAACAGCGCGCGCTAGTTCGCCTGTTTCTTCCATCAGGAACCCTAACCGGATAAACGGTCCGTATTCTGTCCAATTTCTCTTTTTGTAAAAATCCTTGATCCATTTCTCCATCTCATTTGTTTGCATTCTCTTGATACAGCTCCTTATATGGTATGTACCTTTTGATTTTACACTATATATAGATGAAGCGGCTGTTTTTTAAAAAACAATTATAGTAGAATGAGTGGGTGAAGAAATCATAGAGAGAGATGGAGCTGTTTTGATGAAAACGATTTGTGTGTTTGCTGGTTCGAATCCAGGCGTGAAGGACGTCTACAAAGAAAAGGCTGTAGAGCTAGGGGCTTATATGGCAGAGCAAGACATCCGACTTGTATACGGCGGTTCACGAATTGGATTAATGGGCGCCATTGCAGATGAGGTCTTAAGACATGGCGGGCAAGTCATTGGGGTTATGCCTAAAGGGCTTTTTAGAGGAGAAGTTGTGCATCAAGAGCTGACAGAATTAATCGAAGTAACAGGAATGCACGAACGAAAAGCGAAAATGAGTGAGCTGCCTGACGGATTTATTGCGATGCCAGGCGGCTTTGGTACATATGAAGAATTATTTGAGGTGCTATGCTGGGCCCAAATCGGCATTCACCAAAAGCCAATCGGCTTATATCAAGTGAATGACTATTTCAATCCGCTCATTGACATGGTGAAGTTTAGTATACAAGAAGGTTTTTCGAATGAATCACACCTCCAATTGCTACATGCTTCCAGCGAACCGAAGGAATTAATCACGCAGATGGCTTCTTATCAAACACCATCTCTTCAGCAGAAATGGACGGAGCTGTCTTAGCGTGTTTTCAACACAAAAAACCGTCTGTTCAAGGAGCAGACGGTTTATTTTGTCATATTATTTTTGTTCTTCTGTATTACGAGTCAACACTTTGTCGATTAGTCCGTACTCTAGTGCTTCTTCCGCAGTTTTGAAGTTGTCACGATCTGTATCGCGCTCAATCACTTCAATTGGCTGACCAGTACGCTCAGCAAGGACGTGATTCAGTTTATCACGTAAAGAAAGAATGCGTTTCGCCGCAATTTCAATTTCTGTCGCTTGACCTTGCGCGCCGCCTAATGGTTGGTGAATCATCACTTCACTATTTGGCAGGGCATAACGTTTCCCTTTTTCTCCAGCAGCAAGCAAGAATGCACCCATTGAAGCAGCCATACCGATACAGATTGTTGAAACCTTTGGTTTGATAAACTGCATCGTATCGTAGATGGCCATACCAGCCGTAATTGAACCACCAGGACTGTTAATGTAAATAGAGATATCTTTTTCTGGATCTTCGGCCTCTAAGAACAGAAGCTGTGACACGATGGAGTTGGCAACATTGTCATCGATCGCAGAACCAAGCATGATAATACGGTCTTTTAAAAGACGTGAATAAATGTCGTAAGCTCTTTCCCCACGGTTTGTTTGCTCAATGACTGTAGGTATTAAATTCATAATGTTCCTCCTTCACCTTTTAGGTAAGTATGTAATTTCATGATACATTTTTGGTCAATAAAGGTCAAACAAAACGCTGACCCAAAATCACTTCACTTTCATCATTTTCCCCAAAATGGTTTTCATTCAAACCACCATGTTAATGTATGTGTGAAAAAGAAGAAAATACATCAACGCATGCGGATGATTAATGATTGCTTTCTCACTTCATTTCCCTTATAATGTGATATGCTGACGTTCAAAAACATATCGTGCGCTCGTAGCTCAGTTGGATAGAGCGGTGGTTTCCGGTACCACGTCTGCCGGGGGTTCGAATCCCTCCGAGCGCGTTATTAGTATGTGATAAAGAGAAAAACCCTTTTGAAAAAGGGTTTTTTTGTTTTTATAGAATGGAGTCATAAATACAAACAGCGAGATTCCTAAGTTAAAATAACACCACTATTTGTAAAAAAATAACTAAACTACAAATCCCAAAATATCAGTGTAGAATGATTCAGAAAGGATGATTTTCATGTCTAAGAAAAAAATATTAATGATTATAACGATAGCAGTAGTAATACTTTCCGTCACATTATTTTTCTTATTCAATCAAAATAAAAACAATTTAACAATAAAAACATCAGAAACGATAAACACACCAATATCTATTGTTATGAAAGAACTTGGAACAGACCATACACTTTTTTCTAGTGATAAAATTGAAAATTCAACACACAACATAGAACTGATTAAAGATCATGGAGAATTTAGTCTGGTTTTAGTCATTCATAATCAAGAACAAGAAATACTCGGGTACGGTGATTCTTCAGAAAGGTCAACCCCTATTGAATTATCTATTAACAAAGAAAACAATACGATTCTCGTTAACTCTAAAGTAACAACAACTTTAAACAAAGAAGAAACCATTCTTAAATATCCAATAAAAAATTAATAAAAGTTGTCCTACCGTAGAAGTCGCATCCATTAACTCTTTTCTCTTATACCTTAAGACTCATTTTCTCTCTTTTCAGGCGGATTTGTTGAGCTCGTTGTCTGCATATGGTTAAGATGGAAATGAATTGACAATAGGAGGGAAGTAGCGTGGCGAAGATTTTATTGATTAATTTCCCGGCTGAAGGGCATGTGAACCCGGTATTAGGGATGATCAAAGCGTGGACTGATCGAGGAGATGAGGTTCATGCGGTGACAACCGTACATTATGAAGAGCGTATGAAACGTTTAGGCGCTCACGTACATATACATCCAGATTATATTCGCACTTTAAGTGTGAATGAGGGAGACCTAGATTCGATGCAGCCTTTTTTTCATGCAATGCTGCAAACGTCTATAGATATTTTGGAACTGGTGGAAACATTATCTCATCAGCATTCGTTTGATGTCGTGTACTTCGATATGTTTGGAGCGGGAGAGCTTGTATGCGAATTCTTGAAGATTCCAGGCGTCGGTTCCAATCCATCCTTTGTGTTGCAGGAGGCGCATTTTGATACACCACTCTATCGAAAAGATGAGAAAGCGGCCCATCTGTTAGAAGAAATAAAGGATCGATTTGGGGTAGAGCCCAAGCATTTGATGCAATTCATGAAAAATCGAGGAGAGCTGAATATCGTTTATACGAGTGAATATTTTCAGCCGTCGGTGGATGCATTAAATGATTCGTTTGTCTTTGTTGGACCTAGTTTTCCAAAACGAGCCGATCAGCATCATTTCCCGCTAGAAGCACTTGAACAAGAACGGGTGGTTTTTATTTCAATGGGAACAGTTCTAGGGGATACTGAAGCGTTTTTTAATATGTGTATTGATGCTTTTGCTGATTTTGAGGGGAAAGTGGTCATGGCAACAGGCGATAAAATTGATATGTCCCTCGTCAAAGAGGCGCCTGCACATTTTATCATTGCGCCTTATGTGCCCCAGCTTGAAGTATTAGAACATACAGATGTGTTTGTGACACATGGTGGGATGAACAGTGTCAATGAAGCCATTCATTTCCACGTCCCAATGGTTGTCATTCCGCATGACAAAGATCAGCCAATGGTGGCGCAAAGGTTAACGGACTTATCAGCTGCACGCGCACTCGATAAAGACCAGCTGACAGCCGAACAATTGAGAGATACGGTGAAGTCCGTACTGACCACCAACACATATAAAGCAGGGATTGAAAAAATTCAAGAAAGCTTTGAAACAGCAGGCGGTACAGAAAAAGCATTACGCATGATCGATCAATATATACAGACGAAGCAGACTCAATAAGAGTCTGTTTTTTTAATGAAAAAAAGAGATTGTATTTCCCAAGTCTGTATGCTAATATTCAATTCGTAATCATTACGATTAATAAAACGTAATGATTACGATAAAATGAATAGGGGGAAATGCGTATGAGTGATGATCCTGTTTACATAAAAGTGAGAGATAAGAGAAAGAAGCCCGTCGGTCAGTTTGCCATGATGATTGTTTCCATCTTGGCTTGCATTCTATTGGCTTCATGCACTGATAACAACACATCAACTGACGTAAATGGTAGAGAAGATGACGACGAATTGGTTTTTGCCAGTACAAAAGATATTAGGGACCTCAATCCACATCTTTATGGCGGAGAAATGGCTGCACAAAATATGGTGTTTGAATCGCTTGTCGTCAATACAGAAAAAGGAATTCAACCTGCACTAGCGAAAAGCTGGGACATCTCAGAAGATGGGAAAACCTATACCTTTCACTTGCGAAAAGGTGTGACTTTTTCAGACGGCGAGCCTTTTCATGCAAAAGCAGTAAAGCTCAATATCGATGCAGTCCTCGAAAACATGGAGAAAAACGCTTGGCTGAATCTTGTAACTGAAATTCAATCAACAAAGGCTGTAGATGAATACACGTTTGTTCTCACTTTAAAAAATCCTTACTATCCTACCTTAGAAGAGCTTGGTTTAACACGTCCGTTCCGTTTTATTTCACCGAAAAGTTTCATTGATGGCACCACAGCGAACGGAGTCGAAGGATATGCTGGCACAGGGCCTTATGTATTAAAAGAGCATAAAAAAAATCAATACGCCATTTTTGAAAAGAATGATCAGTATTGGGGGAAAAAGCCTAAGATTTCAAGAGTGAAGTGGAATGTGATGCCTGATCACCAAACCATTTTACTCGCACTGCAAAAAGGCGAAATAGATTTGTTATATGGAGCAGATGGTGACATGGTCGATGGCGATTCGTTTCAAGCATTAAAGAAAGATGGACAATACGGAGTATCCGTTAGTCCTCCTACAGGTTCTAGATCAATTGTGATCAACTCCAATCAACCGATCACAAAAGATCCAAAAGTCAGAGAAGCGTTTCAGTATGCTGTGCAAAAAGAGATGATTACAGAAGGAATTTTAAATGGAACCGAACAGGTGGCACATACGTTACTTGCGCCTACTATCCCCTACGCAGATATTCGACTGACAAAGAAAACCTATCAAAAGACCAAAGCAGAAACATTATTGGATGCCGCAGGTTGGAAGCTGAAAGAGGATGGTTACCGGTATAAACATGACAAGTTATTGAGTGTGACCATTTACTATAATTCCGATAATGCTGGAGAGAGAACGATTAGTGAGTCGATTCAACATGATTTCAAACAGGTTGGAATCAAACTACATATTAGGGGAGAGGAAAAACAAGCGTATTTGGATCGTCAAAAAACAGGAAAGTTCGATCTGATGTACTCTTTATCGTGGGGACTCCCATATGATCCACAAACGTACGTCTCCTCCTTCCGTGTCGCATCCCATGCGGACTATCAAGCACAATTAGGGTTGGAAAAGAAGAAATGGCTGGACGAGACGATTACGAATGTCTTGATAGAGCCAGATGTGCAAAAGCGGAAACAAATGTATCGTGATATTTTCACGTATATCCATGATGAGAATGTATATATTCCGCTTTCTTATTCTGTGACAAAGGCTGTGTATCAACAACGCTTAAAAGGTGTAGGCTTTCATGTGTCTCAATATGAAATCCCTTTTGACACCATGTATTTCTCGTCATAAATCGAGGGGATGAAGACATGAAACGGTATATGTTGAATAGATTGTTGATGTTTTTCCCACTCGTTATATTCATGACCTTCTTTGCGTTTATTCTCCTTACCATGCGTACAAGTGACCCAGCCGAAGTCGCTTTACGCGTGAATCAAGTAACCCCAACGGAAGAAATGATTGCATCCATGCGACAAGAGTTAGGATTAGATCAGCCTTTTTTCATCCGTTATGTCACATGGTTAAAAGATGGCTTAACAGGTCAGTTTGGCACTAGCTATGTCACGCAGGAGCCTGTATTTGATCTTATAATGGAGGCGCTGCCTGCGACATTACAGCTTGCAGGAGCAGCGCTTCTCTTCATCATGGTGTTAAGTTTGTTATTCGGAATCATCTGCGCCTATGCTGCCAACACGTGGATCGATCGAATCTTAAGAGCCTGTATTTTTATTGCAGCCTCAATGCCGAGTTTTTGGTTGGGTATTTTGTTGATTTGGTTGTTTTCGGTGAAGCTTCATTGGGTGAATACGAGTGGAATGGAAGACTTCAAATCTCTGATCCTCCCAGCGGTAACACTATCATTTGGCTACTTGTCAACATATGTCAGGTTGATTCGGAACCAAATCCTGAAGTTTCAGCACGAACCATTTGTTTTTTATGCAAGAGCTCGTGGTTTAAGGGAACGCACCATCCAATTGAAGGTGATGAGACATGCCCTGCAATTAACGGTGACAGCACTTGGTATGTCTATACCAAAACTCATTGCAGGTACTGTGATCATTGAAAATGTATTTGCTTGGCCAGGTGTTGGTCGCTTGTGTGTGGCGGCTATATTCCACGCTGATTTCCCGATCATTCAAGCCTATTTATTTTTGATGGGGTTCATGTTTGTCGTGTGTAACTTCATCGCGGATGTCATCCAAATGATCATGAATCCACAGCTACGGAAGGAAGGCGAATGACAATGGTGATCTGGAATCAATTAAAGCAAGATCGCATGGCGATGCTTTCAATTTGCCTATTAGTGTTTGTTGCATTCGCTGGGGTGTTTGCACCGGTGCTTGCACCACATGATCCGACTGAAACACATATTCTTCAAAAATATGCAGGGGCGAGCCTCACCTTTCCGCTTGGAACGGATCATTTGGGGAGGTGCGTCATGTCTCGTCTTTTATATGGCATACGTACAACGATGCTTGTAGCACTTCTGACAATGTGTCTTACCATGCTGATTGGGATCGTCCTTGGACTCATAGCTGGCTTTTTTAAAGGGAAGGTTGATAATGCATTGATGCGGCTATGTGATGTCATGCTTTCTTTTCCAGCAGAAGTGATGATTTTAGCGGTCGTTGGAATTCTTGGACCAGGGCTTTTCAATATCATCTTGGCAAATGTTTTGGCGAAATGGGCTTGGTATACAAGGATGATCCGTTCGTCCGTTTTGCAATATGCAAATGAACCGTCCGTCCAGTTTGCCAAAGTGTCTGGTGGTTCTTCTTTTTACCTGTTAAGAAAGCACCTGTTACCTAGAATTTCAGGGGAAGTAGCGATGCTTGCAACTCTTGACGCAGGCTGGGTGATTTTAAATATTTCTGCTTTGTCATTCCTTGGTTTAGGTGTGAGCGCACCCACACCTGAATGGGGGATGATGTTAAATGAAGCGAAGAATGTCATGGTGACACATCCAACCCACATGCTTGCTCCTGGACTTGCCATCTTATGTGTCGTTATGGCGTTGAACTTTTTAGGGGATAGTTTACAGCAGGCGATGAGCCCTTATAGGCATGACATCAACAAAGGGGGAGGACGATTTGGCTTTCGTCGACGTCAAAAATCTATCCGTACATGACCCTTTTCAACAAAAGAACTTGGTGACCAACATGACGTTTTCCTTACATAAACAACGCTGTTTAGCCATTATTGGTGAAAGTGGAAGCGGAAAATCAACTGTCGCAAAAGCGTTCATTGATCTTTTAGCCCCTTCGCTGGAGGTAAGTGGAGCGATCTGGATGGATGGTGTGGAATTGACAAGTGATGTGGTGAAACAGTGGCGCGGGAAACGCCTCGGCTTCATCGCACAAGATGCCATGAATGCATTTCATCCAATTGAAACCATTGGTCATCAAATGATTGAAACGTTTCAGCTTCATTTAGGACTACGTCGCAAAGAAGCGAAAGCACATGCGATTGCTGGACTGGAACGTGTCCGTTTAAAAAATGCACTTGACGTAATGAGGAAATATCCACATGAGCTATCTGGCGGGATGCTTCAGCGTGTCATGATTGCGATCACAGTGATGCTTTCTCCTGACGTGATGATTGCAGACGAGCCAACAGCATCACTAGATGCATACAACCGTCGTGAAGTGATGAACGAATTAAAAAGGCTGAAAGATGAAATGGGAATGGCAATTGTCATCATTTCACATGATTTAGGGATCGTTCAGGCGATTGCTGATGAGTTGCTGGTGATGCATCAAGGCGAAATGATCGAGTATCACAGCGCTAAAAACATATTCAATTCACCTGTTCATCCTAAAACACAGCAATTACTAAATGCAAGACTTCGTTTGTCCTCACCGATTGAAGCCCTGAAAAAATGAGAGTGAGGAGATCTTATGTTTATCACAGCAAATCAATTGTTGAAACATGCAGATAAGAGAAGGAGCGTTCATCAAAAGAACCCCAAACATCGAATCTCACACGTATCGTTTCAGATTCAAAAAGGTGAGTGTGTAGGGTTAGTAGGTGAGAGTGGTAGTGGCAAAAGTACACTAGCACGTATCTTGCTCGGCTTAGAAACATTAGACGGTGGGGAGGTTCAGATCGATGGCCGGCCAGCGAAAACATGGCATCAAATGAATCGCGGAAAAATGAGCTTTGTTTTTCAAGATTACACGGCTTCTGTCCACCCTTCCTTTACGGTGAAAGAGATCATTGCAGAGCCAATGCATCTATTGAAATACAGGCAAAATATCAACCAAAAAGTGTTGTCACTACTTGACCAAGTAAGGCTGCCCCATTCTGTGCTCAATCAATCCCCTCATCAGTTAAGTGGTGGTCAGCTTCAACGTGTTTGTATCGCTAGAGCGGTGTCAACAAATCCAGAAATTCTTATCTTAGATGAGGCTCTTAGCTCACTTGACGTTTCTGTACAAGTTCAAATATTAGACCTGCTAGCAACATTCAAACGGGATATGAATATGACCACTCTCATGATTACCCATGATGTAGAAGCAGCTGTATATCTGTGTGATCGCCTTCTTTTTTTACATGAAGGTATGCTTGTTGAAGAATGTACAACGCAGGAGCTGTTTCAAGCGAATCACCCCTATACATGGCAACTGATTGACTCACTGATGCCATTTCAACTTGACAAATCATAACCCTTCTTTTATTGTTGACGTAACAAATGACGGAAGGGTGACCCAATGCAATGAAGTACTAATCCTATGACCTGTAAGCAAAATGAAAAAAGCAGTGTATCAACGTAAAGTTGAGCTTATTTGCTGCGTTTTCATGTTTGAGCTTCGGAATAGGATGGTACAGTTTGGGAACCGAACAATAAGGACATTGAATACAGGGATGTGTTTCGGTTTGACCGTTGACACACGACTCTGTTTTGATGCGCTTATTTTGAATACCCATTTGCCTCCTATTCTGAGAATAGGGGGCTTTTTCATGTCTCCTACATGAAAGGAGAGGGTTGGATGTTGGTGAAAATCAATCAATTAAAAGTATTTCGGAAGGATCGGGTGTTATTTGACATCGAGGACCTGACCATCCATCACGGAGATCGGATTGGTCTCATTGGCAAAAACGGCAGTGGAAAAACCACTTTATTGGAAGTGTTGGCTGGTCAAGAAAAAGCAGATAGTGGAACGTTTGGTGCAACGACTACTTGTGTGCTACTCCCACAACTGAAAAATATAGACGGGACACAAAGTGGAGGAGAGGTGACACAAACATATATAGAAAGAGCTTTAAACGATCCATCTGCTTTGTTATTAGCAGATGAACCGACGACACACCTAGACCAAGAGCATATTGAGTGGTTAGAGCAAAAGTTACGAGACTATCAAGGCGCTTTGATCGTTGTTTCGCATGATCGTGCCTTTTTAGATGCGTTATGTACAGAGATATGGGAGCTGGAAAACGGGGCGCTCACATCATATAAGGGGAATTACACCCACTTTGCACAGCAGAAAGAACTGGCACATCGTCAGCAAATAGAAGCATATGAAGCATATACACAAAAGAAAAAACAGTTAGAACAGGCACTACAAAAGAAATTGAAAAAAGCGGACAGAGCCACAAAACCAACACAAAAGGTGAAATCGTCTGGACCTAAAATTGCAAAGCCATACTATGCAAACAAACAAAAAAAGCTGCAAAAAACAGCGAAATCCATTGAAACGAGAATGGAGAAATTAGAACAGGTTGAGAAAGTAAGGGATATCGTACCGATCAAAATGACCCAACACACCATGAGGGAAGTGACGAGCCGAACCATCTTACGTGTCAATCATGTAGATGGAACAGCAGGTGATAAGACTCTATGGCAAAAAGCCAGTTTTGACGTGAGAGGTGGAGACAAAGTCGCCATCATCGGGAAAAATGGGAGCGGTAAAACGACATTACTTCAAATGCTGGTGAAAGGGCACCCTGATATTTCACGTTCAGAAGCGATGAAGATAGGGTATTTTAGTCAGGATCTGTCTGGATTGGCGTTGGATCAATCGATTTTAAAGAATACATTAGATGATGCACTTCAAGATGAGACGGTTGTTCGAACTGTTTTAGCCAGACTAGGATTTCGGGGTGAGGATGTTCATAAACCTGTTGGGGTGTTAAGCGGAGGCGAACGGGTCAAGACGATGCTTGCGAAGTTACTCGTAAGTGATGCCAATGTCCTGATGCTTGATGAACCGACGAACTTTTTAGATCTTGCCGCAGTAGAAGCGCTTGAAGAGCTATTGAAGCATTACCCGGGAACCGTTATTTTCGTTTCGCATGACCGCAGACTTATCGAGCAAGTGGCCACACGCATTCTCCATGTTCACAAAGGAAGCATCGAAGCATTTGATGGCTCCTATGAAGAGTATATGAAAAAGGAAGAAAAACTTGTGGTTACACAGAAAGAGGAAGAGCTTCTTTTGATTGACATGCAACTATCTGAGGTGATCAGCCGTTTAAGTATAGCTCCTTCGCAAGAGTTGGAGGATACATTTCAAGATTTATTGAAAAGGAAAAAATCTTTAGAGTAAGCAAACAAACCCCTGTGATTATTTCACTGGGGTTTGTTCATTTCGTTCTTGTTTTAATTGTTCAAGCTCACTGACTGTGACAAGCTGATAGCCTTGTTTTGTTAACTCTTGGATAATCGTCACTGCTGCAAGAGCGGAGCTGTTATAAATATCGTGCATTAACACGATTTTTCCGTCGGCTGCGTGTGCCAGTACATGGTTTGTGATCTGCTGACTGTCGCGCACTTTCCAATCTTCCGGATCAATATCCCAAAGGGACACTTTCATCCCTATTGCTTCATTGATTTCTTGATTGGTTCCGCCATATGGCGGTCTAAAGTACGTCGGTTTGTAGCCACTGGCTTTTTCAATCATATGCTGTGTATCCTTCACCTGTTGAACGACTTGTTTTAAAGGAAGTCTTGTGAGTAAAGGATGGTTGTATGAATGATTCCCGATCTCATGTCCAGCTTTTAACATGTCGCCAAGCATTTCCGGGTAATATTGAACCCTGTTCCCCAGTACGAAGAACGTCGCATGACCTTTGTTCTTTTTCAAGGCATCTAAAATCTGTGAGGTCGTCTCTGGATTTGGTCCATCATCAAATGTAAGTGCAATGGCTTTTTTATTTGGATCAAGCTTTGGTTTCTTCGGAAGCTTAACAGCCTTCCTTTTTGGGTTTGGTTCTTTGATTTTGTTTTTATTTTTGGTTGTATTCATATATTCTGACTTCAGAATGTCTTTCAGTAACGTCTTTTTAATGGCCAGCGGTTGCGGACCAAGATCCTCTTCTGCGATCTGAGAAGCTTGGAAGTAGAACTCGACATACTTCTCTTTTAAGGCGAATTGACTGAAGTTTTGTTCAGTAGGAGCCGTTCCTTTTTGAAGGAGGGGTTGATCCTTAGATAAAGTTTTATCCTTTAGTAGCTCTGAATATGTGATATCAGATAATGTCTTCAAATAATCAGTTTTTGGTTGAAATAAATCTTTTGTTTGAAGAAAAGCTTTTTTCTGAAAATCATAGTTAATCGTTTCAATATGTGTGTTTCCTTTATTGTGACCTGTATAAGTATAAGTCGTAAAGTGAATCGCGACAGATTGCTTCGCATAATGCACCAAATCATAATCAATATTCAGTTCAAATCGTCTATTTTCATCGATGTCCTTTGCTTCACTGAATGTGGTTTTGAAGCGTTCTAATGTGGTGTTTGCATATCGCCTAATCTCTTGATCTAGTTCTTTTTGATGGAAAAGAGGATAGTTGATTGCATATCTCATAAATTTCCCGTCATTTACAAGGGTGACGATCTCTACATTTTTATAGTTTGTATCTTGTTTTACATTTTTCTTTTCTGTTCCACTTGCTTGTTGATTCTGATAAAAAGCAACCGCTCCAATAACGATCGCCAGCACAACTAAAATGGTCACCCATTTTCCTTTTACTGACACAATTTTCAGTTCTCCTCTCATGACGGGGCATATTTCAATCATTTATCGTTTGTAATATATTTTTCATAATTGACTTACTTTTGTAATTTTAGGTGAATAACATGAGGAATGTCAACTATTTTCCTATTATTCTATGATAAAAAATGGTAGAAAATTTAAATGAAGAAAAATAGGACAAAAGAATGAGGTTTTTCCGAATTAAATAATTTAAAAAATAGGCGTTACATTGATTTTTCAATGGATGATGACTATAATCTTTATTGATTATGATTCTCATTTTCAATGACTTCGAATGAAGAAAAGGATGACACAGATTTTGCAGGATAAGCGAACACATCAACAAAAACGACTTTCATCTATATTGTTCTTTTTGCTCTTTTTTTTCGCCATCATTGGTTTGCTGATCTCCATGTTTTTTGCCATTTCCTATGGGGCAAAGGCATTATCTCTGCAAACAGTCTGGAGTGCTGTGTTCGATTACCAGTCAGACGTGACAGAACAGCAGATTATTCATGAATTAAGGTTGCCTCGTGTGATTGGTGCAGCACTTGTTGGCGCGGCTTTTGCTGTCGCAGGTGCACTCATGCAAGCTATCACAAGAAACCCACTTGCGGATGCGGGGATTCTAGGCATCAATGGCGGTGCGATGTTTGTAGTCGCTCTTTGCTTTGCTTTCTTCCCTCACATCCCTTATTCAGCCTTAATGTTTTTTTCCTTTATTGGTGCGGTATTGAGTACGCTGCTCATCTTTGCAATTGGGACGGCAGGTGGTATGCTCACACCGCTTCGATTAACGGTTGCGGGCGCAGTTGTTGCAGCCTTTCTCCATGCGCTCAGTTCTGGAATTGCCATCTATTTTGACTTGAGTCAGGACCTTGCTTTTTGGTATGCAGGCGGAGTAGCTGGTGTCAAATGGCCACATTTGATGGTACTCGCACCGGTCATTCTCATTGCCTTCACATGGGCGATGTTATTAGGGCGATCACTATCGCTACTCTCTCTTGGTGAAGATGTGGCGGCGAATTTAGGTGTGCGGACAAGAAAAGTGCGAATTCTTGGCATGGCAGCAGCAGTCATTTTAGCAGGTGTTTCTGTGTCTGCCGTTGGATCGATTGGGTTTGTTGGTCTTGTCATTCCGCATATCGCCCGCAAATTGGTTGGGGTGGATACTCGTTTGATCATTCCCATGTCAGCGATTTTAGGTGCTGTGCTGCTTGTGTTGGCTGATCTCGCCAGTCGAACGGTCAATCCACCAAGAGAGCTTGCCATCGGTGTAATGGTGGCCCTTGTCGGTGTTCCTTTCTTCTTATACATTGCCAGAAAAGAAGGGAGGAGCCTGTCATGAAGGAGAGGCAACGTGCTCTTGTTGTGACAGTCGTTTTACTTAGCTTAAGTGCAGCTGTGGTGCTCTATAGTTTGAATACCGGCACACTGAAACTTAGTCCAATGATTGTCGTCAAAACCTTATTTGGCTTTGGAGATTTTCGAAGTGAGACTGTGCTATTTGACTACCGCCTGCCACGAATTGTCGTAACCATGCTAGCAGGAATTGGTCTTGGCGTAGCAGGAGGCATTTTGCAAAGTTTAACGCGCAATTCGTTGGCTGATCCAGGGATTATCGGATTGAATGCAGGCGCAGCATTTGGCTTAATCATATTTGTCTCGTTCTTTCAATCACTTGAAGGGAATCCATCTCTTCTCATTCCGCTCTTTACCTTTGCGGGTGGACTGTTAGCGGCGGCGATGATTGTGCTCCTTGCATATGACCGGCATCGCGGTCTTGTCCCTATCCGTCTGATCTTAGTGGGGATTGCTGTCGCTGCGGGTTTTAGTGCACTGACCTTGTTTTTATCACTGAAGCTAGACGAAGATACATACACATTTGCTTCGAGGTGGCTGGTTGGAAACGTGTGGGGAAGAGACTGGATACATGTGTTGGCGCTGTTACCGTGGATTGTGTGCCTTGTGCCATTGACGTTCATCCAGTCGAGGGCGCTCAATGCTTTGACGTTAGGCGATGCCGTCGCTTCAAGTGTAGGTGTGCGCGTCCAGCGTAAACGGCTCTATTTGCTCACTTTAGCTGTCGGTTTAGCGAGTGCGAGTGTGTCAATGACAGGCGGTATTGGCTTTATTGGCCTTGTTGCCCCTCATTTGGCAAGGCGGCTTGTCGGTTCTTTGCATCAATATTTTTTACCTGTTAGTGCACTTCTAGGTCTGTTGATTTTGGTAAGTGCTGATACCATTGGACGCTCTTTATTTGCACCAAATGCCATCCCAGCGGGTGTTGTAGTTGCCTTTATTGGTGCACCATATTTTCTCTATTTACTGACCAAAACGAAATAAAAATGAAAGAGGAATCTCATATGAAAAAATTACTTATTTTTGTTCTTACGATCAGTTTCTTGATTCTGGCTGCTTGTGGTCAACAAGAAACAAAGAAAAAGGCAAACGAAAATGATCCAGAAACACCTAAGATTGCTTCCTTATCTATTCATTTAACGAATAACCTATTAGCACTTGGGATAAAGCCAACTGGCTCAGTTGTTGGAGGGGAACTAAAAGACTTTCTCCCACATGCAAAAGAACAGTTGAAGAACACGAAAAAGCTGGGCATTGCAGCTGATCCAGATATGGAGTCACTACTTGCTTTGGAACCAGATGTGATCTATGTAGATCAAGATCTAGCAGGACAAGACCTGTCGAAATACAAGAAAATTGCTAAAACAGAAGTGTTCAATTTGAATGAAGGTACGTGGCGTGATCACTTGAAAAAAATCGCAAAACACGTCAATAAAGAAAAGGAAGCGGATCAATTTATTCAGCATTATGATCAGGAAGCAAAAGAAGTAAAATCACTTATTCAAAACAAGATTGGGAATGGAAAAGTAATGGCCATTCGTGTGACAGCAAAGGAACTTCGTGTATTTAGTATGAAGCGTCCGATGGGGCCTATTTTATTCAAGGATCTAGGGCTTACACCTGTCGATGGGGTGAAGAAACTTGACAGTCAACGTCCATTTGAAGTGATTTCTCAAGAGGTTCTTCCTGACTTTGATGCGGATGCCATCTTTGTTGTCGTCAACCGTGATGACAAAGCGCAGCAAGCATTCAAGCAGTTAGAGCAGACACCTATTTGGAAAGGCTTAAAGGCTGTGAAGAAGAATCAAGTTTATCCAATCGCTGATCAGCCATGGCTCGATTACTCAGCATTAGGTAATCAAATGGCAATGGATGAAGCAAAAGAGATGTTTTCTAAATAACATATCTGTTCATGAAGACATGATTCCTACACGGAATGATGTCTTTTTTGATTTTTTCTTCTATTTATTTGAAGGTTGCATACATATGAGAGGAACGAGCAGTATCACCCGCATGAAGGGAAAAGGGAGGGGAGACAGTTGAAGGTTGAAAAAATTAGTGCTGGTACGATCGCAAGACTTGCGTTGCTCTTATTGGCACTCGTTAACAGTGCGCTAACGGCTGCGGGAAAGAGCCCCATTCCTATTGATGAAGAAGGTGTTCAGCAATTCATTACATTAGCCTTCCTGGGCATCACATCACTCTGGGCCTATTGGAAAAACAATGATATTACGAAAAAAGCAAGAACAAAGAAAGAAGAATAAGAGAAAACAGAGCCTTTTAGAATCAAAGGCTCTTTTTCTTCGAGCCATCAGCTGATAGCTCTCCCCGCAAAGTTGTGACGACTAAAGGGGGCTCACCCGTGGAAATTGAGAAAAGCCCTTACTTCTTCAATGGATAAGCCAATGGCCTTCGCTTCACTCATGAGTTGCTTCCATTCTGTTATGTTAGAATCGGTCAGCTTTCGATGGGTGACATGTAACGTCTTTTCTTCCTGCTCCTTTCGAAAGGTTTGGAGCAGCTGATACAGCTCTTCCTTTGGCATGCCAGATTGGACGGCATTGACGACGTGCTCCCGCCATTCCTGTTCTCCATCAGAGGAATGAAACATCATCGTCTCGGCATCAAACAGTTCCTGTAAATCAATTTCTAATGAAGAAGATACTTTTTTTAAAAACTGGACTGATGGATTTCGGTGCACACCACGCTCAATTTTACTCAAATACGATTTAGAGACATGGGCATCTTCAGCCAGTTGTTGAATGGAGTATCCCTTCCTCTTTCGATAAATACGAATCACCTTTCCTATCATTCTATATATGATCTCCCTTCTCCCCGGCGAATAGTTCTACGACCTTTTCGTTCATTATAAGAAATAAACTGTTCTTTATAAAATTCAAAAACGTAAGAAACAGGAAGTAAACAAAAGAAAACGAACGATTTTGTTCTCTAAAAAGAACTATAAGACCTATTATGACATTTTTCTTTGCGGGTATTATCTTTTATAATCCAATCATTAACAAAAAGAAACCATATATAACCTTTTTATGATGAAATCGGGAGGTATCTATGAATGAGAATATAGGTTTTAAGCAGCTGTTTTCTGTTGTAAAAGAGAAAATAGCCCTTCTGATCCTGATTGTCCTGATCGTAACGGGCATTTCAGCCTACTATCAGTTCTATGTCTCAACTCCTGTATATCAGGCGACCACTCAAATTCTTGTTCATAAACGAACCAACGACGCACAAGCGAATTTAAATGATATCCAGATGAACCTTCAATATACACGTACCTTTCAAGTCTTGCTGAAAAGTCCAATTGTCATTGAAAAAGTAAAAGAAACACTGAATCTCACAGAATCTGCGGAAGGGCTCAAACACAAAATTGCCACAAGTACGGAAAATGAGTCTGAGGTCATAAATATTTCTGTACAGGATGAAGATCGTGAGAAGGCAGTAGCTATCGCTAATACGGCGACAGAGGTGCTTCAAGAGGAAATCAAAAAAACCATGAATATGGATCGCATTAATGTTTTGTCTGAAGCCAAACAATCAAATACGGTTCTCATTAATTCAAGGAAATTTGTGCATATCATTCTAGCATTAGGTGCCTCTTTATTAGGGGGACTGACACTCATTTTCTTCATGAATCTACTAGATGATACGGTAAAACGAACACATCAAATCAGGGAAGACATCGGATTGCCTTCGCTCGGCAGTGTGTATCAATTGCAAGTCGACAAGAAACGAAAAAAAGACAAGCACTCCGTCATAACGGGAGGTCAGAATATTGATCTTTAAGAGAAAGAAACGAGAAAAGAGAGATTTATCCTATATTTCTGTCTTAAATCCTCATTCTGTCATTGCTGAACAATTTCGCACGATCCGTACGAACATTGAATTCACATCGATTCAAACAAGATTGAAGTCCATATTAGTCACATCCTCCTTACCGAAGGAAGGGAAATCATTTACGGCTGCGAATTTAGCAGCTGTTTTTGCACAGCAGAATAAGAAGGTACTGCTCATGGATGCGGATTTACGAAAACCGACACTCCATGAATACTTTGACTTGAGTCATCATACTGGTTTGACCAATGTTCTCTTAAATAATTGCACGTTAGAAGAAGCCATTTTGCCTACACCGATTGAGCATTTAGAGCTGCTTCCGAGCGGAACCATTCCACCGAATCCGGCTGAATTGCTTTCTTCTTCTGTGATGAAACAGTTATTTTATGAAATTGAACAGCAGTACGACATGGTCATTGTTGATTCCACACCACTCTTACCGGTTGCTGATGCCAAAATATTGGCGAATCGGACGGATGGAAGCATCCTTGTCGTGTTAAGCGGTCAAACAAAGATTGCGGCTGTGAAGAAATCAAAAGAGATGCTAGAAGGAACGACAAGTAAATTACTTGGTGCGATGTTAAATGGAAGGAAAGAGAAAAAGGGACGAATGTATATGTATTAAAGAGAATGATAGGTGATGTCTCCTAATCTTTAACAATGGAGGCACTCGATTCTGCTGTGGGCATGTGAAATGCCTTAGATGCTTGTCATCAATGGTGGGATGTGAGGACGGGTTTGATGCCCATTTTAAGTAAGTATAGTGATGTTGAAAAGGGGGAGGAGCGTTGACTTACGCCCAAAGATTATCAATCATCGTGGCACTAGATTCATATCTGATTTTAGTCGCTGTCTTTTTTGGGTTCCAATTTGTTCAAGAGGCAGCTTTAACAGTATATACATTTGAAATGCTGGTCATTTCTTCACTTAGCTTGCTCATTGGGCATCATTTGTTTTCACATATATTCCATGTGTATAAGCAAGTATGGGCTTATACAGGTGTGAGAGAGTTATTTTCTTTAATGAAGACATTTGTGTGTTCTTTTTTATTTTCTATCTCCATGCTGTATCTCTTTGTCCAGACATGGCCTTTTCGTTTCTTATTTATCGTCTGGTTATTCCATGTATTATTCATCGGTGCATCTCGCATGGCCTATAGGTTATTCCATGATGGAGCGAAACGACTTCAAGAAGAAAAAGAGCGAGCTTTAATCATTGGTGCAGGCTCTGCTGGGGCGATTATTGTGCGCCAGTTGCAGCAATCTGATGATGTGCATATTGAGCCAGTTGCCTTCATTGATGACGATAAAACGAAACATAAGCTAGAAGTCATGGGGCTGCCTGTTCTTGGTGGAAAAGAAAAGATTCAATCCGCTGTGGTGATGATGGATATTCAAAAGATTATCATTGCCATTCCGTCCAAAAGCAGCCACACATTAAAAGGGTTGTACAAGGAATGTGTAGCTACAGGAGTGAAAACGCAAATTATGCCGGAAATGGAGCAGATCTTAAAAGGAACCCATGCGCTCAACCAATTACGGGATGTACAGCCTGAAGATTTATTAGGAAGAGAGCCGATTCAATTAGATACAAGTCGTCTATCTGTCCATTTAAAGGGAAAGACGATCATGGTGACAGGAGCAGGTGGATCGATTGGATCAGAACTCTGTCGTCAAATTTGTGTGTTTGCCCCGCGAGCCATTGTACTTGTGGGTCATGGAGAATCTAGCATTCATTCTATTTTACTAGAGCTGAAAGAATTATATGGAGACAGCATCAGCTTATATCCACAAATTGCGGATATTCAAGATAAACAGAAAATGAGTGAAATCGTCGGTCATTTTCAGCCGGATATGATCTATCATGCAGCGGCACATAAGCATGTCCCGCTCATGGAGATCAGTCCGAAAGAAGCGGTGAAAAATAACATCATTGGGACAAAAAATGTGGCAGAAGCCGCACATTTGCACGGCGTTGAAACATTTGTCCTCATCTCATCTGACAAAGCCGTCAACCCTGCCAATGTGATGGGGGCTACAAAGCGATTTGCTGAAATGCTGATCATGCAAATGGGGATAAGCAGTGATACGAAATTTGTCGCTGTTCGTTTTGGGAATGTCCTTGGAAGTCGGGGGAGCGTCATCCCCATTTTTAAAAAGCAAATTGAAAAAGGTGGACCAGTGACTGTGACGCACCCAGCCATGACCAGATATTTTATGACCATCCCAGAAGCATCTAGGCTCGTCATTCAAGCAGGTGCACTTGCAAACGGACGACAGATTTTTGTCCTAGATATGGGGGAGCCAGTCAAAATTGTCGACCTCGCTGAAAACCTCATTCATCTTTCAGGTTACACGACAGAACAGATTCCGATCATTTTTACAGGGATTCGCCCAGGAGAAAAAATGTATGAGGAGTTACTCAATCAGCACGAAAGAGCACAAGAACAAATTTTCCCGAAGATTCATATCGGACATGCACTTGATGGAGATCCATATGTGCTCAACCGGTTTATACATGAGTTTGACATGATGAGCGATGAGCAGATGAGACAAGCGTTATTTGCGGCCATCGCGTCTCATGATGTATTAGATGACCAGATGAAAAGAGAGGAGGCGCTAGCCAATGAAGAGAAAAGTCTTGTTTTTCGCAACGGTTGATTATCACTTTAAAGCGTTTCATCTTCCGTATTTTCGTTGGTTTCAGGAACAAGGATGGGAAGTGCATACCGCAGCGAATGGTCAGCTAGAGCTGCCGTTTGTGGATCACTCTTACGCTATCCCTATTCAGCGCTCTCCTTTTCATGTACACAATCGACTCGCTTATGTTGAGCTGAAAAAACTGCTAGAGAGACAGCATTATGACATTATTCATTGTCATACGCCGATGGGGAGTGTGATTGGCAGACTTGCATCAAAACAATCTCGCGCGAGAGGGACGAAGGTTCTGTATACGGCACATGGTTTTCACTTTTGGGATGGAGCGCCTCTACAAAAGTGGCTATGCTACTATCCGATTGAGAAATGGCTCGTACAATATACAGACGCCCTGATCACCATTAATGGAGAAGATCATAAAAGAGCGGATCGTTTGTCGGGAAAGCGGACGGCAGTCCATTATGTCCCTGGTATGGGGGTGGACATGAATCGTTTTACACCGGCTGGAGATGAAGAAAAAGAGCGCCTTCGCGCCAAGTATGGATTGAATGCAGATGACTTTATTGTGCTATGTGTTGGAGAGCTGAATGCCAATAAGAATCAAGCGATGCTCATCAAAGCGGGGGTACAGATGAGTAGACAGATTCCAAATTTGAAAATCGTGTTTGCGGGGGAAGGAGCAAGCCGGCAAGCCTATGAGAAGCTTGTATGTCAGTTGAACCTTGAACAGCATGTGCACTTTGCTGGTTTTTGTAAACAAATTGAGGAATGGATCACATTATGTGATGTGTGCGTATCGACTAGTCAAAGGGAAGGACTCGGCATGAATCTACTCGAAGCCATGTCAGCGGAAAAGCCGGTGATTGCGACTAAAAATAGAGGGCACAGTGAGTTAGTGAAGCACGGGGTAAATGGTTTTTTAGTCAAACCACATGATGTGAGTGGATTGGCTCATTATATGAATCAGCTTTATCACAAAAAGCATGATCTCCATCTCATGGGAAAAGCCGGTCGCTCCATGGCGTACTCCTTTTCAAGGGAGCAGGCAGTCAGTGAAATGGCTCGTATTTATAGAGCCTATATGGATCAAACAGAGAAGGTGATACAGCATGCGTAAGCCAAAGGTATCCGTCATCATGGGCGTATACAATTGTCAAGACACAGTAGAAGAAAGCATTGAATCCATTATTCAACAAACGTATTCATATTGGGAGCTCATTATCTGTGATGATGCATCAACAGACGGCACCTACGAGAAAGTGCTGCATTATGCAACACGTTATCCAGATCAAATTCGCCTCATTCGAAACAAAGAGAACCAAAGACTTGCTGCCAGTTTAAATCGCTGTCTGGCTGAGGCAAAGGGTGAATTCATTGCCAGACAAGATGGCGATGATTTATCGGTATCGACACGATTAGCAAAACAAGTCGAATTTCTAGAAACACATCCTGAATATGCTGTGGTCGGTACGGCGATGACAATTTTTGATGATGCGGGAACAAAAGGCGTCCGTGCACTTGCATCAGAGCCCACTCGAAAGGTGATGGCGAGAGGGACTCCTTTTTGTCACGGGACGATTATGATGAAAGCATCAGCGTACAAAGCATTAAATGGATATCGCTCAGTGAAAGCGACAAGACGAATGGAAGACATTGATTTATGGATACGGTTTTTTGAAAACGGGTTGAAAGGCTTTAATTTACAAGAGTCCTTATATTTTGTGAGAGAGGACGAAGCCGCTTTTCAGCGTCGGAAGTTCCGTTATTCCATGGATAATGCATGGCTCGTGTTCAATGCTTGCTGGCGGTTAAAATTGTCGCCACTTGATTATTTGTTTACCTTCAAGCCGATGATTCGGGCCTGCATGTCACCGAAGATCATGAAGTTCTATCACCACCGTAAGCTACGGACAACGGTTCAAAAGGAGGACGTGTCGGGATGAGTGAGCCAAAGCGCGTGCTACATATTGTAGGCGGTATGAACCGCGGGGGAGCAGAGACGATGATTATGAACGTCTATCGTGCACTCGACAAGAGTTCTCTCCAATTTGATTTCATTACCCACCGTGAGGACATATGTGATTACGATGAAGAAATTCGTCAGCTTGGTGGTCGCATTTTTTACGTCCCGAGCATTGGAAAAACCTCTCCATTGGCTTTTGTGAAAACATTGTCACAGACGATCAAGCGAACGGGTCCTTATCAGGCGGTACATGCCCATACGGATTTTCAAACAGGATTTTCCGCGCTTGCTGCGAAACTGGCGGGTGTCAGCGTCCGCATTTGTCATTCACATAATACCGCTTGGAAACAGTCTCCAAGCTGGTTTGATCAATGGATGCTCAAAGGATTTCGTCAGCTGATCTTCGCTTTTTCTACACGGCTTGTGGCATGTGGCGAAGATGCAGGTGCCTTTTTATTTGGACAGAAAAAGATGAGAAGCGGTCGAGTTGACATTTTGCCAAATGGAATTGATTTGGACTTGTTTCAACAGTTAGGACAAGAGAGGGGAGCACACATGAAAAAACAGCTCAACCTTCACGAAAAAAAGCTGGTTATTGGTCATATCGGGCGCTTTCATCAGCAAAAAAATCATGCATTTTTAATCAAATTGGCTAACACATTAAAGGCACAGGGGGTTTCATTTCAACTCGTACTGGTGGGAGATGGTCCGCTAAGGCAAGAAGTCGAATCGAATGTCATCCGTGCAGGATTAAAAGATGATGTCCTTTTTACTGGGGTGGTATCAGAGGTGCCGGAATATATGAAAGCATTTGATGTGTTTGTCATGCCATCTTTGTTTGAAGGTCTTCCACTTGTATTAGTTGAAGCCCAGGCATCTGGATTGCCTTGTGTGATTTCTGATCATATTACTGAGGAAGTTGATCTCGGTTGCGGCCTGATTACACGAATATCGCTGGAAGCCCCAGAGGCTGATTGGGTCGAAGAGATTCTTGAAGTCTATCAAGCAGAATCGCCTCCACAAGAAGTCATTACTGCTCAGCTTGCCAAAAGAGGATTTGATGTGAAACAAAACATCACGCGTGTGATGAATGTATATGGATTGTAAGGAAGGAACGGCAGATGGCGGTTTATTTGGTGAACATGATCATGGTTTATTTATGGTCGAGCTTTGCTGCGTTTTATGGCAAACGAGATGATACCATTCAAAGCGGCTGGCGACCTAATCAGATCCTTGTATGTTTTCCGTTTTTATTTCTGAGTATCGTAGCTGGTATTCGGTATAAAGTAGGAACCGATTTTGTGACCTATGGACAGATGTATGAATTCTCCGTGAACTATGAAAAGCCGTGGCATATTTTTGGGTTCGGTGTGGAAAAGGCGGCAACAGATCCGGGGTTTACCTTCATCTTGTGGATGCTCAATCAAATTTCACATGAGCCGCAACTCATGTATATCACGGTTGCGATGATCACCTATTTTTTCATTATCAAGACGCTGATTCGATATGGACGGCCATTTGAGCTAAGTATGCTGCTATTTCTTGGTACCTTTCATTATTACGCTTCGTTTAATGGCATTCGTCAATATATGGTCGCTGCGGTCTTGTTTTATGCCATCAGATTTGTGATCAATGGCCAATGGAGATTGTATTTTCCTCTTGTTCTTGTTTGTTCTTTGTTCCATTCATCTGCGCTCATCATGATCCCTGTGTATTTTATTGTCAGAACAAAGGCATGGTCATGGATGATGCTTGTACTATGCATGGTTTTCTTAGGACTCACAGCACTTTATGATCGCTTTGTCTCTGTGTTTGTTGTCATGCTTCAAGGCAGTTCCTACGGTCATTATGAGGAGTGGCTCACAACGAATACGAATGGCATGAATGTGACGAAAATTGGGGTGCTCATCTTGCCACTTTTGCTGGCTTTTCTGTTTCGAAAAAGGCTTCGAGAGCTGACGCCAGACAGTGATTATATTGTGAATTTTTGTTTGCTAGGTTTTTTATTCGGCATTCTTGCAACAAAAGATGTAATTTATGCGAGATTTCATATTTATTTTGGGTTGTATCAGCTCATTTTACTACCATATTTCACACGGATTTTTGATCAGCGATCGAATGTCTTTTTATATGTAGGAATTGCGGTTTGTTATATTTTGTACAGCATCATGTTAATGCCATTTGATTCATCTGTTTTACCTTATAGAACAATCTTTTCAAAGTAGATTTGTAGAAAGGTGGGCATGCTGAAATGCCAGCAATTAGTCTATTGGTCGCAGTTTATAATACGAGCCAATATATAGAGCAGTGCCTTCAATCTATTGCAGAGCAAAGCTTTTCAGATATAGAAGTCATTCTCGTCAATGATGGATCAACGGATCATTCTGGTGAGCTGTTAGAAACATTTGCTGCGCGAGATGAACGCTTCCGGGTGATACATCAAGTCAACCAAGGGTTAGGGGCTGTGAGAAATCGGGGAATCGAAGAAGCAACGGGCACATATATCGCCTTTGTTGATTCAGATGATATGTTAGCACCAAACTACTGTGAAGCTTTATATCAAAAAGCCGAAATGACAGGGGCAGATCTTGTGATCAGTGAGTACTGGATTCAGTTCGAACAAGCTAGGCGTACACTTGCCACGGATCTCTTGTTACATCAATCCGCCCATCATACTAGTTTAATAGAAGCGTTATTACATGGGGAGTTAACAGGGTTCTCATGGAATAAGCTGTATCGGCGTGCTTTTATGGAGGAACACGGCATTCGTTTTCCCTTGCGAGGTGAGCTTGAGAATATTGAAGATCAGTATGTGACGATGCGATGTTTTTATTTATCAGATGTAATTGCCTTTGTACATGAGCCTCTTTATTATTACCGGGTTCATCTGACATCGATTGTACAGCGATATCAAAAGGATTATTTTCAACATGGATTAACGTTTTATCGTGCACAGCGATTGTTTTTGAAGTCGTATGATGATCTTGCGCCATATGAGAAGACGCTGAACTTTTTTATCGTCAATCATACGCTTCATTGCATGCTCAATGAATGGAAAAGCCAAAACGCACTCTCTTTCCGGCAGAAGCTTGAACACATTCGGACAATGGTGACACATGAGGCGTTTCAGCAGGCGATCAAGCACGTTGAGTTATCAAAGCTCACCATGCAAAAGCGAATGATTTTGTTTCTAGCAAGATATCAAATGATTTATCCACTTTCTGCCGCAGCTTCAAGCTATCAGAAATGGATCGAATACCAAACTAGGAAATAAGGGGTGATGACATTGACATTGCAGCAATTGAAGGCACATGTAGCAGAGTGGCTTCTGTTAAAGGTGAAATATCCGCTAGAGTATAGGATGAGCCGGCACACGCTTCCAGTGCGAAGCGATCAAAAGAAAATCATTCTGACGTTGCTACCGGCGCATGATAATTTGGGAGATCATGCGATTGCCTACGCCAGCTATCGTTTTTTAAAAGAACATTTTCCTTCTTACGACATCATTGAAGTGGATATGAGAGAGATGTATCATCTTGCCCGCCCATTAAAACGTGCACGCCATCCAGAAGATATCGTCTGTATCATTGGGGGAGGCAATATGGGTGATTTATACCGGTATGAAGAATGGACGAGACAATTTATCATGAAAACCTTCCAGTCGTATCCCATGATTCAGCTGCCCGCTACTGCCCATTTTACCGCAACAAAAAAGGGGAAAAGGGAAGAACGCCGCGCCATTCAAACGTATGCCAATCATCCTCGTCTTCTACTAATGGCAAGAGATCAAACGACATATGAATGGATGAAGCGCCATTTTCCTGAAAAAGATGTGTGGAAACAGCCTGATATGGTGTTAACGTTAGATGAAACACATGAGGAGCAAAAGCGAGAAGGGATTTTGCTTTGCTTGCGGGAAGATAAGGAAGCTTTTCTCACCCCAACACAGCGCCAGACATTACAGCAACAGTTAGAAGAGACATATGACAAAGTAGGTCTGATGACCACAACGATTGGTAAACGTGTGGATCGAACGACTCGCTTAGACGAACTCACGTCTTTGTGGAATCAGTTAAGACAAGCGGAAGTCGTGGTGACGGATCGATTACATGGCATGATTTTTTGCGCGATTACAAAGACACCGTGCGTTGTACTAAGATCCTTTGACCATAAGGTGATGGAAGGATATGAGTGGGTCTCACATCTTCCGTTTTTAACACTATTAAAAGAACCGGATGAGGCAACTGTGAAAAGTGCTATTACGCATCATATTAAGACAAGTGTTCGAAAAGGAGAGGAAGCGGGATGATAGCATTCAACCGCTGTGTTCGACCACAATGAACCGTGCGTTCTTTTACAATATTAGCGCGAACTTGATCACGTTTGTCCTCATGATGCTCATGTCTGTTTGTTTAACACCTTACATTGTGCATACCCTTGGAGTGGAAGCATTTGGCTTAATTCATCTGACACAAAACATGATCAATTATTTATCGGTCATTACAGCATCATTAAGCGCCGTCGTCGTGCGTTTTTTTTCTGTGGTGGCTCATAAAGGTGAGATGGAGAAGGCACAGAGCTATCTCGCTTCTTATTTTGTCAGTGCCGTTTTATTATCTATTAGTCTATTTCTCGCGTGCCTCTTCATGTCTAGGCAGCTGGTCGATTGGTTGCATGTGCCTCTTCATCTGACACACGATACACAGATCGCCTTTATATTAGGGGGTCTTTTATTTATGCTCAATTTTGTCATGTCAGGGATTGGTGCTGCTCCTTTTTATGCGAATAAATTATATTTATCTAGTGCTGGACAGGCGATTCAGATGTTTTGCAGGGCGCTCAGTATCGTGCTTCTGTTTACTTTCGCCACACCAACGATTTGGCATATTCCTTTGGCAGCCGTGATTGGCACGATCGCGGCTATGGGGTTTGCCCTCTATTATTTTAAGAAACTAATTCCTTGGTTTTCATTTAAATGGCGGTACGTCTCTTTCTCTTCTAGTCTCACTCTAGTGAAATCTGGGGTATGGCATTCATTTGAGCAAATGGGCGTTTTGTTGTTTTTACAAATTGATTTATTGATGACCAACTTATTGATTGGTGCCGAAGCCACTGGTCAATACGCCGCCATTTTACAATTTCCATTATTATTGCGAACGCTCGCAGGCACACTCGCTGTTGTATTTGCGCCAACCATCACCAAGTTTTACTCGGATCAGGATGAAGAAGGACTTGTACAATATGCCGCCAAAGCCATCAAGTGGAGCGGCTTATTTGTTGCGTTTCCAGCCGCTCTTCTCGGTGGTCTTGCTGGACCGCTCATGCAATTATGGCTTGGCCCAGCATATGAGGAGTTCAAGTGGCTTTTGATGATTCATGCCGGTTATTTATGTGTAACATTAATGTTTTTACCGCTGACATATGTGCCGACAGCTTTTAACCGATTTAAAGTCCCAGCAGTTGTAACGCTTGTATTAGGCGGTACGAATGTGCTATTTGCTTATGGCTTAACCGATACATTCCATCTCGGTTTATACGGCATTGCATGTGCGGGAGCCTTCGTTTTATTGATGAAAAATGTCGTGTTTCTCCCATTTTATACGTCCAAGATCACCAAACAGAAAGCATCGGTCTTTTACAAAAAGACACTTGTTCCCTTAATTGGCGCTTCGTTGATTTGGGGGATATGTGCTGGAATTCAGTTGGTGTATCAAGTGACTTCGTGGTGGGAGCTACTTTGTATTGGCGGTCTATGCTTCATCATTTATATGGGTTACTTGTATCAATTTGCAGGAACAAAACAAGAGCGGTTGCAGCTCATGCGTAAGGTGAAACAAGCCACAGTTGAACGAGCTGTCTCCCGCTAGAGTGAAAAGGAGATTCAATCATGAAAAGAACGATAGATGTGATCGTGGCACTCATTTTCCTCATCGCAGGCAGTTTTCTTTTTCTTCTCATCTATGGATTGATTAAGTGGAAAATCGGTTCCCCTGTCTTGTTTCGGCAGGAAAGACCTGGTCTTTACGGACGACCGTTTAGGCTCTATAAATTTCGCACGATGACAGATGCACGGGATGTAAATGGCGAACTGCTTCCAGATCACCTCCGGTTAACCAAAACAGGTGCATTCATTCGCAAGCTTAGTCTGGATGAATTGCCGCAGCTCATCAACGTACTCAAGGGGGAGATCAGTCTCGTTGGTCCAAGACCACTTTTGATGGAGTATCTCCCTATGTATACAGAGGAGCAAGCGAGACGACACCTTGTGAAGCCGGGCATCACAGGATGGGCACAGGTGAATGGGAGGAACACCCTTACTTGGGAAGAGAAGTTTGCCTATGACATTTGGTATGTTGAGAACCAATCCTTTTGGCTGGACATGAAAATATTATGGATGACCATCTCGAAAGTGATGAAAACAGAGGGGGTGCAGCAGCCGCATCATGCTACAGCAGAAAAATTTAAAGGAACCGATACGTAATCAACAAGCCATTGTGATCATTGGTGCAGGTGGACATAGCAAAGTCATTCAAGACCTTATTTTTGTGCATCCAGATTACACGCTATATGCCATATTAGACGACCGGTTTGAAGCAGAGACTACACAGAAAGGGATTCTCTATGGACCCATTTCAATGGCTGAGAAGCTAAGAGAATCAATGCCTGATGCAAAGTGGGTGATTGCCATCGGACAGAACAAGACAAGGCTGCAGGTTGAAGAACGCCTGTCATTATCTAAAAAAAAGTATGTCAAGCTCATTCATCCAACAGCGATCATCAGTCCTTCAGCCAAGATTGACTTCGGGAGTGTTGTGATGGCAAAGGCTGTTGTTCAAGCCGATGCAGTGATTGGCGCACATGTGATTATCAACACAGGGTCTATCGTGGAGCATGACTGCTTTCTGGCACCCTTCGCTCACCTATCCCCTGGCGCTGTATTGACCGGCGGCGTATCTATACACGAAGGTGCACATGTCGGTGCAAGTGCTGTTGTGATCCCTGGAAAATCCATTGGGAAGTGGAGTGTCATCGGTGCAGGAGCGGCAGTGATCACTGATATACAAGCGCAGAAGACCGCAGTAGGGGTACCTGCGATTGACATAACAGATCAAAAAGAGGTGGAAAATGATGACTGAAAGAAAACGGATCTACTTATCTCCCCCTCATATGAGCGGACAGGAAAGATTGAAAGTAGAAGAAGCCTTCCAAAGCAATTGGATTGCGCCACTAGGTCCACTCGTCAACGAGTTTGAGCAAGTTGTAGCAGATTATGCAGGAGTAAAGGCAGGGGCGGCTTTGTCTTCTGGAACAGCTGCCATCCATCTTGCGTTAAAACTAATAGGGATTCAAAAAGGGGATGTCGTGTTTTGTTCGACGTTGACCTTTGTTGCGAGTGCAAATCCGATTTTATATGAACAAGCGATGCCTGTTTTTATTGATTCTGAAAAGGAGACATGGAATATGTGCCCCATCGCTTTGGAAAAAGCCTTTGTTGAAGCGAAACGGATGGGGAAAAGACCTCGCGCTGTCATTGTCGTTCATTTATATGGACAAAGTGCCAAAATGGATGACATCGTTGCACTTTGTGAGGCTTACGATGTCCCAATCATTGAAGATGCAGCAGAATCCTTAGGTTCTACTTATAAAGGACGACAAAGCGGCTCAATTGGCAGATTTGGGGTTTATTCTTTTAATGGAAATAAAATCATTACAACGTCAGGGGGCGGCATGTTGGTGAGTGACGATGAGGACGCCATTGAACGATGCCGATTTCTCGCGTCACAAGCAAGAGAGCCCGCCATGCACTATATGCATCAAGAGGTAGGGCATAATTATCGGATGAGCAACTTATTGGCAGGAATCGGAATTGCCCAAATGAATGTATTAGATGAACGGGTTGAACAGAAGCGGCGGATTTTTGAGCGATACAAGGACGCTTTATCAGAGATAGAGGGCGTTCGTCTTATGCCGGAATATCCAGAAACCAAATCCAACCGCTGGCTGACGACGATCACTATCGACCGTGCTACACATGTTCATCCTGTGGACATCATTCATGCGTTAGAAAAGGAACAGATTGAAGCAAGGCGTGTATGGAAACCACTACATCAGCAGCCGCTCTTTCGCGAATGTCCATTTTATACTGCAAAGGAAGATGAACCTGAATCAGAATGGTTATTTCAAACAGGACTTTGTCTTCCTTCGGGGACTGGCATGACGGAGTTAGAACAAGAACGTGTCATTGACAGTCTTCATCAATACCTACGAAACAAACACTTCATCACATGATAAGCTGCTTCTTATGAGCAGCTTCATCGCAAGCTCTTTTCCATTTGATTGTTAAACACAAAAAACCCCCTTTGACAAAGGGGGTGTCTTTTTCATTCATCCATTTTCCTTTTTCACCTTTTGATAGGCTTCGTCAAGGTGCTGAATACGTTTTAATACGACAGCATTCTTGGTCAGTTGATCCTGAACAAGAGTGGACACGACTGAGCGATAATATGCATTCATCGCATGAAGTTTGTCCTCATCTTGGTTCATGGCGATATGCTGTTTCAAGTTGTCTACAAAGTATGGAACAGAAAAAAGTTCAGACACGGAAATCACTCCTATTTCATATATACGGTCCGTCAATCTTCATGTAAAATGATGAGAGGGAGGGGAGACAATGAGCCTTCAATTGCACCAAGAGCAGGTATTAAAGCATGTGCTCACACAAGACCTCAGGCAAGCCATTACACTGCTACAATTAAATCGAGCAGAGCTAGGTGAGTATATTGATCAATTATCGCTTGAGAACCCTCTGATTGAGCGGAAAGACACGGACAGCTATCAACCAGTTTATCATAAAAGAGCACAAGATCGAATGACAGAGCCGTTTACGACGCATCAAAAAGAAAGCTTGCCAATGTATTTAAAAAGACAGGCGCTTGACTTGAAGTTATGTGAGAAGAATAAAAGAATCTTTCAATTTATGATACATTCGATTGATTCAAATGGTTATTTACATGAATCGGTTGATGAGATTGCTACTGTATTAGATGTTTCGACAGAAAAAGTAGAGGCTGTTCTACATCAGCTTCAATCCCTAGAGCCTGCTGGTATCGGGGCAAGATCATTGCAAGAGTGTATCCTTCTTCAACTTAGGAGAAAACAGCAGCGCTGGGAGGAAGCAGAGCTCATCATTGAAGAGCATTTCTCTCTTTTTGCAAGGAAGGCTTGGAAGGAGATTGCGACAAAAACAGGCGTTTCTATGAAAACATTGCAAGCCATACAAGATGAAGTTGCTCTATTAGAACCAAGACCTGGTCTTGATTTCTCTTGTGAAGAACAGCATGTGTATATAGAGCCTGATGTATTTATTACAGTTGAACGGGATCAAATTGCTTTTGAGCTGAATCCACGTGCTTTTCCTGACATTGAGATGAATGAAGGCTACTTTGCTATGATCCAAGAGTCAAAACGGCATGAAGCATATGCGTATTTAAAGGAAAAAGAGCAACAGTACAATTGGCTTGTTCAAGCGTTGAAGCAGAGAAAACAAACAATGTCACACGTCGTACGTGAAATTATCCTACATCAAACTGATTTTTTCCTCACAGGGAAGCATAAAATGAAACCGCTTACTATGAAGTATATCGCAGATACATTACAAGTGCATGAGTCGACAGTCAGCCGGACAGTGAAAGGGAAAATGGTGCAAACCCCGTACGGTTTGATGGAAATGAAACAATTTTTCCAAGCGAAACTAGAAGGTCATTCATTGGAGGAGGCTTCCAGCTACACCGTCAAGACACACATAGCAGAGCTCATCCGAACGGAAAACAAGAAAAAACCGTACTCTGATCAACAATTGATGACCCTTCTTCAGCAAACCTTTGGCATCCGCGTCTCACGAAGAACCATTGCAAAATACCGAGAACAAATGAACCTTCCGTCATCAACGATGCGGAAGCGCTATGATGAATAAAAGCACATGCCCGATTCATGGCATGTGCTTCTTTTTTAATGAGAGAACGACTGGAAGGCTTATGAAAGAGCGCCATCGAATCATATCAGGTTATGTATAATAGAAAATATGAGCCGATATATACAACAGTGATGAGGTGAGACCAAATGAAATATCAACAAATTAAACCAAAAAAAATATACGAAGAAGTAACGGATGCACTAGTCGAATCCATTCGGTCGGGAGATCTCCTGCCAGGAGAAAAACTAGATTCGGTTCAAACGCTCTCTGAAAGTTTTCAAGTGAGCCGATCTGCCGTAAGAGAGGCATTATCTGCTTTGAAAGCAATCGGATTAATAGAGATGAAACAAGGAGAAGGGACATATGTCAAACAGTTCAATCCTGATCAACTTACATTCAGTTTCTCTCAAGCAATTTTAATGTCACAACGCAATGTCTTACAGCTTCATGATGTCAGATCCATCATTGAAATAGGTGTCGTCAAAAAGGCAGCATTACATCGAACAGAAGATGACCTATATCAACTGTCTCATGCACTCGAACAAATGAAACGAGCCGAAATTAACCAAGAAGTTGGTGAGGAGACAGATCTAGCGTTTCATCTTGCTTTAGCAACTGCCTCTCAAAATGAAATTTTAGTGTCATTAGTCAATCAAATCTCTATGCTGCTTGTCGAAACGTTGCGTGAAAATAGAAAAGAGAAGATATTCTCTCAGCAGTCCATCGTTCAGCAGCTGTACATAGAGCACGAACAAATTTATCAAGCAGTTATGACGAAACAGCCAGAGGAAGCGGAAAAAGCCATGATCATCCATTTGGAGCATGTGCAAAGACTGTTAAGTGATGTTCTGCAAGAACCGATCGAACCGTCACATAGGACATAAGCTGTGCCGAATGAGGACACAGCTCTATTTGTGTTTGGGGATATGTAACTTTCTCATTCGATATTGCAGACTCTGTCTGCTCATACCCAATACCTTGGCTGTCTGTGAAATATTATGGTCCATTTGGGTTAAATGATGTTCGATGTATTGTCGTTCAAATTGTTCGATGACAGCTTGGAAGTCCGTCGTCTGTTCTGGACTTGTGTAAACAAAGGTATCAGCCTCTCTCTTTTGTTGAAAGGCTTTTGCCGCACTTTGTGAAACAGTCGCAATTTCCCCCTGTTTGAAGCGGAAATGATAGGGAAGATGGTGCAAGCTTAAGTACTCCTCGTCCATCATCATATTCATGCCAGCCTCAATCACATGCTCTAGCTCTCTTACATTGCCTGGCCAATGATAAGCTTGAAAAAGAGCAAATACTTCCTCGTCCGCCCCTTTGACATTCATATGAAACAGTTCATTATATTTTTGGATGAAATGCGCCACAAATGTAGGGATGTCTTCTTTTCGTTCCACAAGTGGCGGAATAAATAAGGTGACAATCCCTAAGCGATAGAACAAATCCTTCCTCATCCGTCCGCCTGCGATCGCATCAACAGGGTCTTCATTCATGTTGGCGATCACTCTGACATCAATGGCGATCTCTTTCGTACTGCCTAGCCGCCTTACACATTTTTCCTGTAATACACGTAAAAGCTTGGCTTGAAGTGCAGGCGTTAACGAATTGATCTCATCTAACAGGAGTGTCCCTCCCTGTGCTTGTTCGAAAAGACCAGGCTGATCAGTTGCCCCGGTAAAAGCGCCTCTTTGCGTCCCAAATAGTAGACTTTCAATCAAGTTATCTGGCAAGGCAGCGCAATTCTGTGTAATAAATGGTCCAGATGAACGGCTGCTGCCATGATGAATGCTTTGAGCGAACAATTCTTTGCCTGTTCCTGTTTCGCCGACGATGAGCACATAGGAGGAAGTACGAGTCGCTCGTTTCGCATGCTCAATCACTTCTAAAAAAGCAGGACTTTCCCCAATAATTGAATCGAACGTAAAGCGTGTGCTCCCTTTCTTCTTCAAATTGTGATGAATGAGGCGCTCTAACTTCGTCACATCATTCGAAATTTCAACTGCTCCCTGAATGTGCCCCTCACGAACAAGTGGATACGTATGATTAATGGTTGTGATTTCTTTGCCGTTGTAATTATGATACGTCTGCTTTGCATGTACGGTTTGCTTGCCTGTTCGTAGTGCTTGAACAAGCGTGCTGTGCATCTCATCCTGAAACACAAAGAAGTCCAATACATTTTTATGAAGCACATCAGAGCGCTTTAATGATTCAATCTCCATCATTTTCTTATTGTAAACAATGGTGTTGCCATTCTCATCAATAGCATGGACACCGACATCGATTAAATCAAGCATTTGTTTATATAGATCAATCTCGTTTTCTTGATGATCTTTTTTCATGAACACCACCCCCATCTATCTTCATTTTACATGAAAAATTTTGCGGTTTCTTTCAAAAAAATTTGCATATGCAAATATATTTTGCACCAACAATGTCATGAAACCTTGTCATGAAGCGATTAGAAAGTTGGCACAATTCTTGCATACATATGGGGGGAGATGACATCAATTGAAAGAAGCTTAAAAGGGGGATATCAGTGATGATAAAAACGAATGATTTGATTCAACAAACAGAGCAATTTGGTGCTGCAAACTATCATCCGCTACCGATTGTGATTTCAGAGGCGGAGGGAGTTTGGGTGACTGATCCAGAAGGCAATCGATACATGGATATGTTGAGTGCGTATTCGGCTGTCAACCAAGGGCATCGTCATCCACGTATTATCCAGGCATTAAAAAAACAGGCAGATCGTGTCACGCTGACATCGAGGGCCTTTCACAATGATCAGCTTGGCCCTTGGTATGAAAAAATTTGTACCCTCACAAACAAGGACATGGCATTGCCGATGAATACAGGAGCAGAAGCGGTGGAGACTGCGATCAAAGCGGCAAGACGTTGGGGATATGATGTGAAGGGAATCGAAGAGAATCGTGCTGAAATCGTGGCTTGTGTTGGGAACTTTCATGGACGCACGATGACGGCTGTTTCACTTTCTTCCGAAGCAGAATATCAAAGAGGCTTTGGGCCAATGCTGCCTGGGATTAAACTTGTGCCTTATGGTGATATTCATGCATTGCGTGAAGCGATAACCCCTCAAACAGCGGCTTTCCTGATTGAACCGATACAAGGAGAAGCTGGCATTGTGATACCGCCTGAGGGCTTTTTGAAAGAAGCGAAGACGCTCTGTGGACAGGAGAATGTTTTGTTCATTGCAGATGAGATCCAAGTCGGGTTAGCGCGTACAGGTAAAATGTTTGCCTGTGACTGGGAAGAGGTTGAGCCAGATATGCTGATTCTTGGTAAGGCGTTAGGCGGGGGAGTATTCCCAATCTCATGTGTGGTGGCGAATCGTGATATTTTAGGCGTATTTAATCCTGGCTCGCATGGCTCTACCTTTGGTGGAAATCCGCTTGCTTGTGCGGTATCCATTGCCGCTCTAGATGTCTTATTGGATGAGAAGCTTGCAGAACGGTCACTTGAGCTCGGTCAATATATGAAAGACAAATTGTCACGCATTCAAAGTCCTGTTATCAAGGAAGTACGCGGGCGAGGTCTATTCATCGGGATGGAGCTGACGGAATCCGCTAGACCATATTGCGAAAAGCTCAAGCAAGCAGGACTTTTATGTAAAGAAACACATGAGACAGTCATTCGCTTCGCACCGCCTCTTACCATTTCAAAAGATGACTTAGATTGGGCGATCAGTCATATTGAGACGCTATTTCAAGCATAAATGCTAATGGGAGAAGATGATATTCTCCCTTTTTCATTCAGAACTAGGCGGAATTTGTCAAAGGGTGCTCCGATAGAAGAGGGAAAGTGGGGAAGCAAAGTTGAAGAATCAACAGCATAACGAACTTGAACGTTCTATGAAAAGTAGACATCTATTCATGATTGCCCTTGGTGGCGTCATCGGAACAGGTCTTTTCCTCGGGTCCGGTCTCATTATTCATCAAGCTGGTCCAGGGGGAGCGATTTTATCTTTTATCATTGGTGGATTATTGATGTATTTGGTGATGCTTTGTCTCGGTGAACTAGCTGTTGCGATGCCGACAGCAGGTTCATTTCAAGAGTATGCGACCAAATATATCGGGCCTGCCACAGGCTTTATGATTGGTTGGCTCTACTGGTTTAGCTGGGCGTGTACCATTGGGTTAGAATTTACATCTGCTGGTATCTTACTACAAAGGTGGTTCCCTGATTTTCCTGTGTGGCTTTGGTGTCTTGCCTTTAGTATCATCTTATTTTCGATTAATGCTATATCAGCACGGAGCTTTGCTGAAACAGAGTTCTGGTTTTCTGCCATTAAGGTTGGCGCCATTTTGCTATTCATTATCATTGGAATTGGCGCAATTTTCGGAATCATCCACTTGAAAGATGGGGAACCAGCCCCTTTCTTTTATCATTTGACAGAGCATGGCGGTCTGTTCCCTAATGGCCTTTTTGCGATTTTATTTACCATGGTGACGGTCAATTTCTCCTTTCAAGGAACAGAGCTTGTCGGCATCGCAGCAGGTGAAAGTGAAAGTCCCGAAAAAACATTACCTCGTTCCATTCGGAACATTATTTGGAGAACGATGGTCTTTTTTGTATTATCTATTGCGATTCTTTCAGCACTTCTCCCGTGGCAAACAGCAGGTGCCATTGATAGTCCGTTTGTTGTTGTCTTGGACAAGGTCGGTATCCCATACGCTGCCGACATCATGAATTTTATTATCATCACAGCTGTGTTATCTGTGGCAAACTCAGGGTTATATGCCTCATCACGGATGCTGTGGGCACTGTCGAAGGATGGAAAAGGGCCTGCCTTTGCAAAAAAATTGTCCAAGCGTAAAATCCCTATTCATGCGCTATTGATGACAATGGCTGTATCTGCATTATCTTTGCTGACGAGTGTTGTTGCCCCAAAAACAGTTTATGTCTGGTTGATCTCAATCTCAGGTATGGTTCTAGTCGTTGTATGGATGTCCATTTGTCTATCTCAATTTTTCTTTAGAAGACACTTCACAAAAGCTGGTGGTGATGTGAAAGAACTCGTCTTTCGTACACCGTTATATCCATTTGTCCCATTAGCAGGGTTTATCGCTTTTGGCGTGATCCTCATCAGTTTATTCTTTATTGAGGATCAGCGGATCGGGCTATATTGCGGGATTCCACTCATGATCATCTGCTATATCATCTATTTTATGAAAGTGAAACCGAAGGAAGTAGCTAAGTCACTAGCTCATAAAGAAGAGAAGGTCACAAACACATAAGAAGGCTGTGCACCACAGCCTTCATTTTGTCATAAAATAAAAGTGATAAGGACTAGAAGCTTGAAGGCATGCAGGCTCATGATGCAAAATGTGTCTATTTTTTGTCTAAGTAGGTTTTGTAAGAGTTGAAAATGCAAGTTGATCCTGTTAAAATAATTAAAGAAAGCAGAGGTTGATTTTTTTTGGCTGTGGCGGGACGTTTTTTGTCACAGTGGGACATTTTTTGTCCAACGTGAAAAGAAAGGATCGTTAGCCATGAATCATTTATTGGAAGCTCAAAAAAAATTATTACCAGATCTCCTCACAGTTATGCAAAAACGCTACGACATTTTACAATACATCCGGTTAGCTGAACCGATCGGTCGCAGAAGCCTTGCGACGAGTCTTGGTCTCAGTGAACGCATCTTAAGAGCAGAAGTTCAATTTTTAAAAGAACAGAATTTGCTGGATGTCAAAACGAGCGGTATGCTGCTGACAAGTGAAGGTCATGCTTTACTAGAAACACTAGAAGGAATGATGAAAGACGTTTTAGGTTTAACCTTTTTGGAAAATACATTAAAAAGAGAGTTAGGCCTAGAAGAAGTGATCGTTGTTTCTGGTGACAGTGACGAATCCCCTTGGGTCAAGCAAGAAATGGGAAGAGCTGCTGTGCTATGTATGAAAAGAAGATTTACTGGAAATAATATCGTCGCCGTCACTGGCGGAACGACAATGGAAGCCGTTGCCGAAATGATGACCCCTGATACCAAAAATCGTGACATCATGTTTGTCCCGGCTAGAGGTGGTCTTGGGGAAAATGTAAAAAACCAGGCAAACACCATTTGTGCCCACATGGCTGAAAAAGCTTCCGGTACTTACAAATTGTTATTTGTTCCAGGACAGCTATCTGAAGGTGCTTACTCTTCCATTATTGAAGAGCCGTCTGTCAAAGAAGTGCTTCAAACGATTAAATCGTCTACGATGCTTATTCATGGGATCGGGGAAGCAAAAACGATGGCAATGAGACGAAACACACCAACTGAAGATTTAAAAAAGATTGATGACCATGACGCAGTGACTGAAGCCTTTGGCTATTACTTTAATCGTGATGGTGAGGTTGTACACAAAGTTCACTCCGTTGGCATGCAACTAGATGATTTAGAAAGCATTCCAAACATCATTGCTGTTGCAGGTGGATCATCAAAGGCTGGCGCAATTGAAGCTTATTTCAAAAAACCCCGCCGAACGGTTCTTGTCACAGATGAAGGAGCCGCAAAAGAGTTATTAAGGGAGTCAATTGATCCCTCAATATAAAAAATTCTGTTACCTATAAAAGGAGGAAACATCATGGCAGTAAAAGTCGGTATTAACGGATTTGGACGTATTGGACGTAACGTATTTCGTGCAGCATTAAACAATCCTGAAGTTGAGGTAGTAGCAGTTAACGACCTAACAGACGCTAACATGCTTGCACACCTTTTACAATATGACTCTGTTCACGGAAAACTAGATGCAGAGGTTTCTGTAGATGGTACAAACTTAGTCGTGAATGGCAAAACAATTGAAGTTTCAGCTGAGCGTGACCCTGCAAAACTTAGCTGGGGTAAACAAGGCGTAGAAATCGTTGTTGAATCTACTGGATTCTTCACAAAACGTGCAGACGCTGCAAAACACTTAGAAGCTGGCGCTAAAAAAGTCATCATCTCTGCTCCTGCTAACGAAGAAGATATCACAATCGTTATGGGTGTTAACGAAGACAAATATGATGCAGCACAACATGATGTCATCTCAAATGCATCTTGTACAACAAACTGCCTAGCTCCATTCGCAAAAGTACTTAACGATAAATTTGGTATCAAACGCGGTATGATGACAACTGTTCACTCATACACAAATGACCAACAAATTCTTGACCTTCCGCATAAAGACTACCGTCGTGCTCGTGCAGCTGCGGAAAACATCATTCCAACATCTACAGGTGCTGCAAAAGCAGTTTCACTTGTATTGCCTGAACTAAAAGGCAAATTAAACGGTGGTGCAATGCGTGTTCCAACACCTAACGTTTCTTTAGTTGACCTTGTTGCTGAATTAAACAAAGACGTAACAGCTGAAGATGTAAACGCAGCACTTAAAGAAGCAGCTGAAGGAGATCTTAAAGGTATCCTTGGTTACAGCGAAGAGCCATTAGTGTCTGGTGACTACAATGGTAATGCGAACTCTTCTACAATTGATGCTCTTTCTACAATGGTTATGGAAGGCAGCATGGTGAAAGTAATCTCTTGGTACGATAACGAGAGTGGCTATTCTCACCGCGTAGTAGACCTAGCAGCTTACATCGCAAAAAAAGGTCTTTAATTTCTCACAATGAAGGAACTCACTTGGTTCTTTCATAGAGACACGATATAATGAAGGCGGACAAGGGAAGGGGAAGAATCCCTTTCCCTTTTTCTCTATCTTTATCTGTTCTGCACGATTTTCCGTTTTGATGAGGGCGAAATGGGAAAAGGATAAAGAGAGACATGTCCAAATGGTAAGGAAACCAGAATAAAGGAGGATCTCCTGACGAGCATGAATAAGAAATCAGTAAAAGACATTGATGTAAAAGGTAAAGTTGTGTTTTGCCGCGTCGATTTTAACGTACCAATGAATGACGGAGAAATCACAGACGATACTCGTATCCGCGCTGCACTTCCAACAATTGAGTATTTAACAGGACAAGGCGCAAAGGTACTACTCGCTAGTCATATGGGTCGTCCGAAGGGTCAAGTTACTGAAGAATTGCGTCTGACACCTGTAGCTAAACGCCTGCAAGAGCTTCTTGGACAAGAAGTGAAAAAAGCAGATGAGGCATACGGCGATGACGTGAAAAAGCAAATCTCTGACTTAAAAGAAGGAGACGTGCTAGTGCTTGAGAACGTTCGTTTCTATCCAGGTGAAGAAAAGAACGATCCTGAACTATCAAAAGCGTTTGCTGATTTAGCGGATGTGTATGTGAATGATGCGTTTGGTGCTGCACACCGTGCACATGCATCAACAGCTGGCATCGCAGCACACATTCCGGCTGTTGCAGGCTTCCTCATGGAAAAAGAGCTTGAGGTTTTAGGGAAGGCAATTTTAAACCCTGATCGCCCATTTACAGCGATTATCGGTGGCGCAAAAGTAAAGGATAAAATTGGTGTCATCGAAAGTCTTCTTGATAAAGTGGACAATCTCATCATCGGTGGTGGGCTTGCTTATACATTTGTAAAAGCACTTGGCCATGAAGTAGGGAAATCCTTACTAGAAGAAGACAAAGTAGAACTTGCCAAATCCTTTATGGACCGTGCAAAAGAAAAAGGCGTGAACTTCCTCATTCCGAAAGATGTTCTGGTAGCCGACGACTTTTCAAATGATGCAAACACAAGCATTGTGCCAATCTCTGAAATCCCAAGTGATCTAGAAGCACTTGATATCGGAACAGAGACAGCAAACATGTATGCTGAAGTCATCAAAGACAGCAAACTTGTTGTCTGGAACGGACCAATGGGCGTATTTGAAATCGATGCATTTGCAAAAGGAACAAAAGCAATCGCAGAAGCACTGGCAGAAGCAAAAGATACATATTCTGTCATTGGTGGTGGAGATTCAGCAGCAGCTGTGGAGAAATTTGGTCTTGCCGATCAGATGAGCCATATTTCAACTGGCGGCGGTGCTTCACTTGAATTCATGGAAGGCAAAGAACTTCCAGGTGTTACTGCATTAAACGATAAATAAGAAAAAACTGCTATAAGGAAGTGTCAATCATGAGAAAACCAATTATAGCTGGAAACTGGAAGATGAACAAAACAATTGGCGAAGCGGTTAGCTTTGTTGAAGAAGTGAAGTCATCTATCCCATCTCCTGACAAAGTAGAAGCTGTAGTCTGTGCACCAGCTCTTTTCCTTGAAAAGCTAAACAGCCTTTCAAACGGAACAGACCTAAAAATTGGCGCACAAAATATGCACTTCGAAGATAACGGTGCGTTCACTGGTGAAATTAGCCCTGCTGCTTTAAAAGATCTTGGCATCGGCTATTCAGTCATTGGACATTCAGAGCGCCGCGAATTCTTCGCTGAAACAGATGAAACAGTGAACAAAAAAGCGCATGCAGCCTTTCATCATGGCATCGTGCCACTTATTTGTGTAGGTGAAACGCTTGAAGAGCGTGAAGCTGGCAAAACAAATGACCTTGTCGCTGATCAAGTGAAGAAAGCACTAGCTGGCTTAACGAAGCAGCAAGTTGCAGCATCTGTCATTGCTTATGAGCCAATCTGGGCAATCGGAACAGGTAAATCATCTACAGCAAAAGATGCAAACGACGTGTGTGCACATATTCGCCAAACGGTCGCGAAAGAATTTGGTCAAGAAGCGGCAGACAGCCTTCGCATTCAATATGGCGGAAGCGTGAAACCGGCGAATATTAAAGAATATATGGCAGAATCCGATATTGACGGTGCTTTGGTAGGCGGCGCAAGCTTAGAACCTCAGTCTTTCGTTCAATTATTGGAGGAAGGTCAATATGAGTAAGAAACCAGCTGCATTAATCATCTTAGACGGGTTCGGTTTAAGAGGTGAAACAGTCGGTAACGCTGTGGCACAAGCTAAGAAACCGAACTTCGACCGCTACTGGAACGAATTCCCTCATCAAACCTTAACAGCTTCAGGTGAAGCAGTTGGCCTTCCAGAAGGTCAAATGGGGAACTCTGAAGTGGGGCATTTGAACATCGGTGCAGGACGCATTGTGTATCAAAGCTTAACAAGAGTGAATGTTGCCATTCGCGATGGGGAATTTGAGAAAAATGAAACGTTCCTAGAGGCAATGAAATATGCGAAAGCGCATGACAAAGGACTTCATTTATTTGGTCTATTGTCAGATGGTGGCGTACACAGTCACATCCAACATCTATTTGCGTTGCTGAAGCTAGCGAAAAAAGAAGGCTTAACAAAAGTATACATTCATGGCTTCTTAGACGGACGTGACGTTGGTCAGAAGACCGCAAAAGTATACTTAAAACAGCTTGAAGAACAAATCAAAGACATTGGTGTCGGTGAAATCGCAACACTTTCTGGACGCTATTACTCCATGGACCGTGACAAACGCTGGGATCGTGTAGAAAAAGCGTACCGCGCTATGGCGTACGGTGAAGGCCCAAGTTATCAAAACATCTATGATGTGGTAGATGACTCTTATGAAAATGGCATCTATGATGAATTCGTCATTCCATCTGTCATCACAAGAGAAAATGGTGAGCCAGTTGCGAAAGTAAGCGATGAAGATTCTGTGATTTTCTATAATTTCCGACCAGACCGTGCAATCCAAATTTCAAACACATTCACAAACGAAGATTTCCGCTCATTTGACCGCGGAGAAGCACATCCGAAGAATTTACACTTCGTCTGCTTTACACACTTCAGTGAAACGGTTGATGGCTATGTTGCCTTCAAACCAGTGAATTTGGATAACACAGTGGGAGAAGTCATTTCTCAAAATGGATTGAAACAGCTGCGGATTGCTGAAACAGAGAAATATCCTCATGTCACTTTCTTTATGAGTGGTGGACGTGAAGAAGAATTTCCTGGCGAAGACCGCATTCTCATCAATTCACCAGATGTAGCGACCTATGATCTCAAACCAGAAATGAGTGCATATGAAGTAAGGGATGCACTTGTTGCAGACATCAATGCGGATAAGCATGATGCCATTATTCTGAACTTTGCTAACCCAGACATGGTTGGTCATTCAGGTATGCTAGAACCAACAATTAAAGCCATTGAAGCAGTAGATGAGTGCTTAGGAGACGTTGTCGACGCGATCCTAGCAAAAGGCGGACATGCCATCATCACGGCAGACCACGGAAACGCAGACGTGCTGATTACCGAAGAAGGAAAGCCGCATACTGCACATACGACAAACCCTGTTCCAGTGATCGTGACGAAAAAAGATGCGACCCTTAGAGAAGGCGGTATCTTAGCAGATCTATCTCCAACGCTTCTAGACTTACTTGGTCTTGAAAAGCCTCAAGAGATGACAGGAACAACATTAATTCAAAAATCATAAAACTGACTCAAAAGGAGAGAAATTTAAATGCCATACATTGTTGACGTATATGCACGCGAAGTATTAGACTCTCGCGGTAACCCAACAGTTGAAGTAGAGGTTTATACAGAATCTGGCGGTTTTGGTCGCGCATTAGTTCCAAGTGGAGCTTCTACTGGTGAATACGAAGCAGTAGAACTACGTGACGGAGACAAAGACCGTTATCTTGGAAAAGGTGTTCTAACAGCTGTAAACAACGTAAATGAAATCATTGCACCAGAGCTTTTAGGCTTTGATGTGACAGAACAAGTAGCGATTGACAAGATGTTAATCGAACTTGACGGAACAGAAAACAAAGGGAAATTAGGAGCAAACGCAATCCTTGGCGTATCGATCGCTGTAGCACGTGCAGCTGCTGATTTCTTACAAATTCCACTTTACCAATACCTTGGTGGATTCAACTCCAAAACGCTTCCAGTACCAATGATGAACATCGTCAATGGTGGAGAGCATGCGGATAACAACGTAGACATTCAAGAATTCATGATTATGCCTGTAGGTGCGCCAACTTTCCGTGAAGCGCTTCGTATGGGTACACAAATCTTCCATAGCCTAAAATCTGTTTTAAGTGCAAAAGGCTTAAACACAGCTGTAGGTGACGAAGGTGGATTCGCGCCAAACCTTGGTTCTAACGAAGAAGCACTTCAAACAATCGTTGAAGCGATTGAAAAAGCTGGCTTCAAACCAGGTGAAGAAGTGAAACTTGCAATGGATGCAGCATCTTCTGAGTTCTATAACAAAGAAGACGGTAAATATCATTTATCAGGCGAAGGTGTTGTGAAAACATCTGCTGAAATGGTTGACTGGTATGCGGATATGGTTGCTAAATACCCAATCATCTCAATCGAAGACGGTCTTGATGAAAACGACTGGGAAGGTCACAAACTATTAACTGAGCGCCTTGGCAGCAAGGTTCAGCTAGTAGGAGACGACTTATTCGTCACAAACACGAAAAAGCTTTCTGAAGGAATCAAAAATGGTGTTGGTAACTCAATCCTAATCAAAGTGAACCAAATCGGTACATTAACTGAAACATTTGATGCGATCGAAATGGCAAAACGCGCAGGATACACAGCAGTGATCTCTCACCGTTCTGGTGAAACAGAAGACAGCACAATCGCTGACATCGCAGTTGCAACAAACGCTGGACAAATCAAAACAGGTGCTCCGTCTCGTACGGACCGTGTGGCGAAATACAACCAATTACTTCGCATCGAAGATCAATTGGCTGAAACAGCACAATACCACGGTATTGAAACTTTCTACAACTTGAATAAGTAACATAAATAGGCACTGTGACTCACTCTTTTCATAGAGTAGTCACAGTGCTTTTTTGTTTGTCCAGTGATTTGAACGCTGCTATGAGAGATGGAGCGCAGGCAACATAAAAAAGCAGGCTGAACAAGAAGTCAGTCTGCTTTGAGAACGAGCGAAAGCCGCACCATATCAATACACTGAATACCGTTTTCAAAGATGGGCTCTTCGTAATGTTTAAGGAAGAAATCATGATCAATGGATGCGAGGCGGAAGCCACATTTTTGATAAAGAGCCAGCTGGTGGAGACTAGAGTTCCCTGTACCGATCTCAATCGTATGTGCACCAGCCTTTTTTGCTTCGGAAATGGCATGAAGGATCAATTGCTTTCCAATTCCCTTCCCTTGCCATGTCTCCTTCACAGCGACATTCATAATCTCTACTGTACGCTTGGATAGAGATGACAGCACGTAGGTGCCGATTATGTCTATTCCGTGAATGGCGGTATAACATGAGCCGGACTTCACATAGGACAGCACCTTTTCTTTTGAAGGATCAGCTAATAATAAGAGATCCAAAGGCACTGCCTGATGACGGGACAAAGGCTGAATCTTGATCAAGTTGCGTCATCCTCTCTATTCTTTGATATAACCTTGTTTTATGCCCCAGTCATATTGATCTTGTACCCATTGAGAAGGAGGATTGTGAGTCACATTCGGGTCTTTTTTGACTTTTGGTGTTTTCGTTGTTTGTGAAGGTGACTGCTTGTTGGCTTGAGCGTTTGCTTTTGCTGTAGTCAGCTCACTTTCAAGCTGCTGGACCTTTAGTTCGAGTGCTTTCCGTTGCTTAACCTCTTTATCATATGCCTTCTTATTTTTCTTTAACTTTTTTGTTGCGGCAGATAGCTTCTTTTTTTGATCCTCGAACTCCTGTTTCATATCCGTTTTTTCTGTCGTTAGTTGCACCAGTTGTTCATCTTTTATTTTCGCTTTCTCGTGGTGTTTTTCCTCTGCTGCGGCAAATGTCTGCTGCTGCCAAATGATCCAGCCAGCTGCGCCTAAAAAGGCTACAGAGAGTAAGATGATGGTGATTGTTTTCTTCATCGTTTATTCCCCTTTCTCTAAACCTCTTTTAACATCGGTCAAACCAACTAGTATTTAACATGAAAAGGGGATTTTGGATAGGGAATTTGCCATTTGTGGCATCTGATATGTTTCGATATGCGGAAAATAGGGAAAACAATGATGAATGTCGTGATGCGGTGGTTTGTGCGGTGTAAAAGCGCAAATAGTAAGTGAATATAAAAAAGCTGTTTTTCTACAATCATGTAAAAAAAACAGCTTTATTTAAGGTTTTGGCACATGCTTAAACACTTCTTCACTTTCGAAGAATTCAATTAAGCGGCTAATCCAATCATAATAATCAAGACTGTCCTTAATTTCTGTCAGAAGGAGGTTGATTTTATCCTCTGTCTCTTCTGTTAAGTCGTCCTGTTCGAGCAGCTCATGCAATTCCTTACATGTTTTTTTATGTGCTTTGCGATTTTTGCTGACAACTCGTGACCAATTTGCTGCAAACAACGAAATAAATGTCTGGTATTGATCTTGCTCGACATCATACAGGTCTTTTCGTATGCCTTTTTCATAAACCTTTTCTGCGATATTTAAATCGAGCATTTCCCGAACGACTTGACTCATTCTCGTTTTGCTCATGCCGGTCTCCTCTGATAGCTCTTCAAGCGTCATTGGTTTGCGGTTTATATGAATGATACCAAGCACCCTACCCACTGTAGAAGAAAGACCAAAGGCATTCATATTCTCGGCAGCTTTTTCAATATAATGATCCTGTGCTTTTTGAATGGCACCTAACGCTTGCTTGTCCACTCCTGGCTTCATCCCTTCGTGACTGACAATTTTGTAACACAATATATCATATACCTGTTTGTTTATGAAAACAATAAATATTGAGTATTTGCTAGTAATTTAGAGGAATAAGGAGAGATCATTAAATAACAAGCTGTTAACTGAAAATTTTAAATAAATGTTATACAATATAAACATATCGTAAACTTTTTATTTTATAAAGTTTGCCCTATAATTAATAAGGTGAAAATTTTCTGAAAATATACCCGACTAATTGGAGGTGTCTCAGTTGCTGAAACTAGAAAATGTATCTAAGACGTATAAAGGTGGAAAGAAAGCCGTCAAAAATATTGATTTAGAAATAGCAAAAGGAGAATTTATTTGTTTTATTGGACCGAGTGGCTGTGGTAAGACAACGACCATGAAAATGATTAATCGACTGATCGAACCTTCCTCAGGCAACATATTCATCGAGGGAGAAAACATTATGACAAAAGATCCGGTCCAATTAAGAAGAGAAATCGGTTATGTCATTCAGCAAATTGGACTTTTCCCTCATATGACCATCGCACAAAATATTTCACTTGTCCCGAAGCTATTAAAATGGCCATTAGAAAAACGAGAAGAACGGGCAAGAGAATTACTCAAGCTCGTCGATATGGGCCCAGAATATTTAGATCGTTACCCGCATGAACTAAGTGGAGGACAACAGCAACGAATTGGTGTTCTTCGCGCACTTGCAGCAGAACCCCCTTTGATCCTCATGGATGAACCATTTGGAGCACTTGATCCAATTACACGTGATTCATTGCAAGAAGAATTTAAGAAGCTACAAAAGACGTTAAATAAAACGATTGTGTTCGTCACACATGATATGGATGAAGCGATTAAACTAGCCGATCGTATTGTGATTTTAAAAGATGGAGAAATCGTTCAAGTAGGGACGCCAGAAGAAATCTTGCGAAATCCTGTCAATGAATTCGTAGAAGAATTTATCGGGAAAGAACGCCTGCTGCAATCAAACCCGAATATGGAACGTGTAGAACAAATGATGAACACATCCCCAGTCACCATTACCGTTGAAAAAACACTGACTGATGCGATTTACATCATGAGAGAAAAGCGCGTAGATTCCTTACTCGTTGTCGATGAAAATCAGGTGCTCAAAGGCTACATCGACATTGAAACGATTGATGCAAACCGTAGAAAAGCAGCCTTTGTTGGCGAGATGCTAAATACAGAGTTTTATACTGTACAAGAAGGTTCCCTCCTAAGAGATACAATTCGAAAAATATTAAAACAAGGCATTAAATATGTACCGGTTGTGGATGCACAAGGACATTTAAAAGGCATCGTCACACGTGCAAGTCTTGTTGATGTGGTGTACGACTCTATTTGGGGAGAAGATACACAGGCTGTCACTGAAGTAAACTAAGGAGGTGTCCAAATGGATGCAATCATCAATTTTCTAGAGAATAATGGTGGGGAACTACTGACAAAAACGTGGGAGCATTTATATATTTCTTTAATTGCCGTCGTGCTTGGCATTATCGTAGCTGTTCCGTTAGGCGTCCTTCTCACACGAATGAAAAAAGGCGCAGGTTTTGTCATCGGTGTTGTGAACATCTTTCAAACACTCCCTAGTTTAGCGATTCTTGCATTTTTTATTCCTATTTTGGGAGTTGGGAAAATACCTGCAATTGTTGCATTGTTTTTTTATTCAGTCTTGCCTATTTTGAGAAATACGTACGCCGGCGTTCAAGGAGTAAACAAAAACCTGCTTGAATCCGGAAAAGGGATTGGCATGACCGCATGGGAACAAATTCGTCTTGTTGAACTCCCACTTGCGGTTCCAATCATTATGGCGGGCATTAGAATCTCAACCATTTATTTGATCGGCTGGACAACTCTTGCTGCATTTATCGGTGGAGGTGGTCTTGGTGATTATATTTTGATTGGTCTTCAGTTGTATCAACCAGAATACATCATCGCTGGTGCCATCCCGGTCACGATCTTAGCAGTGATCATTGATTTTACACTCATGAAGGTCGAGAACAAGGTCACACCAGAAGGCTTAAAAGGGTTGAAGGAAGTTTCATAAGGAGTTGGCTCATATGAAAAATCAAAGAAGAAAATGGATCAGTGTACTGCTTGCAGGATGCATCGTATGGTTAAGTGGCTGTTCACTTCCTGGACTAGCCGGCTCCTCAAGCAACACATTGCGAATTGGAGCACAAAACTTTACCGAATCAGAAATCATGGCCTACATCGTTGCAGAAACCATTGAGCATTACACAGATAAACAGACAACCATCGTGAAAAACCTAGGCTCCAATACCGTACATCAAAAGGCAATGGAAAACGGAGATGTCGATATAGCCGCTACAAGATATACTGGAACGGATCTATCAAGTACGCTCGGGATGGATGCAGAAAAGGATCCGGAACGTGCATTGAAGATCGTCCAAAAAGAATTTAAAGACCGGTATGATTACAGATGGTTTGATTCATACGGATTTGACAATACTTATGCCTTTGCTGTGACACAAAAGATGGCCAAGGAACACAACTTAGAAACGGTCTCTGATTTGGAAAAGCATGCAGAAAAATACCGCTTCGGTGTCGATAATATTTGGCTCAAAAAGAAAGGCGACGGTTATGAAGGGTTTGTGAAAACATACGGTTTTGAATTTGGAAATACCTATCCAATGCAAATTGGTCTCGTCTATGATGCACTGAAAAATGAAAAAATGGATATTGTGCTTGCTTATTCATCAGATGGACGAATCAAAGCCTATGACCTCAAAATTCTAAAAGACGATAAACGCTTTTTCCCTCCATATGATGCATCACCCGTTGTGCCAGAAAAGGTCTTAAAAGAGAATCCAGGACTGGATCAAGTAATTAACAAACTCATCGGAAAAATTGATACAGAACAAATGCAAGAACTCAACTATCAGGTCGATGGAGAGCTTCAAGAACCAGCGACGGTTGCGAAGAATTTCTTGAAAAAACACAATTATTTTGAGTAAGTATGGGAGGTGTCACGGCTAATGGAGACATTGCAGCAATTATGGACGTACTATCAGCAGAACGGTTCATATGTGTTAGAAGAATTTTATCGACATTTTCTCATGTCAGCGTATGGGGTGTTGTTTGCGGCGATTGTGGGGATCCCGGTAGGCATTTTTGTGGCGCATTACCGTAAGTTGAGCAGTTGGATTTTTGCCATTACAAATGTCATTCAAACCATACCAGCTTTAGCAATGCTTTCTGTGTTGATGCTTGTCTTAGGACTTGGTGCAAATACCGTCATCCTATCACTCTTTTTATATTCGCTTTTGCCCATCATCCGAAACACGTATACAGGGATTGTTAGTATCGAGCAAGCGTATTTGGATTCAGGTAAGGCGATGGGGATGACAAAATGGCAAGTGCTGAGAATGGTTGAATTACCGCTTGCTTTATCTGTCATTATGGCTGGTTTAAGAACTGCACTTGTCATCGCCATCGGTATTACAGCGATTGGGACATTTGTAGGTGCTGGAGGACTTGGTGATATCATCATCAGAGGATCAAACGCCACAAACGGAACAGCCATTATATTAGCAGGCGCTATTCCAACTGCGCTCATGGCCATCATAGCCGATCTTGTCATGGGCTGGCTTGAACGATACTTAAGCCCGACAAACAAGAAAAGAGAAAACAAAGCGTTATCTGAAAAAAACATCACATCTGCTTAAGACGGTTGATGTGAGAAGAGACACAAACTCCCTTACTACACGTAAGGGAGTTTGTTTTATTTCAGGCGACAGACACTTTAGAGGAAATTTAGGATTCAACTTTGATCCATTCAGAAGACCACTTCGCAATTTCCTCGAAAACAGGTGCAAGCGAATGCCCCATATCAGTTAAAGAATATTCAATTCTTACAGGTGTTTCAGCAAAAACCTCTCGTTTCACAATACCTGCTGCTTCTAAATCTTTTAATCTCTCAGATAAAACTCTTCCGCTTAAATTCGTCAGGGCTGCCTCGATTTCACTAAAGCGTTGTTGACCTGAAAGAAGCTGAAAAACAATCAGTGCAACCCAGCGTTTACTTAATAACTCCACTGCTTTTTCAAACCGCGGGCACATTTCAGATTGATTCATCTTTCTTCACTCCAATCTGAACCCATTATACCGTAATTCAGTGATAAGTCAGCGCGAAATGCTTGTCAAAGAACAAACATTTCATCAAGAAGAACGACTATTTAACATAAATAGCAAGTACCGGTTTAAATCTTCAATTTCTTTCTTAGACAATGTACTCCAAATGTCACCATCAAAAAGTTCGAGATGACCAAGTTCATATTGCTCTGCCGCTTCCTTTATTTTAGTAAGAGTCGTTTCTTCAGCTTTCACTACGGGTGTGAAGGCTTCTTCAATATATCCAGCCGCTTGCATCATTTCTTCATAGGGTACCTTTAAGGCACCAGCTAGTTTCTTAATCGTTGGGGGTTTAGGAATACCGCGTTTCCCATTTTCAATACGGGAGATTCCAGCAGCACTCACCTCTGAATACATCGCTAATTGGTTCACTGATAGTTTCTTATCTTCACGCAATGCTCTTAAATATGCACCGAAGCTCATCAACGCAAAACCTCACATGGTTAAAATTAGATATATCTATTTTACTTGATTTATTGACTATTGGCAATGATGTCGCCATGAAAATATTGACATTAGTTAATGGTGGATGTATCTTTAGTTTATGCTTCTCTATTGATTCGCCTTTTTTTGGTTGATAAGCGTAAGAAAGTATTGATTGAGTTGATTGATGTCTTGTGTGGAGAGTGTTTCCCATTGGTCTCCGTCAAAAAGAGGGAGGTGATCGACATTGTTTTGAAGCGCTATTTGATGTATTTTCAACATGGACTCATATGTCGGTTTCATTTCATGAATGGTTTCTTGTTCAATATGACCAGCAATTAGCATTAAATCCTCATAAGGCACCTTCAAAGCGTGTGCTAGCTTCTTAATCGTTAACGGCTTCGGTACACCACGCTTTCCATTTTCAATACGTGAAATTCCAGCAGCGCTTACACCTGAATACATGGCGAGTTGATTGACAGACAACTTTCTTTTTTCTCTTAACATGCGTAATTGTTCACCAAAATGATTCATGTCATCGAACCTCACAATTCAGTATATGACTTATTTTAGTATGTGCATTGACCAAAGGGAATAGCATTGATGGAAAAGTGTTGACATAAGTAAATGGATGTTGTGGCGTAAGAGTCCTACAAGCTTTACATATTGATCCTATAGGAGGGTGTAATCATGTCCGAAAAGATTCAAATCAGACGAGCGTTTGTCATGCAGTATATGATAGAAAACGATATGTCCTTAAATCAGCTAGCTGATGAAATTGGTATTTCGCCGGCAACACTCAGTAGGGTATTAAATGGTCATCGAAAACCAGGACAACTCGTGATTGGTAAAATGATTCATTACTTTGATAAAAAGTTTGAAGAACTATTTTACTATGAAGATGTTGACAAAAGTCAATGAACGAAATAGCTTCACAAAGTATAGGGAGGAAAAGTCATTGAAAAGAACTGGTATGGTCAGACAAATTGATTCTCTCGGCAGAATTGTCCTGCCTTCAGAAATGAGAAGGGTACTTCGTATAAAAGAAGAGCAGTTATTAGAAATTTTTATCGAAGATCAAACCATTATGTTGAAAAAGTATGAGGCCGATAAAAGTTGTCTATTAACAGGACAAGTCACCAAATACAACAAAAGCTATGGCAATGGAAAAGTGATGCTCAGCCCTGAAGGAGCGGAGCGTTTGTTAGTAGAATTAAAACAGCTCTTAAAAGAAGAAGCAAATCATTAAAAAATGATTTCTGACACATAAAAGGCATGCAAAAAATGATGTTGGGTTGAAAATGAATTGAAACATGATGGAATGCCGAAAATATATAGGAAATCTTTATTTTGATGTTTCGTGACATGTACCTTATTTTCATGTAAAATAAGGTTATGTGTACCAGTTTGACTGGAGGTGTTTTTTATGCACGCGTTTGTTATTACATTACTCGTTATTGTCAGTATCGCACTTATCATCGTTGTGTTATTACAATCAAGTAAAAGTGCTGGACTGTCAGGCGCTATTTCAGGTGGAGCCGAGCAGCTTTTCGGTAAACAAAAAGCGAGAGGTCTAGACCTAATCCTTCACCGATTGACTGTCATTTTGTCAGTGCTTTTCTTCATTTTAACACTTGCATTGGCATATTTAGGCGTGTAAGGCGCGAGTAACCAAAGGTCTGATCTTTTTTCAGACCTTTTTTTATTACAAGCACTCTCGATGTTTGTTTTTTACATACAAGTGGAAAATATAAACCATATCAGATAGAAAGGAAGTCACATCATGAAAGTTGTTACCCCAAAGCCATTTACGTTTAAAGGTGGAAAAAAAGCGGTACTGCTTCTTCACGGTTTTACTGGGAATACAGCAGATGTTAGAATGCTTGGCCGCTACTTGAACGAAAGAGGTTATACATGTCACGCACCTCAATACAAGGGACATGGTGTGCCCCCGGAACAGCTTGTTCATACCGGTCCGGCAGATTGGTGGAAAGATGTTGAAGAAGGCTACCAGTTTTTAAAAGATGAAGGGTATGAAGAGATTGCTGTCGCTGGTCTATCTCTCGGAGGAGTTTTTTCATTGAAATTAGGTTACACTGTACCTGTAAAGGGAATTGTTCCTATGTGTGCACCTATGTATATAAAAAGCGAAGAAATTATGTATCAAGGTATACTAGAATATGCCCGTAATTATAAGAAATTCGAGGGAAAACCAGAAGAGCAAATTGAACAAGAAATGGAAGAGTTCAAGAAAACGCCAATGGGTACACTCAAAGCACTACAAGAACTAATTGCTGATGTCAGAAACAATGTTGACATGATTTATTCACCTACTTTTGTTGTGCAAGCACGTCATGATCATATGATTAATACAGATAGTGCTAACATTATTTATAACGAAGTAGAGACAGATCAAAAGCATTTAAAATGGTATGAAGAATCGGGCCACGTCATTACGCTTGATAAAGAGCGGGAGAAGGTTCATCAGGATGTGTTTACATTCTTAGAATCACTTGATTGGTCAATTTAAATATAGGAGGTTAGAGTGTGCAAAAAGAAGAATTTATGGATGAATTACTCGCTTTCATGAAAGAAGAAGCGTACAAACCACTAACAGTACAAGAGTTAGAAGTGATGATGGAAATTACCAATGCGGATGACTATAAAGAACTCATTAAAGCACTCGTGACATTAGAAGAGCAAGGGCTGATCGTACGGACACGCAGTGATCGATATGGCGTACCTGAAAAAATGAATTTGGTGAAAGGAAAGCTGTCTGCACATGCGAAGGGCTTTGCCTTTGTAACACCTGAAGAGTTTGGACAGGATGATATTTTTATTCCTCCAACAGAGCTAGGAACAGCGATGAATGGGGACACTGTCATGGTGCGGGTCAGCCATAAATCTAATGGGTCAAAACAAGAAGGTACAGTCATCCGAATTCTCGAGCGAAATATTCAGACGGTCGTTGGTACCTATACAGAAACAAAAAGCTTTGGATTTGTCATTCCTGATGATAAAAAGATCACACATGATATCTTCATTCCGAAATCCGCTAAAAATGGTGCAGTTGAAGGCCATAAGGTTGTTGTGACACTTACAAGCTACCCAGAGGGAAGAATGAGCGCAGAAGGCGAAGTGACTGAAATCTTGGGTCATAAAAACGATCCAGGCATCGATATTTTATCGATCATTCACAAACACGGTCTTCCAGGTGAATTCCCAGAGGAAGCAATAGAACAAGCAACAGCGATACCTGATGCCATTGACGAAAAAGATCTGAAAGACAGACGCGATTTACGTCACGAAACGATCGTGACGATTGACGGCGCAGACGCAAAGGACTTAGATGATGCTGTCACTGTGCAAAAGCTTGATGACGGTCATTATAAGCTAGGTGTTCATATTGCTGACGTATCTCATTATGTCACAGAGAATTCCCCGATTGATCAGGAAGCATATGAACGCGGAACGAGTGTCTATCTTGTAGACCGCGTGATTCCGATGATTCCTCACCGCCTATCAAATGGCATTTGTTCATTAAACCCGAAGGTCGATCGCCTCACACTTTCTTGTGAAATGGTCATTGATCGACATGGTAAAGTCATCAAGCATGAGATTTTCCAGAGCGTGATCAAAACGACTGAAAGAATGACATATTCAGATGTAAATAAAATTTTAGTGGACCAAGATGAAGAACTTCTTCATAAATATGAGCCGCTTGTGCCAATGTTCCAGGACATGGAGAGGCTAGCAGAGATTCTTCGTGACAAACGAATGGAGCGTGGTGCAGTAGATTTTGACTTCAAAGAAGCCAAAGTGCTTGTAGATGAAGAAGGTGCTGCCAAAGACGTCGTCATTCGAGAGCGTTCAGTAGCGGAAAAATTAATTGAAGAATTCATGCTTGTCGCGAACGAAACTGTAGCAGAGCATTTCCACTGGATGAACGTCCCGTTCATTTACCGTATTCACGAAGAACCAAACCCAGAGAAACTGCAACGCTTTTTAGAGTTTGTGACGACATTTGGGTATATCGTGAAAGGAACTTCAACGAATATTCACCCACGTGCTCTCCAAAGTGTACTAGATGCCGTTCGAGACCAACCAGAAGAAGTGGTCATACAAACGGTGATGCTCCGTTCGATGAAACAGGCGAAGTATGATCCAGAAAGCATTGGTCACTTTGGCTTATCAACTGAATTTTATACACACTTTACATCACCGATCCGCCGTTACCCGGATTTAATTGTCCATAGGCTGATCAGAAACTATTTAATTCAGAAAAAGACAGACGATGCGACGATTGAAAAATGGGAACAGCTGTTACCTGAAATCGCAGATCATACATCTAAAATGGAGCGCCGATCAGTCGATGCAGAGCGTGAAACAGATGATCTGAAGAAGGCAGAATTCATGCTTGATAAGATCGGTGAAGAGTTTGATGGAATGATTAGTTCCGTGACAAATTTCGGTCTGTTCGTTGAATTGCCAAATACGATTGAAGGCCTTGTGCACGTCAGCTATATGACGGATGATTACTACCGCTTTGACGAACAGCATTTTGCTATGATCGGAGAACGGACGGGGAATGTGTACCGAATTGGTGACGAAATCACTGTCAAAGTCGTGGAAGTTAATAAAGAAGAGCATGCCATTGATTTTGAAATTGTCGGCATGAAAGGCACTCGCCGTAAATCACCAAAAGACTTCAAGTTTAAAAAACGAACAGATCCGCCAGCCAAAAGAGGTCGAGGATCTGGTGATAAACCGAAAGACAAGCAGGAAAAAAGCGGTGGTGACTGGTTCACCAACCGAAAGAAGAAGAAAAAGAAAAAGCGTGTATTCGAAAATGCACCGAAGCAAAAGCGCAAAAAGAAAAAGTAATGTGCCAAAAAAGCAAATAGCGCTTCATGCTCTATTTGCTTTTTGTCCACATTGCATCAGCGTTGTCGAATGCAGGATTGTTTGATAAAATGATCCGTGCGATTTGAGAACGTGATCGTCAAAAGGAGAGTGTACGCCAATGCCAAAGGGAGAGGGAAAGGTTGTTTCCCAAAATAAAAAAGCCAACCATGACTATTTTATAGAAGAAACATACGAAGCAGGCCTTGTGTTACAGGGAACTGAAATTAAATCGATTCGTGCAGGAAGAGTGAATTTAAAAGATTCCTTTGCCAAAATCGAACGAGGAGAAGTGTTTCTTCACAACATGCACGTGAGCCCATACGAGCAGGGGAACCGCTATAACCATGACCCACTAAGAACGAGAAAGTTACTGCTTCACCGAAAGCAAATTAGTAAGTTGATTGGGGCGACGAAAGAAGAAGGCTACTCACTTGTCCCAATCAAACTATATTTGAAAAACGGTTTTGCCAAAGTGTTAATCGGTGTTGGGAAAGGTAAAAAGAAATATGACAAGCGGGAAGACCTTAAGAAGAAAGACGCGAAACGTGAAATTGAACGTGCCTTCCGTGACCGACAAAAGCAATTCTAGTATGAAAGGCAGATCGCTTGCTGAACACATCAACACTATGCTACAATATGCCTTACAGTAAACAAACATCGCTTTCAATTGACAGAAACCACCAGTTGTTTCGGGCGATGAGATTGTTATAATAGTTATATACGGAAGCAGTTAAGCTGAATGTTTCTATCCCGTATATCCCTTTTGACAAGGGGACGTTACGGATTCGACAGGGATGGTTCGAGCTTGAGCTGCGAGCCGAGAGGCGATCTCGTTAACACGCACTTAAATGTAACTGGCAAAACTAAAAGTTTTAACCAAAACTTAGCACTAGCTGCCTAATAAGCGCAGCGAGCTCTTCCTGACATTGCCTATGTGTCTGTGAAGAGCCCAATGAAGTAGGCTACGCTTACGTTCCCGTCTGAGGACGTAAGAAGAGACCCATCAGACTAGCTCTCCAAGCGCCCGTCAGCAGGCATGAGGATGAGTGAACACGTAAATATGTTGACTACGCTCGTAGACGCTTAAGTAATCGATATCTCTGGACGTGGGTTCGACTCCCACCGTCTCCATTTGCAATACCCAAGAACACGCAACAATACTTATCCGTTCGAACGGTCGTATATGAACTTAGAAAAGGTATTAAAGACGAGACGAGAAGAAGAGACTAGTTCTCTTCTTTTTTTTATGAACTCAAAGGGGATGGGTAAATGTTCTTTCAAAATCAAAGTCAAGAGCAAAAAGAAGAGTATGTAAGATTACTACAAGCGGTTGGTTCGATATCGAATCTTTTTTCAGACAGTGAAATTCCATACTTGTATTATCGTGCGGCTGAAAACATATTCTGTAGATCATTTAATGCACATAACTTGTCACGTGGTGACATTACATTTGATGCTTTAAAAGATGGAATAGGTATTGCGCTAAAAACATTTCAACATCGAAATGGCCGTTGTGTTGAAAAGATTGCCGAATTCAATGGCGAAATCGAAAATTTCCAAAATAGAACAAACGAAGAAATTATATATGAATTAGCAAGACTTCGAAACGAACGTATAGACTTAGCATTACACATGACTGATGCAGTTAGTATGATGTATCACTTAGTCACAAGAAAAGAAGGCGTATTTGAATTGCATGAAGAGGAATTGCAGTTTATAGATTTTCGTACTTTACGTTTAAACACAAGAAATACTACTTCGAAAACAATTTGGTTTAGGGATAGACATGCTGAATATAGATTCTCAAAATCTAAGAGTACACTCTACAAAAGATTTATTACGAACAATCCTGTTGCTACTCTTGATGTTGATATCTTGGAAAATCCATTTGATCTTATTCTTAGTCCAGAAGGGAGAAGCATGTATCTATCACACGAGAGTTTCGAGGAGCAGTATCAAAAGGTTGTTTTACCTCTTTATTCTTCACGAGATGGATTGGTATATCCGAGAAGCGGCTTAAATGCCTGGAATGCAGATCAAACTAATAGAAGTAGAGATGTTAACGAGGCATATATTCCAGTACCAGTTTGGATTCATCAACAATTCCGGGGGTTCTTCCCTTATGACCTTGCAACAGATCAAAAAGAAAATTTCACTATAATACTTCCGAATGGAAACACAATGTCTTCTAAAATGTGCCAAACCAATGGTAAAGGGTTAATGTCAAATCCGAATGTCACATTAGGCGAATGGATCTTACGGACGGTGTTATGTGTGCCAGAAGGTACCGTTGTAACGAAACAAATGTTAATAGATATAGGAATTGATTCAGTAATTGTCACAAAGTTAGATAATCTGGTTTTCCAAATAGACTTTGCTGAAACGGGGACATATGACGAATTTGAATTAAATAATAGATTATAAGTAAAAAAATAACCTTAAGGGGCATCCAAATTCGTTATATCATGCTACAATTAATTTAAATATATCAGAACATCAGTTCTTATGGAGGTTATTTCAATTGGAGAATGGAAAATTTACTATAGCATCTCTTTTCGCTGGAATTGGAGGGATTGATAAGGGATTCGAACAAGCGGGAGCAGTAATTAAATGGGCGAATGAAATTGATAAATACGCTGCTATGACATACGAAGAAAACTTTAATCACAAGTTAGTAGTTGAAGATATCCGCAACTTAGATGGTCATGATATGCCTGACGTGGATATCATTACTGCGGGTTGGCCATGCGTTGCTTTTAGTGTTGCAGGCCAAAGACACGGCATGAAATACCAGTGCCACGACTGTGATTTCGAGCATACTGTCAGTTATGAGGAGTATGTAGAAGGACCAATTTGCCCAGAGTGTGGCGGTTTCACGGAAGCGAAAGATCCGCGAGGAACTCTATTTTTTGATGTGATCCGTTTCATTAGAAGTAAAAAACCGAAGGCCTTCTTCTTAGAAAATGTCAAGAATTTGGTCGGACATGACAAAGGAAACACATTTAAAGTTATTCAGCAAATGTTGTGGGATTCTGGCTATTTCTTTGATTATAAAGTAATGAACACAATGGAATTTGGAAACATACCTCAGAATAGGGAGCGTATTTTCATTGTTGGATTTGATAACGAAGAAGCCCTCAAGAACTTTAAGTTTCCAGATCCAATAAAGTTAACGAAGACGATTGATGATATTCTCAACAGAAAAGAAAAGCAAGATGATATTTATTACTATACTGTTTCCTCTCAGTACTACAATATGTTGAAAGAAACTATGAAAAATCGGGAAACGGTGTATCAATTGCGAAGAGTGTATGTTCGTGAGAATCAATCGAAAGTTTGCCCAACCTTGACAGCAAATATGGGCACAGGGGGGCATAATGTCCCGCTAATTATTGATGATTGGGGATTCAGAAAGTTAACTCCACGAGAGGCATTAAGTTTCCAAGGATTCCAGGAAGATTTTAAGATCCCGGTAAGAATGGCTAACTCCCATGTATATAAGCAAGCCGGAAATGCTGTAAGTGTACCGGTTATCAAGAGAATTGCTGAAAATTTACTGAGTGCATTAGATAAGACAGACATTAGTAAAGAAAAACCATACCAAAAAATTTGAGAGTATTTAGATTTACCGAGCACTGCGATTGCAGTGCTTTTTTGTCAATTTATAATAAACTTTTTTCATATGGATATTGGTGGTAATATGGATTAAAATAGACTGTAATGCAATTTTTTTGGGGGAAATAATTATGGAGATTATTATAAACGATAAACAATTAGACAAAGATATGGTTAAAGCAGTGGAAAAAGCATTCAAACAAATTATTGGTCAACTAAATGAACTAAATTTAACTTCTTTACAATCTATAATTGTTCCAAATGATTTTGGTGAAGAATTAATACAATTCCAACGAAATTATGGATTGCGGAAAGGCTATACTAATAACGAATTTGGAATTGCTATGGGTAAAGTTTTGAACTATATAGATAATGGAGAGTTTAAGATTTCTGTTTTTTTTGATCCGCGAATAATCTATACATTATTCAGTGAGGAACATAATCAACATTCTGTACACATTATACATCATGAATTTTGTCATGTTCATGATGATAGTGAAAAGTACAATGCCTTTGGTGTAACTGACTTAGAACAATTATTTTTTAATACCAAAGATAAAGTTAAGCAGATTGCATACGCTCATGCAGATTTAATTTGGAGTGAATATATTGCAACAAGACTTTCTTCTAAATCCACACCAGAGAATCATGATTTTTATATTGAAAGCATTCTAAGTTTAATCCCAGAGACCAAAGAAAATTGTGAAGAATATATCCTCTCATATCGAATAGATAATGATATTGATAAACTGTTTGGTGAAATTCAATTACTGACTTCTTTATTATTAAAAGTTATCTCGTATTTCATTGGTTATTGTCATTGTTTTAACCTTACTCTTCCTAAAGATCTCAATGAGATTATTCGAAAGTATCCCTACTTAGATGGTGTTTGGGAACAACTCTGTCCAAATTTGGAAAAATTATATGAATCATACGGCAATTGGGAGAGCGTAGAAGTATTCGAAGACTTGTCGCAAACGGTATTAAAACTCTGGAACAATTTGGGTGTTTATCCGAAAAATGAAGATAGAGGCTTATACATCTCTGTTCCATTTTAGTTAAAGCACTTTATATAATCTTATTTTGTGATATTAACCCCATGCTAAAGAGGTAAAATTTGGTCTCTTTTTTTCCTTCTTGGGCTTCTTTAATAAACTCGGCTAATTCTAGTACTACTTTTTCTAAATCATTTTTAACTTCATGTTCCCAAACTCTTATTACTTTCCAACCTTTCTTTAAATAAAACTCATTAACCTCCTTATCCCTTTCCTGATTACGGTTTAATTTATTTTCCCAGTAATCTATATTAGATTTTGGCTTATTCGAATGAAGAGGACATTGATGCCAAAAACAAGAATCAATAAAAATAGCAACTTTATATTTCTTAACTGAAATGTCCGGTTTTCCAAACAATTTATTAGACTTCCTTCTAAAGCGAAAGCCCATTTTCCATAACTCTTTAGAAACAATACTTTCAAGTTTAGATATTTGATTTTATGGCCTGCATATTCTTTCTTCGTTGTTCTTTCGTTAAGTTATCTACCACTAAATAACCTCCTCTCTTTTAGTTTTAATTGTTACCGTTATTTACATTCCATAAACCAGTAAACAAATACCTAAGAAAGATAAAAGACATTCACAAACGGTGTGAATGTCCATGTATTTAAGATTCTGATTTACGATATTGCCGAGAAGCAACTCGTTGTGAAACAAATGAAGAAAGTTATCAGTAAAATTAATTAACAAGTTAATAAAGTCAACAATCTCATCTTTAGAGAGAACTATTGTATCCAACTTACGAAGTTTTACAGCACTTGCTTGAGTAATTTTTATTTCAATTGAATCAGTTCCCAGTATACTTTCTGAAGAAGGCTCTAACTGCCAATTGTACTAAACAGTTCTTTTAATTCTTGGATATATTCTTCTTTATGTTCTTCAATAATAAATTCTTTTATTGGTTTAATAAAAGACAAATCATCTAAAAAGGTATTTTTGTATATAGTCAATTCTTTGATATGTGGTAACATTTATCGTATTTTTTCTATTTATTTTGTTTTACCGAAAAGTCCTTAATACACAACCATATAATTCAGTTTGAAAAATTACTTACAAGTCTTTGAGTCTATTAATTAATCGGTCTGTTGGATGCATAAATCCAGCCTGAAAGTAATAATTATCAGCATCCATTTTGTTTCTATCATCTATTCTATTTAGAAATGCTCCTTGGGGAATAAAATAATCATTTTCTATAATTTGAACAAGGTTATTATGCGAAATATATCCTGGAATATCATAAGAGTATTCTTGCTGCATGATAATTTCCTTAAGATTATCTTTATCAATAGTATCATTCAACAAACATCTGTTTGTTGATAATATTGATTGGGTAAATGGGTGAATTCTAAGTAATATAAAATAGTCGAATAATTCATTACCCGTACCCAAGTTTGGAATATAAAGTCCTTTATCGTTCCAGTCTTCAGACTCTAACAGCATTAATTGCCCAAAGGACTTTGTTGATTTTACAGCAATTTTAATATCCTTATATTCAAAATCACTTGTATCCCAAACACCTTCCTCATACATTTCTGTGTCAGGTTCTGCTACTTCCAAATTATTAGTTATAAAGTAATTCCGCAATGCAAACTCCGCAAGTTTACCTTGGAAGGTATCAGCGAATTTTTGGCCATTTCTTCTTCGATCAATACCACCTGTCCTATGATTTCTGTGATGTCCTTGACCTTCAAAACTCATTCCATATGCAAATTCAAATACTCCTTCTATAACTTCTTTACTTAGTGTACTAATCGGTGAGTATGCTTTAGTGTTCGTGAAAGAATACACGTCAAGAGCATGATGTTTTTCTAAGTTTAACCGCATTTTAATCCCCCTCCTATTACAAATTATATAATAATTCGACTGGAAATTCCCCCAAAGTTGCATTTTTTAACTTTAATGAATTCCTATAAAGGTGAAGGGAGAGCCATGTTTAATTAGATAAATAAAGAGAGGGGGGAGGTGCAACTGGAAAGATTGAATGAACAGTTTGGTACATGGGTAAGTTCCATTAAAGAAAAGATTGAGCACTTTTTCCTACATCTCCGATTTTCCCTTGCTTTATAACAGCACTGCCTATTGCCTGTTATTAAAATTGCATTGTCCACAATGAAAAGGGTTGCTCATCTTCACGGGATTCCTTGTGTATTCCACGAAAGAAGGATCAATTACAACAAGACAAATCGGTAACAACAATACAATAAGACAGCAAACAACATTAATAATCAGACAATCCCATTTAGTAATCAACTACCTCAACAGAATAGACAACCAGTTTGTGATGACTGTAAAGGTCCAATTTCACAGCAGGAAATCCAGTTCTGTAATTACAGATTAAAAGGACAGAAAATATGTCGTAAATACAACAAGAAAGAAGACAAAGGTGAGCATAATTGCTTCTCTTTTTTATTACCAATTGAACTGAAAAAAGATAAAATAATTAACAATACTTATATCCCAGTTGTTTCTCATATGTTGAAAAACAACCTACATTTCATTAGTATTGTTTGGTACAATTTGGAGAGATTACAATATTTATTTTAGGGGGATACCAAAGTGTCTGAGAGAGAAGACAATAAAAGAAGCCCATCACTTTTTGAAGATGATCAAGTTGAATTCATACCCTATAGACTACCTGATTTTTCACAAAACTTAAAAGAAGATTCATTTGGTGATGAAACTACTGCCAAGGAATTAGAAGCGTTGCCATTGAACGATGAAGAATTAGAAGCACTTGTCTTTTATAGTATTAAAACAGGTAATCCAACAACAGTAGAGTCCATATCAAATTTAGATAATCCAATTGAAGTTCTTCAATTGAATAGATTTAAAGATGAATTAGATAACGGCCAAGTAATTTTTATCGTCTTTGGAGGAGATAGAAATAGATCTGAGGTAACATGGGAGACCGGATTAATTGGAATTGGACATGTATTTGGTGCACCCTATGACATAGCTTATGAAGGAAGGAACTTCAAACTTAAAATTAATGTAGATATTTTGTTAGATGAAAATATAAAAAAAGAAAACTTAGTACCCTATATAACTACATATAATTTACCCGGTATTTCACCAATGACTAAAGGAGAACCAAATCAAGCCTTAAGTGCTATAAGAGGTCCTCAGGCTGTTGGTCTTGTTAGAGCAATTCTTGACAGATATCCGGAATTAGAAGAAGACTTGACAGATATTTTTGGTGAAAGAATTATGCTAAACGTGAAAGCAGAAATGCGCTACCTTATTGAACAAAAAATTCCATTTAATGAAATTTTGCATCACGGGGCTCAAGAAGAACAACAACAACCTTTACCAAATGCATATAGCAATTTTTATAATCCAGATTTTAATGTTATTAAGGGCCCATTAGAAATGGATATTAAACCAATTGAGTATTTCAAAAACTATATTAACATTCAAAAAAATATTATTTTAACTGGACCTCCAGGAACAGGAAAAACAACTATTGCGGAAAGGGCGGCAGAAGAAGGAGCAAGAACAAATTATATTGATGGATATATTTTAAGTACGGCTACGGATGATTGGAGTACATTTGATACAATTGGCGGATACATGCCAGATCCTAATGAAGCAGGGAAACTAAGATTTCATGAAGGTATAGTATTGAAAAGTATTAAAGAAAATAAATGGTTAATTATTGATGAGATAAATCGTGCGGATATTGATAAGGCTTTTGGGCAACTATTTACTGTACTATCTGGGAAAAATATTGAACTTCCATTTGAATCTAACAATAGGCCAGTAAAGATCAAACATCATAATAGAAGGGATTCATATTATGATTCTTCAACTTGTACATATTACATTGGACAAAATTGGAGAGTTATAGGAACAATGAATACTTTCGATAAGAATAGTCTTTTTGCATTTTCTTATGCATTTATGCGTAGATTTGCATTTGTAGAAATTCCAATTCCTGATTTAACTTTCTATTCAAATTTAATCAATGCTTCGAATCTTACCCAGTTGAATAAAGACTTTGTAAATAAGTTAGTTGAAGTAACACCTAAGTCTTTAGGCCCGGCTATCATTATTGAGTTAATGGAATACATAATTATTACTAATAACTCGAGTAGAATTGAGGCCGTTTGTGGAACTGTTATTCCTCAATTTGAAGGATTAGATCATAATGATATCCTTGAATTATATCGTGAAATCGGCTTATTCTTATCAGAAAATGAAAGAGAAATTTTAAAGAGGTTTGTTAGTGACTTATTTGAACTGCCAAATAACTTCTTTAGAAACGTCGATAGAAAATCATCACCAACAGAGAGTGAAGAGAGCAATGAGGGTGGTCAAACTGATCCTCAAGAAGAATTAATTGAAGAAAGTGAAACCGGGGATGAATCAATTGAATAGAAAATTCTGTTTGGCAGGCAGGGGATTAAATGGTTATTTATAATAACGATTGCTGGTCGCCAAAAAATCACTCTCAAATTCTTGAACAAACAAATAAACATTTATGGAGGTTTATCCAAAATAATTCAACCGTTGCATCTGCAGAGGAAGTATTTTTAAACCTAACAAATGTATCAAAAAGTAATTTGCAGAATTTGACTTATGTATATTTTACCCTTGATAGGGAAGTTGAAGAGTTTGTAGAGATAACTGCACCCTCCATTCTAAAACGCCTTTCAAAGACGTCTTTAACAGAACACAAAGTCCTGAAAGGTAATGTAAAAGGAAAGATAAATTGGAGTAAAACAATATCTGAAAGAAATGCTTCCGGAGGAGACCCATCTATTTTTGTATGTAGCCAACGATCATCAGTATTCGATTTACCGGAAAATAGGTTATTACTTTATCTGCTCCGAAGAATATTATTTATCTGCAACTCTTTAATAAGCTCTGACTTCGAACAAGAAGAAACAAAACTCGAGGAATTAGAGAAAAGTGAAAAATGGATTAACCAAGTCTATCGTATTAGACATAAGACAAAAAGATTGCTTAACAATCCATTCATTAGAAAAATCGGAGATATGCATGATATAACTCCAAAAATAATAGTCCAAGCAAAAAACGCACGCGGACAAATGTATTCACAACTTGCAAAAGTAGCTGAAGTTTATTTTACTATTGTTAATAAACCAATAAATTATCTTGATTCAGTTTTACAAGGAAAAACCTTAAAACCTTTAAACAAAGATACACTGTTTGAAATTGCAGTTCTATTTAAGTTAATTGAAACTATAAAAGACAACGGTGGAATTGAGAATAGAATTGCTCTAATCGGTGGTGGATCATCAATTATCAGCAGATTCTTATTAGGCAATAAAGAAATTAATATATATTTTCAAGCTATTCCTAAGGAGTTCTCTTTAAATAGCAAATATGGTCCACTCGTGAACGCGTATGGGTTGAGTGATAAACTAAGAAGACCAGACTTAGTCTTAGAAGTGCTTGAAGGGAATAAAAGGAGTTTTTATATTATAGAAGTGAAGAGATCTGATAAGAGGTCATACTTAGTTGATGGCACATATAAACTTTTTGGGTATTTAAAGGATTTTGAAGGTGTAAAGAAATCTAACATTAACTTATATGGTGTACTAGTTGGTTGGTCAAATATTCAAAAACTCAGGACAGTTGTTGAAAATGAAACTTACTTGTCGGCTTGGAGTAATTTAAGTGCCACGTTTGATTTCATAATAAAAACGGAATTGAAGCATTAAATTATCAATCCATACTACAACATACTAAGCAGGCAGGAAATGCTGTTAGTGTACCTGTTATTAAAAAGCTTGCTACTAATTTATTAACAGCGTTAGATACAGTATATAGCCAGGAAGACACGAAAGAACAAATGGAAATCCCAGTTTATAGAGACCTTTCACGGGGTCTCTTTTTGTTTAGTGGCAATTATAAAATCACTTAATTCCTCTATAACTTTATCTAGATTGTCTTTAACCTCATGTTCCCAAATTCGCTTTAATTTACTACCTTACCCCCATCAATATTCCGTTCTGATTTCCTTTTTCAATACTTGACATTTATTTTGGGTTTATTAGCATGTACGGCACATTGATGTAAAAAGCAGGAATAGCTAAATATTGTAATTTTTATATTTTTTATTGATATATCAGGTTTTCCTCCAAATTTCTTGGTAACAATAGATTCTAAATAGAAACATATTTAATTGCCCTAATATTTTCGCTTCTCTGTTTCCTTGTCATCATATCAGCCATAAGATCCTGCTCCTTTATATATTAACATACCTCAATTTATAACTTAATAATCACCGTTATAAGAATCAGTATTTTTTCTTTGTTCCTTGATTATTACAAATGTATTTTCAGACTGATCTCGTCTTTTAATATTTATGTTATAACAATAAGTAAGATGACCTAGGAAAATGCTTTAAATTAATTTTATAATACAGCAGGAGATTTAAAGTGAATGCTCTTTTCCTTTCTAGAATTCATTCAATTTCATAGATTTATATGGTGATAAATACCTTTAGTGACCTTGTCAATTTGGCTTTTGATTCATGATTTCCCTCTTTATATGTTAGAATAAATAGTGATTATTGTGAGGGGGATATAACATGTATGCGAAGTGGAAATTCCCGTCTGCTGGCGGAGGAAATATTAGCGGATTGAATGATACCGGTATTACGCAATTTAAGTCGGTTCCTATTCAGTCAGTTACTAAAGAGACATTGCAAGACTCATTGGATGCAAGATCATCTAGTGATGAACCAACAGTAGTTAAGTTCTCATTGTTTAATATATCAAAAGATGAATTACCTGACGCGACAGGTTTGACAAATATATTTAAATTAGGCAAGTCGTATTGGTATGGTCATAATCAACAGGATGCTGAGCAGTTTTTTGCAAAAGGGCTTGAAACTTTACAGCAAGATGAGATTAAAGTAATGGCTATCCAAGATTACAATACCAAAGGATTAAGTAATATTGGCGGTGAGAATGGACAGAACAGCGGGGGCTGGATGGCATTAGTACGTTCAACTGGAATTACAGAAAAAGGACCAATGTCAAGCGGGTCTTTCGGTATTGGAAAACACGCTCCTTTCGCAGCTTCATATCTTCAAACCGTGATGTATGGAACTGTAAATGAGGAAGATAAATTCGGTTTCCAGGGTGTATCGAAAATTGCATCGTTTCTTGATGACGACAATGATATGACTCAAGGGACTGGATACTATGGATTTGCAGTTGAAAAAGACTTTAAGCCTATAATAAATGCAGAGGATGTACCTAAGAAATTCCGTCGTACAAAAAGGGGTACAGATAAGTTTATCATTGGATTTGCTGAAGTTAAGGATTGGCAGTTTGAAGTATTGAAAGAAGCGATATCAAGCTTTATGTTGGCTATTGCATATGGTCATTTAGAAGTACATATTGATGATAAAGTTTTGAATTCAGAAACATTGAAGCATGAGATTGGGAATATAGCAGAAATAGAGCCGGATAATATTTTACTCCAATATTATGAAGCTTTAACTCATCCTGAATCTAAACCAATTTCGAAAAAATTCCTTACAGATAAGGGGATAGAAGAGGAGATTAATTTACATTTAATAGCTCGCGAAGGGTTTAAGAAGAGAATTGTTCTTTATCGTGGAACTGGCATGCAAATATATGATAGAGGTCATTTTAGAACACCAATAGAATTCGCTGGATTGCTAGTTGTAAAGGGACGGCGCTTAAATGAGGTTTTAAGAAAGATGGAGCCGCCAACTCACGATAAATGGGATCCGAATTTATTTAAAGAAAATATACCTTATGCAAAACGTCTTTTGAGTGAAATAAATACGTGGATGAATGAGGAAACACGCAATCTTATTGATTTGTCAAATGTAGAGAGTATTGAATTAAAAGGGCTTGAAAACCTGTTGCCTGATGTAACAGAAAAGGAGAGTCCTATTGTTGAAATAAATAAAAAATCTATGAAGCAAAAATTGAGCAAAGTTAAAAAGAAGAAAAAACAAAAAGTAACGACTCCGCCAATAGGATTAGGTGGAGAAGACGGTGGGGATGGGATCATTTCAACTCCACCTAATAAAAAGGGAGATGCAAAAGGGAACGAGCATAAAAAAGCAGGTGGGTCAAGTCATGCAAAAATTTCACGAGCACGTGCGTTTTGCATAGACTATAATAAAGGATTATATAATGTTCGTTTTTGGCCTTCTACTGATGGGGAACGTACATTTTTAATAAGCAGTATCGGTGAAAATAACATGAAATCGGAACTGAAAATCGTTGAAGCGATTGACATGAACACAAAAGAGAAGCTACAAATAATAGAAAATGAAATTGGCCCACTCCAATTCACTAAAAATGAAGTAGTGGAAATTCAAGTCATGTTCAAGACACGTAGTAAACTTGCATTGGAGGTACAAGCACAGTGAAGGTACGTCCCAAACACTATCCATATCCAGTAATCACCCCATGTGAATCTGAAAAAAACTATCGCTTCTCATGTAATTTAGAACTTGAGGAAGCTGTTGAACTAGATTTAATGCGATTTAAGGTTCATTACACATTAAAAAATAAAACGATTCAAAGGTTAATAGATCAAGGACTAGCGGTCTTTGCTCTGCATATCGAATGCCCTTCGACAATGAAGCGTTTATTACTAACAACAAATCAGAAATCAGAAGAATTTGAGGTCTCTATTCATGATTTAAATAAAACAGTAGACCTTAACTTTTTTGTTTTGGCCAACGAAAACATTTCAGATTACGAGAATAGTGAATTAGATCTTTATTCAGCTGGATTTGAATTTGAACTAGAAAAAGGAGATTTACTTGCAATAGGTCAGCCGGAAACGCTGGAGATTGAGAAGGAACCACTTATTGAAGTGAATTCTATTTTTGAATTAATACCTAGTATGGATAAAAACGCTAAACCATTAACAATTGATCTATCGCATACTAAGATTAGAATACAATTGCCGAAAGAAAGTTTTGACCAATTATCGTATTTACATGGTACAACATTGGCTAAAACTGACGCAATTTTGGCCGCAATTTATTATATCCCCGCGATGGCAGAGGCATTATATCATATACGCGCAGCCTATCAATCCGGAGATGATACCTGGATTGAAGAAATTCGGGACACTGCGTGGTATAAATCGATCGAAGCCCGATTGCACCATAATAAGATGGGTATAGATGCATTACCCGAACAAAATTTAATAGGAGTCGCACACGAAATGTTAGATGACCCTAATAAAAAAGCAATGAATCATTTACAAGAATTATTGGAAGGGGGGGATTCTGAAGAATGAGATATTTTGATGAAGTAACGTTACAAACCGTCAAAACACATGCATTAGAAAACTTACACTTTTATTCAAAAGATACCGATGTCTGGGTTGCTGATTATTTAGGGGATGAATCTGCTATTATCAATCATTCTAGGAAAATGAAGTTTGGTCCTGAACCTCCTTCTAATTATGATAGTGACAACGCTCAAGTTTTACATGAACTATACAAGGATATTCCAATTGAACTTGCCTCAGAGGAAAGTTTTTGGGCATATTTAGTGCATACAGAATTTTGGGAGTACATGTTAAGAAGATGGCCTGTAGATGGAAAAGAAACAACTCTCAATACAAGATATTTTTTCGGAAAAGATAAACCTTATTATCGAAATGGCTTGTCAAGATTATGGTGGTATGCCTATACGACTTATGATAAAGAATTAGATGACCCATATTACTACACCAAAATTGCATTGAAAGAGCAAGAGCGTGCAGCAATCTTGTTGGAAACTGTTAACCTATCCCGTAATCGTGTTGCTTTATTTGCTACATTAGATGTTTTAAATATGATTGATGACTGGAAAGCGAACGATGAGATACATTCAATAAAAGATGAGCGTAATGTAGTATTGCGTCCACTGATGCAATATGTGAACGCTATCGGCGGGGTAATGATTTGGGATTTATTATCACCAGAAGAAGCTACAGCGAAAATCATGATCTTTATTGAACAATTAAAAGACGATGAAATTATTAAATTTAAACCATTGGTATTGAATTAAAAAAGAATAATTGGTAATTATGAATATACTGCAGTCAGTTTCAAAAGTTGGCTGTAGTTTTTTTGTTGTTTAAAAGGTATTTTCTTCCCGGTAAGGGAGGTTTTATATTGGGGGGATGTGGTATGAAATGGGATATACAGTAAATGAACTAATAAATATTAACGATCAGATCAAATCGGCTGAAAATGGTTGGTTAGAGCGAAATAATGATAAAATTATAATGATCTTATTTTGGATAACGAATATTATCATTATGATCTAAGGATACGAGATTTTAATCTTATATTGCAAAATTTCTATAATCGAAAGTCTAAATGATCTTATCTTGGTAAGTCTGGATAAAAAATTTGATGGAAATTCAATTTGAACAATAAGATACGGACTTTCCTATTCAAATTATCTTGGAGAATGGTCAAATATTATATGAATGAGAATGAACGTGATTTTATAATAGAAGCGTTCCAACAAGTTAGAATGTATTAATTTTTGCTGATAAGAATAAGGTAGTTACTTGAGTTTTTATTGATTGCTAACTTATTCACCCAAATTAAGCTTGAGAAAATACATAACTTTTAATGTTGATTACGAAAATAAGAATGTAACTTGGTCATGTTCTTTTTCATCCATATTTGTTTTTTTGATTGTCATAGGCTGTTTTCTCAACTTTGTCATTTCTAAATATTTTCGCTAAATAGGAATATATGTTCTGTAATGTGGATTGAATACGGAGGTGTAATTGATGAGACCTAATCTAACGAAAGATATAAGTGTAGAAAGTTTTAAAGATTTCTATTGGTTAAAGGAAGAATTGCAATCTTTTTGTAGAAATAACGGAATAAGTGCTTCTGGTTCTAAAATAGAGATTACCAAAAGGATTGAAATTTTCCTTCAGACAGGGGAGATTAAAAAGCCTGTCAGAAAATCAACATCGAAGAAGGTAGAACCGCAAGTAGATTTATGTCTTGATACAGTTATTATGGAAAACCATCGTTGCAGTCAAAATGTAAGATGTTTTTTAAGGCAATTATCCCCAACTTTCACTTTTCGACCTATATTCAAAACTTTTTCAAAAACAATGTCGGAAAAACATATCGTGATGCAGTAGATGCTTGGTACGTAGAGAAAGAACGGAAGGAAGATCATTCGTATAAAAAGGAAAATGCACCTCAGTTTGAATATAATCAATTCATTCGTGACTTTTTTGCTGACCCAAAAAATCAAGGGAAGAGTCGGGAAGAAGCGATTAAAAATTGGAATGAAATCAAGTAACTTGCTGGAGTAATTAACATAAATCTAAATAGTGAATCACATCTAAACAATTCTACTGTAGCGTGAGTTGACTTTCAGAGTCAGAAATAAGCATTTCTTTGACATGTTCATCAAATGCTTGTTTATCTTACATCACAGTCGCAGTTGAATACATTATAGTAAAAAAGATAACACCCCTTCCGGCATGGAAGGGGTGTTTATACTGTTTATTCAGTTCGATGCCTCATTTTATGGATTGTTCTTAAAGAAGCTTCAACGCCAATAAATACGACGAAGAAAATCACAATCCAGCTGACTAAATCTGCCCAAATATTGGACATGTTAATCACACCAACGTTACTTAATCCCGATTGGATCACAAACGAAATGAAGGCAGTGATCAACACAGATAAAAACCAATTTGTTTTCTTCAAGAATTTGCACCTCCTTAGAGGAATTTGCACACATACTTAGTCGTCTTGTTTTCATTTTTGTATCGCTTACAAAATTCGTGGCCGCCCATATCTAATAGCTTTTTACCAAGCCATGCTAGGCCTGCACCAGCTAATACTTTTGCGGCCCAAATGACGATAGGAGCAACCATAGTGGTTACTTCGCCTTTTTCTTTAGCAAGTTGTTGTTCTTCATATGCAATTTGAGCTTCTTGAGGGGTTAATGATTCTAGGTGGTTTTTCATTTCTAAGGCAATCTCTTTTGATAGTCCAGCATTCATGACTTTGAATTCATCAAATGAAAAGGATTGACTCTCTTCATGATATGCAGCAGCATCAAATATAGCCTGTGCAATTCTTCCTTGTTTTTGTGGATCCCATTGTTCTTTCGCTGAAGCTTGACCAAAAGCGGAAGTGATTCCGAGAGCCAAAATCAAAGCTACTACCAGTGTAAGTTTTGCATGAAACTTGTGCAATAAACCATTCATACTATTCATTATCCCCCTTTACGTAATGACTTACACATATATGGTATCAAAAAGATAGGATATTTTTCCATCATATCCACGAAAATGGTAAAAATGAACTATCTGTAATCGTGCTTTTTGTGGCTTTAATGTGTCAATAAAAAAAGATGACGATCACCGTCATCTTCAGGCTGTCGAGAAAATCTTGACAGCCTTATTTTTTCCCTTAAAATTCCCATCTCCTCATTTTATAATAGAGAAAA